>NZ_JAODBU010000003.1:0-435582 GCF_025336545.1 Eubacterium album | reverse complement strand
CCTCACCAACTAGCTAATCAGACGCGGGTCCATCCTGTACCACCGGAGTTTTTCACACTGCATCATGCGATGCTGTGCGCTTATGCGGTATTAGCAGTCGTTTCCAACTGTTGTCCCCCAGTACAGGGCAGGTTACCCACGCGTTACTCACCCGTCCGCCACTAAGTCGCCATAGTCGTCCTTCCGAAAAATTCTGTCCATGGTGCTTCGTTCGACTTGCATGTGTTAAGCACGCCGCCAGCGTTCATCCTGAGCCAGGATCAAACTCTCGTTTAAAGTTTTTAATCCATTTCAGAATGACGTTAGCCATTCTTCCATCAATTACTGTTGTTTTGGAATTCATCATTTCTGATGACGTTCACTGAAAATCTTTTATTCATTTTCAGGGATGGTTGCTGTTCAATTATCAATGTTCTTGTTTTGCTTGTTGCCGTTTCAGCAGCAACTCGTTCATATTATCACGATTGTTCTGCTTTGTCAACAACTTTTTTATATTTTTCTTCGTTATTCAAAACTTAGAATCAATTAAATTTTTCTGTCTGAACTGCTGTCTCAACAGTCAGCTTGAATAGAATACAACTTTTATATACAATTGTCAACACTTTTTTTCAATTTTATTTATTTTTCTTCATTCTTCATTTGTATGTTATCTTGCAAATTTAAATTCTACCCTCTTTATTTGTCTAACTTTAATATTTTGTGCAATTAATAAAGAAAATTCCACTATATAGAATAATCTTCTATATGGTGGAATCATCATATTTTCTATTTCTTCTTAGACTTTAGTTTATAGTTATTTTTTCATTCAATCCTCATAGTCTATCTTAACCAGCATTAAGCCACATGCCGGTGCTTTAGGTCCCGCTGCATTTCTATCTTTTGCCTCTATTATTTCTTTTACATATTCTGGTGGATATACTCCCAATCCTACTTTTATTAAAGTACCTACAATTATCCTCACCATATTATATAAGAACCCATTACCAGATATTATTATTGATATGACATCGTCATTTTTATCTACCTCTAATCTATATACGGTTCTAACTGTACTTTCAACCTGACTTCCCGATGAGCAAAAACTTGCAAAGTCATGTTCTCCTACTATATATTTTGCTGCTTCTTTCATTTTTTCAACATTTAAGGGCATATATACAAAGTGGGTATATAGTCTCTGCGTTGGCATATCAAATTTTCTATTTAAAATCTTATATTCATATGTTTTTGTACTATTACAAAATCTCGGATGCCATTCCAGCGGAACTTCCTCTGATTTTTGTATTCTAATATCATTAGGCAGTCTTTGATTTAATGCAAATGAAAATTTCTCACCCGGAATTTTTGATTCCGTATCAAAAACAGCTACATTTCCCATAGCATGGACCCCCGAATCAGTTCTACTCGCTCCAATAACAGCTGTTTCTACTCCTGTCAATTCACTTATAGCTTTATTAAGCACTTCCTCTACAGTTATTCCATTTATTTGTATTTGCCATCCACAATAATTTGTGCCATCATACGCTATAATTAATTTTACTCTCTTCATTTATTTATAATTCTCCTAATAAACGATTAATTGTATATATTACAAGATTATATTTGCAAATTATTAATAACTTATTTTATTTTTCTATTGTTTATTAATACAATTTTATTTTTACTAATATATTTATCATATTTTAGCTTGCTTTTATGCTCAGAAACTTAAACATCACTAAATTATTCGTAACAAATCCTGCTCCTAATATCACACACAAAAAGCCAACTAATACTAAATATGATATTTTATCCTTTTTCTTATAAACAAGTGGTTTTAATTTTGTTCTATTGCCACCATGATAACATCTCGCTTCCATAGCCATCGCTAAATCCAGCGCTCTTCTTATAGAAGAAACAAATAGTGGTACTAACAATGGTATTAAACTTTTAACACGCTGCATAAGTCCGCCTGTTTCAAAGTCTGCTCCTCTTGCCATTTGAGCTTTTTTTATTTTCTCTGTTTCCTCAACTAAAGTCGGAATGAACCTTAAGGCTAAAGACATCATCATTGCCATTTCATGTACCGGAAAGTGTATTTTATTTAAAAATGCAAATGATTTTTCCAATCCGTCTGATAAATCGTTAGGTGTAGTGGTTAATGTCAAAACAGATGTACTCAACACTAAAAATGTTAATCTAAATGTTAAAAATCCACCTGTTATTAATCCTTCTTTAGTTATTTTAATTATCCAAAATGTTATGATTGGTGTTCCTGGGGTAAATAAAATATTTAACACTATCGTAAATACAAGTAAAAATAATATTCCTTTTATCCCTTTTATTATTTTTGCAAATGGTACTTTAGATATTTTTATTATAATTGCCAAAAACATTACAATTGCAAGTAATCCTATAATGTTATTTGTTGAAAAAATAGCTATTATAAATATTAAAGTGCCAAATAGTTTTACCCTAGGATCTAATTTATGAATTATTGAATTTTCAGGATAATATTGTCCTAATGTTATTTCTGCCATTTATCTATCTAATTCAAAGTCTTTTTAGTATCTATTAAATTACGACTTTGCATACCTTTCTATATATTATTACTATTGTTCTAAATGTCTTTTCTATTTAGACATTGCATAATATTTTCACGTGCTTCTTCAATTGTTATAACATTCTCATCTACATCTAACCCTTTTTCTTTTAACTTATGCATAATATACGTAATCTGGGGTGCTTTAAGTCCCATCTTTTCTAATTCTTTATAATGCTTAAATACATCCTTTGGCATTCCATCATATTTTATCTTACCATTATTTATTACGATAAGGCGCTGTGCATAATTTGCTACATCTTCCATGCTATGAGACACCAAAATAACTCCTATGCCTGTATTATCATGTAATTCTTTAATTCTATTTAAAATTTTATCCCTTCCTTTTGGATCTAATCCCGCAGTTGGTTCATCTAAGACTATTATTTCTGGATTCATAGCCAGAACTCCTGCTATTGCTACTCTTCTTTTTTGTCCGCCTGACAGTTCGAAAGGAGATTTGTTATAGCATTTTTCGTTTATTCCAACCTGTTCAAGCACTAATTTAGCCTTTTTTTCTGCTTCTTCCCTACTCATTCCCATATTCATTGGGCCGAAACAGACATCTTTAAGCACTGTTTCTTCAAATAACTGATGCTCCGGATATTGAAAAACAAGCCCGACTTTGCATCTAAGTTTTCGCAAATCATAATTATTTTCATATATATTTTCATTATTATAAAATACATTTCCGCTCTTTGGTCTTTCCAATCCGTTAAAATGCTGTATTAATGTTGATTTTCCAGAGCCTGTGTGTCCTATAATTGCAACAAATTCACCTTTATTTATTTCCAAATTAACGTTATTTAACGCTTTTATTTCACTTGTAGTATCACTGCCATATGTGTAGCATACATTTTCAAGTCGTATTCCCATTTTGGCCTCCTAGTTATTATTGTATACCCTAACTATCTCATCTACTAACTCATCTATCTCTAATGTCCCATTTTTTATGTTTAAGCCTTCCTTTTGTAATTCAAAGCCTAATTCTGTAACCTGCGGAACTTCAAGTCCTAATTCCTTCATTTTTTCAACTTCACAGAAAACTTCTCTTGGTGTTCCCTGTAATTCTATTTTTCCCTTATTCATTACAAATATTTTATCTGCATGTATAGTTTCACTCATATGATGTGTAATTAAGATAATTGTTATATTTTTAGCCTTGTTCAGTTCTTCTAATGTTGAAATAACTTCTTCCCTTCCAATTGGATCAAGCATTGCTGTAGGTTCGTCTAATATAATGCATTTAGGTTCCATTGCTATTATTCCTGCTATTGCTACTCTTTGCTTCTGTCCGCCTGATAATTTCATTGGAGAATGAAGTCTATACGCAGTCATATCAACTGCTTTTAGCGCATAATTTACCTGTTCCCATATTTTTTCGGTTGGAACACCCAGATTTTCCGGTCCAAATGCTACATCTTCTTCAACAACAGCCGATACAATCTGATTATCAGGATTCTGAAATACCATTCCTGCCTGTTGTCTTATATCCCAAATTTTCTTTTCATCTTTAGTATTCATCCCGGATATTAAAACTGTTCCTTCAGTCGGAGCAAGCAACGCATTAATATGTTTTGCCAAAGACGATTTACCTGAACCATTATGACCTAATATTGCAATAAACTGTCCTTCTTCTACATCAAGATCTACGCCATCAATGGCTGTTATTATTTCTGCATTTTCATCATTGTCTTTAAATTTATGAACCAAATGTTTTATATTAATTATTCCCATGTCATATCCTCAAATTGTTTTGAATTTCAAGTTTTATTCACGCTTTATTTTTGCACATAATTGAAATTATAGCAATAATTTTTTCTATATAGTTTTATATTTCACCTTATAATAGTCAAAATTTTGTTATTGGTTTTATTTGGCGTAGCAAAATATAATTACTTATTTATCTTTTCTTACAATTTGGATTAACCCCATGCTTGACAAAAAGCCTATATAACAAAACGGACAAACATTGCCTTATCAACAACATTTGTCCGTTTTATATATAAGTTAAACTTTATTTATTATACTAATTCAAGTAATACTTCCATTGCAGCATCACCTTTTCTCTGACCGATTTTTACAATTCTTGTATATCCGCCATTACGATCTGCATACTTTGGAGCAATTTCATCAAATAACTTGTTAGTTAAGTCAACTTTCTTTCTGTCTTTCTTCTTACCTGTAGCATTTTCTGTTACATCGTAAAGAACTTTGTTCATCTGACGTCTAGCATGAAGACGTGAAGGCTGATCTTTCTTGATTGTCTTCTGTTCTTCATCATATACTGTTACTTTCTTGCCGTCTACGACTTCTTTAACATTCTTGCCATCTTTATCTTTACGAGCTACTTTAGCTACAACTGTTACTTCATCAAAGTTATCTTTTTCTTTAACTGCTAATGCAATAAGACCTTCAGCAACTTTACGAATTTCTTTAGCTCTTGCTTCAGTAGTAACAATCTTGCCGTTATTTAAAAGACTTGTAACCTGACCTCTAATTAAAGCTTTTCTTTGACTTGAAGTTCTTCCAAGTTTTCTATAACCTGCCATTTTCTTACCTCCATAATATTTAAACTAATAAATATTAGTTTTCATCGCTTGGTCTCAATTCAAGGCCGAGTTCTTTCAACTTCGCAAGCACTTCATCTAATGATTTACGGCCTAAGTTTCTAACCTTCATCATATCTTCAGGAGTCTTGTTTGTTAATTCCTCAACTGTATTGATACCTGCTCTCTTCAAACAATTGTATGAACGAACTGATAATTCCAACTCATCAATGTTCATTTCTAACACTTTATCGATTTCATCATCTACAGCATCTACGATTACTTCTGCATTTCTTGCATTTTCTGACAAATCAATAAACAGTTTTAAGTGTTCGCTGAGAACCTTAGCTGCTAAACTAACAGCTTCGTCTGTTTCCAAAGTGCCGTTTGTATAAACATCCAATGTAAGTTTATCAAAATCAGTTACCTGGCCTACACGAGTATTCTGTACTGACATATTTACTCTTTCAACTGGTGTGTAGATTGAATCTACAGCAATCACGCCGATTGGTAAACTATCATTCTTATTCTTGTCAGCACTAATGTATCCTCTGCCTTTTGTGATAATTAATTCCATACTAAGCTTGCTGTCTGCGCCACCGTTAAGTGTTGCAATAACCAACTCTGGGTTTAAAATCTCAATATCAGAATCTACTTGAATATCAGCTGCTGTTACAACACAATCTCCACTTGCTTCAATATGTGCAACCTTTGGTTCATTAGTAGCACTATTGTTTTTAATAGCAAGCTGTTTGATATTTAAAATTATTTCAGTAACATCTTCTTTTACACCTGGTATTGAACTGAATTCATGAAGAACTCCGTCAATTTTAATCTGGCTTACAGCTGCACCTGGTAATGTAGAAAGCATAATTCTTCTTAATGCATTGCCAAGTGTTGTTCCGTAACCTCTTTCAAGAGGTTCTACAACAAACTTACCATATCTACCATCTTCTGATTTCTCTGTTATTATATTTGGTCTTTCAAAATCGAACACTAATTAGCCCCTCCTTTATTGGGAATTGCTTAAGCTTATTTAGAATATAATTCGACAATAAGCATTTCATCTACGGGAACATCAATCTCTTCTCTCTTTGGAAGTTCTTTAATTTCACCCTTAAGATTTTCCTGGTCTGCTTCAAGCCATGATGGAACTGTTCTTCCGCCAGTCACTTCTACGATATCTTTGTATCTCTGTGATGACTTGCAACCTTCTTTAATTTCGATAACATCGCCTGCTTTAATTAAGTAAGAAGGAATGTTAACCTGCTTTCCGTTTACTAATACGTGCTTATGATCAACAATCTGTCTTGCTTCTTTTCTTGTTCTAGCATATCCCATACGGAATACAACATTATCAAGTCTACGTTCTAATAAAATCATAAGGTTTTCACCTGTCTGACCTGGCATCTTTGAAGCCTTCTTGAAGTAATTTCTGAAAGGTTTTTCTAAAACACCATAAATGAATTTAGCTTTCTGTTTTTCTCTTAACTGAAGTCCATATTCACTCATTTTTCTACTAGATCTGTTTAAGTTTCTATTTGATTTCTTGTCTATTCCTAAATAAATCGGATCTAAACCGAGAGATCTACATCTTTTAAGAACAGGAACTCTATTTACTGCCATTTCTATTCCCTCCTAAATTAGACTCTTCTACGCTTTGGTGGGCGACATCCATTATGTGGAACAGGAGTAACATCCTTGATACTTGTAACTTCAAGTCCACAAGTTGCTAAAGCACGAATTGCTGCTTCTCTACCTGAACCTGGACCTTTAACCATAACATCTACTGTCTTTAAGCCATGTACTAAAGCTGCTTTTGTTGCAGTTTCAGCTGCCATCTGAGCTGCATAAGGAGTAGATTTCTTTGAACCTCTAAATCCTAGACCACCAGCACTTGCCCATGATAAGGCATTTCCTTCAGCATCTGTTAATGTAACAATTGTATTGTTAAATGATGCCTGGATATGTGCCTGTCCGTGTTCAACGTTTTTCTTAATACGCTTTTTTGTCACTTTCTTTGTAACTTTTTTAGCCATTTTAAACTAACCTCCCTTATGGGTACTATTTCTTCTTATTTGCTACAGTTCTCTTTGGACCTTTTCTTGTTCTTGCATTAGTCTTTGTCTTCTGACCGCGAACAGGAAGTCCTCTTCTATGACGAATTCCTCTGTAACATCCAATTTCTTGTAATCTCTTAATGTTTAAAGCGATTTCTCTTCTTAAATCACCTTCAACAGTCTGGCTTGCATCGATAACTTCGCTAATCTTCTTAACTTCATCGTCTGTTAAATCTTTACAACGTGTGTTAGGATCTACATTAGCTTCAGCTAAAATTCTCTGTGAGCTTGGAAGTCCAATTCCATAAATATAAGTCAAGCCAATTTCAACTCTCTTTTCTCTTGGTAAATCAACACCTGAAATACGAGCCATGTGTATAACCTCCATTAGTTAAATTGATAAGTTCCACAAATTACGCAGCCCGTGCTTTGCACGTCTGAAATGTTGTGCGCACCCATGTAACCTAACGTTAAATTGTTTCTTGATGCTTAATCAGCAATTTTTAAGCATCCACATTCTGTTTCTCAGCTATTCGCTGATTAATATAGTAAGAAAACGTACTTGAAAATTCTCTTACTACTAATATCTAATAGTAGCATATTGCTACTGCAGCCGCAAATTAATTCGTTGTGATATTACACAACTTCTTAAAGTGCACAAACAAGTGAATACAACCAAATATTCACTCAATATGTCAGAAATTAACCCTGACGCTGTTTATGCTTAGGATTTTCGCAGATAACTCTAACGCTTCCCTTTCTTTTAATGACTTTGCATTTTTCGCAAATTGGTTTAACTGATGATCTTACCTTCATTGAAAAATCCTCCTTTCAAAAAAAGTCCGTTATATATATTAACACACTTGTCAAAATATAGCAACAAAAACTTTTAAATTTATTTATCAACCATATTATTTATCTCTCCAGATAATTCTTCCTTTAGATAAATCATATGGTGACATCTCAATTGTTACTTTGTCTCCTGGTAAAATTTTAATGTAGTTCATGCGAAGTTTTCCACTTATATGAGCTAATACTACATGTCCATTTTCCAATTCAACACGAAACATTGTGTTTGGTAATTTTTCAATTACCTTTCCTTCTATTTCAATTACATCTGCTTTAGACATTTATATATCCTCCTTTTTTTCGGTTAAATCAAAGTAAGTATTTCCGGTTCTCCTTTTGTAATAAGAACTGTATTTTCATAATGAGCTGCTAAACTTCCATCATCTGTTACTACTGTCCAATCATCATCCATAAATGCTACATCTGCTCTTCCCATATTTATCATAGGTTCTATGCACAATGTCATTCCAGCCTGTAACTTCATTCCTCTTCTTCTTTGTCTGAAGTTTGGAATTTGTGGGTCTTCATGCATTTCTCTACCAATACCATGTCCTACTAAGTCTCTTACTACACCATATCCGAATTTATCAGCATAATCATTTATAGCTGCTGATATCTGATATAAATGGCAACCTTCTTTAGCATATTTAATTCCTTCAAAAAAACATTGTTTTGTCACTTCGATTAACTGTTTTGCATCATCACTTATTTCTCCAATTGCCAATGTTCTGGCGCAATCAGACTGATATCCTTTATAGCTTAAACAAAAATCTAAGCTGACAATATCACCATTTTCTACAAAACGGTCTTTTCTTGGAATTCCATGTACTACTTCATCATTAACAGAAATACACAATGAAGCAGGATATCCTTCATAGCCTAAGCATGTAGGAATACAACCATAACTTCTAATTATTTCTTCACCAATTTTATCAATTTGATAAGTACTCATTCCAGGCTTTACTTCTTTTTCTAACTCTGCGTGAGCCATTGCAATATACTTGCCTGCCTGTCTCATGAGTTCAATTTCTCTCTCTGATTTAATTGTTACCGCCATTGTTATGCTCCTAAAATATCATTTATCGCAGCAAACACATCATTCATGTCAATTGTACCATCAACACTTCTTAATACGCCTTGTTCATTATAATAATCAATTAAAGGCTGTGTTTGTTTATGATAAACATCTAATCTTTTCAAAACTGTTTCCGGTTTATCATCATCTCTTATTATTAAATCGTTTCCACATCTGTCACACTTGCCTTCAACCTTAGTTGGGTTGTATACAACGTGGTATGTTGCTCCACAAGATACGCAAGCTCTTCTTCCACCCATTCTTCTTACGATATTTTCATCCGGCACATCAACATCAATTGCATAATCAACTTTCTCGCCAATTGCTTTTAACGCTTCATCTAAAGCCTGTGCCTGCGGAATAGTTCTTGGGAAACCATCTAATACATAACCGTTTTTACAGTCATCTTTTTTAAATCTATCCATAACTAAGTCTAATGTTAATTCATCCGGTACTAACTGTCCCTGATCAATATATTCCTTAGCTTTTTTCCCTAATTCAGTTCCATTTTTAATATTTGCTCTAAAAATATCCCCTGTAGAAATATGTGGTATATTATATTTCTCAGCGATCATCTTTGCCTGTGTTCCTTTTCCTGCACCAGGCGCGCCTAACATAATTATTTTCATAGTTTACAATCCTCACAACTTCTTAATTTTTCTATTCTAGCAATCAAGGGGACTAGTCTGGTGACTGCCCCCTATGCTACTAAAAGATTCCTTTTACATTCTGATACTTACGTTCTGTCATCATTGATTTAACTGTTGTTATTGTTTCAAGAATAACACCTACAATGATGATTATTGATGTACCACCAAAAGAAACATTTGCTCCAGCAACTCCTGAAGCTACAATTGGAATACAAGCTGCAATAATAAGTCCGATTGCTCCAATTAAAATAATGTAGTTTAATATATTTGTCAAATATTCTACTGTTGGCTTACCACTTCTGATACCTGTAATAAATCCACCTCTGTCGTTAAGGTTCTTAGCAACCTCTCTAGGGTTAAATGTTATTGAAGTATAGAAATATGCAAAGAATATAATCATTACTATGTAAGCAACAAATCCGATTGAATATTTCATATGTGCAGGATTACACCAATGTGACTGACTTAAATAGTTTGTCCATTCAGGTGTTTTTCCAAAAAATTGTGCAATTACAACTGGGAATTGCAAAATTGATGATGCAAAGATAATTGGGATAACACCTGCAGTATTAACTTTCAAAGGAATTGTTGACTGTTGTCCACCAACCTGACGTCTTCCCTGTACTTTCTGAGACATCTGAACGCCGATGTGACGAACACCATCCTGAAGCCATACTACATAAGCAATAATTCCAACTACTACAGCAATTATAATAATAATCGCTAAAATCTTTCCACCAATTGAACTTGCTCCTGTTACATAATTTGTAAATAATCCGGCAATATCACTTGGCATTCTTGATACAATGTTAATTACTAACACGATAGAAATACCATTACCAACACCACTTTCTGTAATTTGTTCACCAATCCACATAAGTGCTGCTGAACCGGCTGTCATAGCAACAACGCCCATAACGATTACACCAACATGACGGAATGTACTCATATTTGAGATTGTGATTGTATCTGTATTAAACAATCCCTGATTTGCAAATCCAATTGTCATGGCTGTACTTTCGATAAGTGCTAATGCTACTGTTACATATCTTGTAATTTCTGCAAGTTTCTTTCTTCCTTCTTCACCATCTTTCTGCATTTCCTCTAACTTAGGAATTGCAATTGTTAATAACTGGATGATGATGGAAGCTGTAATGTAAGGTGTAATACTCAATGCGAAAATAGACATATTTTCCATTGAACCACCTGTAATAGCAGCGAAGAAGCTGAAAGCCCCTTCGCTAAACTGTGATGTTATTGATTTAACTGTATCACCATTTACAAATGGAAGTGGTATCTGACTACCTAATCTTACTACTACTAACATCATAAATGTGTACAATAATCTTTTTCTTATTTCTTTAACTTTTAAAGCATTACGAAGTGTTTCTAACATTAGATCACCTCACATGTTCCGCCAAGGCTTTCAATCTTAGCTTTTGCTCCTTCACTAAAAGCATTAACTTTTACTGTAAGCTTCTTTGTTAATTCGCCATTACCAAGAATCTTAACGCCATCACGTGGATTCTTAATAACTCCGCTTTCTAAAAGAGTTTCTACAGTAACTGTAGTGTCATTATCAAATCTTTCTAATGCACTTACATTAATACCTACTATTTTCTTTGAATTAATACATGTAAAACCTCTCTTAGGAATTCTTCTATATAATGGCATCTGACCACCTTCGAAACCAGGTCTTGGGCTTCCTGAACGAGCTTTCTGTCCTTTGTGACCCTTACCTGCTGTCTTGCCATTTCCTGAACCATGTCCACGGCCTCTTCTGAAATTATCACTATGCTTTGAACCATCTGCTGGCTTTAAATTTGATAAATCCATTGTCGCACCTCCTATCTATTGATTATATTTCTTCAACTTTTACTAAATGTCTAACTTTCTGAATCATACCTCTGACTGCAGCGTTGTCAGGCATTTCAACTGTCTTGTTAATCTTTGTAAGACCTAAAGCTTCAACAGTTTTTCTATTCTTTGGAACTGCTCCAATTGTTGATTTTACCAAAGTAATTTTTAATTTATCTGCCATTTCTAATTACCTCCTACTAGCCTAAAATCTCTTCAACAGATTTACCGCGAAGTGCAGCTACTTCTTCTGGAGTCTTTAATGAAGCTAAACCTTCAATTGTAGCAAGAACTACGTTCTGCTTATTGTTAGATCCTAAAGATTTTGTACGGATGTTTGTAATACCTGCAAGTTCAACTACACTACGAGCAGGACCACCAGCGATTACACCAGTACCTTCTGGAGCCTTCTTAAGTAATACAGAAGCACTTCCGAATTTACCGATTGTATCAAATGTTACACTCTTATTTTCATCCATTGGTACGCTTACGAGACTCTTCATAGCATCCTCTTTACCTTTACGAATAGCTTCAGGAATTTCAGCTGCTTTTCCAACGCCTGCACCAACGTGTCCATTTTTGTCTCCAACTACTACTAAAGCTGAGAATCTGGCATTACGTCCACCTTTAACAACCTTAGTAACACGTTTGATAGACACTACTTTTTCTTCTAATTCTAACTGACTTGCATCAATTATTTCACGTCTCATGTGTGTTATCCTCCTCAACTAAAATTCTAATCCAGCTTCTCTAGCTGCATCAGCTAATGCTTTAACTTTACCCTGATATATAAAGCCGCCTCTATCGTAAACAACTTCTTTAATACCTTTTTCAATTGCTCTTTCAGCAATAAGCTTACCTACATATGCTGCAGCATCAACGTTATTAGTTTTTTCTAACTCTTTCTTAGCTTCAAGTGTTGAAGCAGCTACAAGAGTCTTTCCAACTGTATCGTCAATAATTTGAGCATACATATGATTATTACTTCTGAAAACTGCTAAACGTGGACATTCTGTTGTTCCACTTAAATGATTACGCAGTCTGTTATGCTTTTTAACACGAATTTCGCTTCTTGATTTCTTACTAATCATTTCTTACACTCCTTTAATTATTTCTTACCAGTCTTACCAACTTTACGTCTGATAACTTCATCTTCATATTTGATACCTTTTCCTTTGTAAGGTTCAGGTGCTCTCTTTGTTCTGATTTCAGCAGCGTACTGGCCTACTTTTTCTTTATCAATACCTTTAATTATTATCTTATTCTGTCCATCCATTTCAACTGTGATTCCTTCTGGATCTTCCATTTCTACTGGATGTGAATAACCTAATGAAAGAATTAATTTATTTCCCTGTTTCTGTCCTCTGTAACCAACACCGTTGATTTCAAGAACTTTCTGGTATCCTTCTGTAACACCAACAACCATATTGTTGATAAGTGTTCTTGTAAGACCGTGTAATGATTTCATTTTCTTTAAATCATTTGGTCTGCTAACGATGATTTCTTCACCGTCTTTTTTAATTTCCATTTCCGCAGGTAATACTCTTTCAAGAGTTCCCTTAGGTCCTGTAATAGTCACCTTATTATTTTCTGCAATATCAACAGTTACTCCTGCTGGTATAGCGATAGGCATTCTTCCTATACGTGACATGCCGTTACCTCCTTATTAATAATGAAGAGTTGGACTAAGAAAGAAGAGAAACTCTTCAATCTTATCTCATCTCTTAACGTTATTTTCTTCCTACCAAACGAAAGCGAGAACTTCTCCACCAACGTTTTCTTTTCTTGCAACTTTATCTGTAACCACACCTTTGTTTGTAGAAATGATTGCAATTCCAAGTCCTCCAAGAACTCTTGGAAGTTCGTCTTTACTAGCGTAAACACGAAGACCCGGCTTAGAAATCTTCTTGATTCCTGAAATAACTTTATCATTCTTATCTTTACCATATTTTAATGTGATTCTGATTGTTTTAAAATTACCGTCTTCAATGACTTCATACTTCTTGATATATCCTTCATTTAAAAGAATTTCAGCGATAGCTAATTTCATCTTTGATGCAGGAACATCAACTGTATCATGTTTAGCAGTGTTTGCGTTACGGATTCTTGTAAGCATATCTGCGATTGGATCACTCATAGTCATGTTTCTTTCCTCCTATCAATTTATCTCTTACCAGCTTGCTTTTTTAACGCCTGGTATCTGTCCTTTGTATGCTAATTCACGGAAGCAAACTCTGCAAATTCCGTATTTTCTTAAATAAGCATGTGGACGACCACAAATTCTACAACGACTGTATTCTTGTGTAGAGAATTTAGCTTTACGTTGCTGTTTAACTTTCATAGCAGTTCTAGCCATGGATTTACCTCCTAAAACTATTTTGCAAATGGCATATTAAATAATGTCAATAATTCACGAGCTTCTTCATCTGTGTTAGCTGTAGTAACAAAAATTATGTCCATACCTCTAACTTTGTCTACTTTATCGTATTCAATTTCAGGGAAAATTAACTGTTCTTTAATTCCTAAAGCATAATTTCCTCTTCCGTCGAATGCATTTGGGTTAACTCCTCTAAAGTCACGTACACGAGGAAGTGCAAGGTTTACTAATCTATCTAAGAATTCGTACATCTTTTCTCCTCTAAGAGTAACTTTACATCCGATTGGCTGTCCTTCTCTTAATTTGAAGTTAGCTACTGAGTTTTTAGCTCTTGTTACAACAGCCTTCTGTCCTGAAATAATTTCAAGATCTTTAACAGCTGTATCTAAAATCTTAGCGTTCTCTTTAGCTTCGCCAACGCCCATGTTAATTACAATTTTATCAAGCTTAGGTACCTGCATTACGTTCTTATAACCGAACTTCTTTGTCATGGCATCCATAATCTCATTCTTATAAGTCTCCTTAAGTCTACTCAACTTTCCGGACCTCCTCTCTCAATTAATCAATAACTTCGCCTGTTGATTTTGCAACACGAACTTTCTTTCCGTCTTCAAATTTGTATCCAACTCTTGTTGGCTGTCCCTTATGAACATACATTACATTTGAAGCATCAATTGGTCCTTCCTGTGTTACAATGCCACCATTCTGGTTCTGAGCACTTGGTTTTGTGTGCTTTGTACGCATGTTGACACCTTCAACAGTAACCTTATTGTTCTTTTTGTCTACAGAAGAAACTTTTCCTTCTTTAAACTTATCTTTACCAGCGATTACTCTAACAGTGTCGCCTTTTTTAATCTTCATAGCTGACATCTAAGCACACCTCCTATAATACTTCTGGTGCCAAAGAAACAATTTTCATGAACTGTTTCTCTCTTAATTCTCTGGCTACCGGCCCAAAAATACGAGTTCCTCTTGGGGTCTTATCATCTTTTATAATTACAGCTGCATTTTCGTCAAATCTGATGTATGAACCATCTTTACGACGAGCGCCTTTAACAGTACGAACTACTACGGCCTTTACTACATCACCTTTTTTAACAACACCGCCTGGTGTTGCATCTTTTACAGTAGCAACGATTACGTCACCGATACTTGCGTATCTTCTTGTAGATCCGCCCATAACTCTGATGCAAAGTAATTCTTTAGCTCCTGTGTTATCAGCAACTTTAAGTCTACTTTCCTGTTGAATCATGCTGTATTCCTCCTTCTATAATCCAGGCAAATTATCTTGCCTTTTCAATAATTTCTACAAGTCTCCATCTCTTATCTTTTGATAATGGTCTTGTTTCCATAACTCTTACTGTATCACCAATTCCGCACTGGTTTTCTTCGTCATGAGCTTTTAACTTATAAGTTCTTTTAACGATCTTGTTGTATAATGGATGCTTTACATGATCTTCTACAGCAACTGTGATTGTCTTATCCATCTTATCACTTACAACTTTACCTGTACGTGTTTTTCTTAAATTTCTTTCCACAACAATTTCTCCTTTCTTAACTTTCCACCTGTAGTGGATTGGATTAACCTAAAACTATTCAGCAGCGTTTGTCTTTTCAAATATTACTGTCTGAATTCTAGCAATATTTTTTCTAACTTCTTTGATTCTGCTTGTGTTGTCTAACTGGTTTGTTGCGTTCTGGAATCTTAAATTAAATAATTCCTTTTTAGCAGCTACTAATTCATCATTTAATTCTGCAGCTGATTTTGTCTTTAAATCTTCTACATATGTCTTAATTTTCACTGTTATCACCGCCTTCTAAATCTTCACGTGAAACAATCTTACATTTTACTGGAAGCTTGTGTGTAGCAAGACGTAATGCTTCTCTAGCTATTTCTTCAGGAACACCAGAGATTTCGAACATTACACGTCCTGGTTTAACAACTGCTACCCAATATTCAAGTGTTCCTTTACCGGAACCCATACGTGTTTCAGCTGGTTTTGTAGTTACTGGTTTATCTGGGAAAATTTTAATCCAAACTTTACCACCACGCTTGATGTAACGAGTCATAGCAATACGAGCTGCTTCAATCTGATTTGACTTAATCCAAGCTGGTTCTGTTGCAACAATACCAAATTCACCGTAAGTGATCTTATTTCCTCTTGTTGCTTTACCTCTCATAGAACCACGAAACTGTTTTCTATGTTTAACTCTCTTAGGCATTAACATTATTTATCGCTCCCTTCTTTAGTTGGAAGTATTTCGCCGTTGTAAATCCAAACCTTAACACCTACTTTTCCGTAAGTTGTATCAGCTTCAGCGAAACCATATTCGATATCGGCACGTAATGTCTGAAGTGGAATTGTTCCTTCACTATAGAATTCTGTACGAGCCATATCAGCACCACCAAGACGTCCTGAACATGCAGCCTTAATTCCTAAAGCTCCACTCTTCATTGTTCTTGACATTGTAGACTTCATTGCTCTTCTGAAAGATACACGGTTTTCTAACTGTGTAGCAATGTTTTCAGCTACTAACTGAGCGTCCTTGTCAGGTCTCTTGATATCTTTAACGTCCATAAATAACTTCTTGCTTGTCATTTTCTGAACTTCAGCTTTAACTTTTTCAATTTCAGCGCCACCCTTACCGATTACGATACCAGGCTTAGCTGTATAAATGTTTACTCTCACTCTGTCAGATGATCTTTCGATTTCAATCTTAGAAACACCTGCGCTGTATAATTTCTTTTTAAGATATTCTCTGATTTTGTAATCTTCAACAAGATTGTCTGCAAAATCAGCTTCAGCGTACCACTTTGAGTCCCAGTCCTTAATAACTCCGACTCTTAAGCCATGTGGATTAACTTTCTGTCCCATACTTTGCCTCCTATCTTTCATCGAGCACGATTGTAATGTGGCTATTTCTCTTTAAGATTCTATAAGCTCTACCCTGTGCTCTAGGTTTAATTCTCTTCATTGTTGGAGCGCTACCTGCGTAACACTCAGCAATATAAAGTTTGCTAACATCCATATTGTTGTTGTTTTCAGCATTTGCAATTGCTGACTGTAATAATTTTAATATAACGCTTGATGCGTATCTTGGGTTGTATGTTAAAATACCGATTGCTGACTCTACGTCTTTTCCTCTGATCGCATCTAATACGAAACATGCCTTCTGTACTGACACTCTAGCGTAAGACAACTTAGCTGATGGTCTAGTATCTTTATTAGCATTTCTTTCTCTCTTTATCTGGGATCTATGTCCTTTAGCCATAGATGAGACCTCCTTTCAAAATCTACAGGTATTATCTACCCTTCTTTTCGTCTTTACCGTGTCCTCTATAAGTTCTAGTAGCAACAAATTCACCAAGTTTATGTCCAACCATATCTTCAGTTACATATACTGGCACATGCTTTCTACCGTCATGAACAGCGATTGTATGTCCAACCATCTGTGGAAAAATTGTTGAACGGCGTGACCAAGTTTTAATAACAGACTTGTCACCTGAAGCGTTCATAGCTTCGACTTTCTTTAATAAGCTCTCATCCGCGAATGGGCCTTTTTTTAATGATCTAGCCATTAGTTCCTACCTCCTTATTTCATGTTCTTTCCGTCACGTCTTCTAATGATTAACTTGTTAGACTTCTTATTTTTCTTACGAGTCTTCAAACCAAGTGCTGGTTTACCCCAAGGTGTACATGGGCCAGAACGTCCGATTGGCGCACGTCCTTCACCACCACCGTGTGGATGGTCATTAGGGTTCATAACAGAACCACGAACTGTAGGTCTAATACCCATATTACGTTTACGTCCGGCTTTACCGATATTTACAAGACCATGTTCAATGTTACCTACTGTACCAACTGTTGCACGGCAAATAACTGGAACCATTCTCATTTCTCCTGAAGGAAGTCTAAGTGTTGCATACTTTCCTTCTTTAGCCATTAACTGTGCTGCATTTCCAGCTGCACGAACTAACTGTCCGCCCTTACCTGGATATAATTCAATGTTATGAACTTCTGTACCTACAGGGATAGCTGAAAGTGGTAAACAGTTACCAACTTTAACTTCTGCATTTTCACCGTTCATAACTGTAGCTCCAACCTTAAGTCCGTTAGGAGCAAGGATGTAAGCCTTTTCACCATCTGCATAACTGATTAATGCGATGTTTGCAGTTCTATTTGGATCATATTCGATGCTAATAACTGTAGCAGGAATATCAACTTTATTTCTCTTGAAGTCGATGATTCTGTATTTTCTTCTTGAACCACCACCATGATGTCTTACTGTAATTTTACCCTGATTGTTACGACCAGCATTTTTCTTGAGAGATACTACTAAAGATTTTTCAGGAGTTGCTTTAGTAATTTCTGCATTATCAAGAGTAGTCATAGCTCTTCTTGAAGGGGTATATGGGTTAAATGTCTTAATTCCCATTTTTATTCTCCTTTCGAATTCAATTTGTCATCACGCTTTTCTTGCGTTTACTTATTATCTTTATAAACCAGCGAAGATTTCAATATCTGCACTGTCTTCTGTCAACTGAACGATAGCTTTCTTCTTCTTAGCTGTCTTTCCAATTGTCATTCCTCTTCTACGATTCTTTCCTTCTAAGTTCATTGTGTTAACTTTAGCAACCTTTGTTCCTTCGAACATTTTTTCAACTGCTTCTTTAACCTGAGTCTTAGTTGCATCTGTGTGTACGTAGAATGTATATTTCTTATCTGCCATAGCGTTCATGCTCTTCTCAGTAATTACTGGAGAGAGGATTACGTCATAATATTTGATATCTGCCATTATGCATACACCTCCTCGATTGTTGCTACAGCTGCCTTATCGATAACTACAACATCATATTTAAGAATGTCATAAACATTAATTGTGTTAGTTAAAGCAGTTTTTACTGTAGGGATGTTCTTAGCTGACATTACAGTATTTACATCATTGTCTTTTAATACAACCAATGCTTTACTTACATTTAAGTTGTTCATCATCTTTACAAAATCTTTTGTCTTAGGTGCTTCAAACTTAATGTCGTCAACTACGATAAACTTATTTTCATTAACTCTGTCTGTCAATACTGACTTAAGAGCTGCTCTTTTTTCTTTCTTATTCATCTTGAATGAATAATCTCTTGGAACTGGTGCGAATACAACTCCGCCGCCTGTCCACTGTGGAGCTCTTGTAGAACCTTGTCTTGCATGACCAGTTCCCTTCTGTCTCCAAGGCTTTCTTCCGCCACCGCTAACTTCTGAACGAGTTTTAGCTTTCTGTGTTCCTTGACGGTTATTAGCAAGCTGACTCAATACTGCCTGATGCACTAAGTTTTCTTTAACTTCTACACCAAATACGGCATCGTTTAATTCGATTTCATCAACCTGTTTACCTTCCATATTTAAAACAGATACTTTTGCCATCTGCGTGTTCCTCCTTCCAAAATCTACTTACCAGACTTACATGTTTCTTTAATAGTTACTAAAGCTTTCTTAGGTCCTGGTACAGCGCCCTTTACTAGGATTAAGTTGTTTTCTGCATCAACTCTAACAATTTCAAGGTTCTGTGTTGTTACCTTCTTAGCACCCATATGACCTGGCATTTTCTTTCCTTTAAACACCTTGCTTGGGCTTGAACATGCACCGTTTGATCCGGCATGTCTATGATACTTAGAACCGTGAGCCATAGGTCCTCTTGACTGACCATGTCTCTTAATTGCACCCTGGAATCCTTTTCCCTTTGCAATTGCTGATGCGTCAACTTTGTCTCCAGCAGTAAAGATGTCTGCCTTGATTTCGTCTTTCACTGAATACTCTTCAGCATTTTCAAACTTAAATTCTCTTACAAATCTCTTGTAAGGAACTCCAGCTTTGTCAAACATACCTTTCATTGGCTTGTTGACTAACTTTTCTCTCTTTTCACCGAATCCAACCTGTACAGCACTGTATCCATCATTTTCTACTGTCTTAACCTGTGTTACTACACATGGTCCAGCCTGAAGAACGGTTACTGGTACTAAACTTCCATCTTCGTTGAAAATCTGAGTCATTCCAACCTTTGTAGCTAAAATAGCTTTCTTCATATTAATTACCTCCTGTTAATCTACAGCGGATCGCGCCACCGCGATCATCCTAGAACAGTTCAATCTATTTAAACCTTCAAGGATAATTCACTATTTCGTTTTTTACCTATTAAAATAAGTAAATTGCGATGAATTATTTATTCTTCATCTTAATGTCGATATATACACCTGCTGGCATTTCTAATCTTGCCAAAGCATCTACTGCTTTCTGTGTTGGTGTAACAATATCAATGAGTCTCTTATGAGTTCTCTGTTCAAACTGTTCTCTTGAGTCTTTGTACTTATGTACAGCTCTAAGAATTGTGATTACTTCCTTCTTTGTTGGGAGTGGTACAGGGCCACTAACTTCTGCTCCTGAACTCTTTGCAGTTTCAACAATTTTTGCAGCTGACTGATCGATTAATTTGTGATCATAAGCCTTTAATGTGATTCTCATTACTTGTGCCATAAAAAAAGCCGCCTCCTTTTCGTACTATTAGCACGACAAGCGGTGACTGTACAACCTTTCCGTGTGTTTTGTGATTATTCACAACTTACCCACGTGTTTCCACTTCTATGGTGGACTCGTTTTTAGTACAGTGACTTGTCGCCAGTTTCCTAACTTGACATTCGCTCCGCGGAAAACCTACATTACTGTAGCAACCTCTCGTTTCAACGCTATCAATGTCACAGCATGAGTTAGTATACAACATGAAAATATAAATTGCAACCATTTTTTCAAAAAATTTTATTTTACCTAATTTGGCTATTTATCAATACTTTTTCTACACTATCATTTCAAAATTCATTTTTAAATTTAAATCTCATAATTTACTCTTTAATTTCTTTCTTCTATATATAATAGGTAGTTTTCTGCTTTTATTGACTTTTATTTTCTCAAATTGTAATATATAACCATTGGTCATTATAATACAATGATTAAAATTTTTAAAGATAGGATTTTATATTAATTATGTGGATTGCTAACAATTGGAAAGATTATGAAGTAATTGATACTTCAGACGGCGAAAAACTAGAGCGTTGGGGTGATTACATATTAGTTAGACCTGATCCTCAGGTCATTTGGCATACTCCAAAGAAAGATAAACGTTGGAATAAATTAAATGGGCATTATTATAGAAGTAAAAAAGGCGGTGGTCAATGGGATTTCTTTGATTTACCGGAACAATGGTCTATTAATTATAAAGAATTAACATTCAACCTTAAACCATTTAGTTTCAAACATACAGGTTTATTTCCTGAACAGGCAACAAATTGGGATTGGTGTTCTGAAAAAATTAAAAATGCCGGTCGACCAATTAAAGTATTAAATTTATTTGCTTATACCGGTGGTGCAACTTTAGCTGCTGCTAATGCGGGTGCTTCTGTCACTCACGTTGATGCTTCTAAAGGCATGGTAACATGGGCAAAGGAAAATGCTGTTTCTTCCGGATTAAAAGACGCACCTATTCGTTGGTTAGTTGATGATTGCACTAAATTTGTAAAAAGAGAAATACGTCGTGGCAACAAATACGATGCAATCATAATGGATCCACCTTCTTACGGCCGTGGTCCTGGTGGTGAAATTTGGAAAATAGAAGATTCCATTTATGATTTTGTAAAATTATGTACGGAAGTCTTGTCTGACGATCCATTATTTTACTTAATTAATTCATATACTACAGGTCTTGCGCCTTCAGTTTTAACATATATGTTATCAACTGAAGTTAAATCAAAATTCGGCGGAACTGTTATTTCAGATGAAATTGGAGTTCCTGTAAGCGGCAATGGTCTGGTTCTTCCTTGTGGAGCCTCTGGTCGTTGGTGTAAATAATTTTATCAAAGAAGTTGAAGTTAGGATTACAACAATCTTTACTTCAACTTTTTTCTATTCTTTATTATTTTCCTACTATAATATATTTATGTTTAATATCTATTATAACCAGTAAAGAATTACCCATCTAGTTGCCATTTATTTTTATATTTTCTATTATTTTATAATTCCTCTATCGTATATTCACTATCATTTATGTTATGACATACTGACACTAAATTGCTTATTCCAATTTTCATTTCAGTTATCATCATCTCTTTGTCTGCAATAATTTTTGGCCTTTCCTCTTCGAAATCCACTTCAAATGTATAAAATGGTCTTATTATTCCTGTCCCTTCCATTTTTACATAAGCTTCTTTTATAGTCCACACCCTAAAAAATCTCTGTAGTTTTCCCTGTTCTGTTCCTATATCATAAATGTATTTTTGTTCTTTAGGAGCAAAGCAGGTATTAACAATCCTTCTTTCTTTCATAGTAAACTTATTCTTTCTTTTAACATCTTCAGTATCTATTCCTATTTCATAAGCAGAAACAGCAGCTACTGCATACTTATTTGAATGTGATATGTTAAATTTAATTTTACCATCTTCAAATGAAGGCTTGTTATATTTGTCAATTAATATCTTACTGTCTTCTTTTTCAGTTTTTCTTATATGCTGTATAAGAATTCCAGCTGCAAGACTTTGCATTTTTTTATCTTCCTGATTTATTCTATCTATTTTATTTTTCCTATCTTCATCCATCATTTCATAATATTTTGAATATACTGATTTATCAGATAATTTTTCTACATTATAGTAATATATTTTCATAAAATTATTTACTCCCTTTTGCAAGTTATATGTTTATTATTGTTTTGTTCAAATTCTAATTATTTTATAAATTATATTTTGCTATCTTTCTATTCTAATTATTGCTATATATATTTCTTATTTAATCACTCATTTATAATTTTCCATGCTTCAACAAGTCTGTCTATATTCCATGCAGCATTTGCAGGGCTTGTGGATGGAAGGCATATTGCTTCTTTCATCACTATCTGTTTCATATATTTGTTATAAAGTGAATACGCTTTCTTTCCATTAACAAATATCTGTTTTATATCTGCTGTATTTAATATTCTTGTCAAATCATTCACTTCAACATTTTTAATGCTACTATCTGAAGACCCTGTAATTTCACATGAATGAATTACATCCCACACTGCCACTTTATTATTAAGCAAAAATTCTTTTTTCTCCTGAATTGTTTGTGGTATATTTTCATTAAATATGGCAGCTAATACTTTCCAAAATCTATTCTGTGGATGTCCATAAAAGAATCCTTCTTCTCTGGATTTAACAGATGGAAAGCTACCTAATATTAAAATTTTTGATTTTTGATTATATATTGGTTCAATTGGATGTGTAATCATAATGTCTTCTTTCTTTTTATTTTAATTATCATTTATTATAGCATAAAATGTTTTGTCAATCATTGCTATCCCCGATTTGCGTGTATATATTTTTTATTTCTATATATACAATTAATATTATAAATTATAGGAGCAATAAAATGAATGAAAATAAAAAAATCTTGGGAACTTGCCCTCTGTTAGTGGATAAATTACCGACTTTAATTTAATGATACTAATCTAATTATCCAAAATATTTAGGCATCCCCGAAAATTTCGGGAATGCCCATCATTCACGGAGCTTATTGACTTTTTTTCTTAATTTTCGACTTATCAAATCGCCTGTTTATAGGCTTTTTCTATATCTTATATCGTCACTATTTTTAGTTTTCGAAAAATTTGACGACACTTTGACGACACCTTTAGTATATAACAAAACTACGCTAACCGCCACAATTAAAATGACATAGTTTCTTTTCAATCATCATTCTTTTGAATCATCTTCTTCACTTCCCTGTCAAAATCCGATTCAATAACTTGAGTTCTATTAAAAATCTGGTATTCCTGTTCAGCCTTATCATTTGCCATCTTTCTCGAAATCTTTCCCCTATCAGGTAAAATCTCATACCTTCTAAATGCCAAAAATTCATTTATGCTTGCCGCGAATTCTTCCATCGTAAATGTATTTTCACGTTCAATCAAATCTTCTATGTAGTCAAAATAACCTGTCACCGCACGCTCCAAACTACGAATTTGCTTTTCATCCAAATAGTTTTTTGCAATAGTTACATCTGATTTCAATACCCGACCATCAGGAGCATTCTTCCATGTAGTAAGCCCCATATGATCCTTTATATGGTCTGCACTATAATAAACAATTTCTGCTGCTGTCTGTCCCGAAATTGCATAATGGAATTTATTCTGCACCATTGCATAAAACTGATGTGTAATCTCCGCATTTTTATCATAATCAATGCTACACTCAGCAAAAACATCCGTAATCTGTTGCCAGATTCTTCTTTCGCTCGCACGAATAGAACGAACTCTTTCGAGTAATTCTTTAAAATAATCTTTACCAAATGCAGTCTTTCCCTGTTTTAATCGTTCATCATCCAGCACAAATCCTTTTGTCATATACTCCTTTAAAACGTTTGTTGCCCAAATACGAAAATGAGTAGCTCGAATAGAATTCACTCTGTAGCCTACGGAAATGATTGCATCTAAATTATAAAAATTAGTAGAATTAGATTGGGTTTTTCCCTCTATTGCTCCATGTTGAGTGGTTGTTGCAATTTTTGCAACAACCACTTCTTCATCCAATTCACCTGTTTCAAAAATATTCGCAAGATGACGACTAATGCCTGATTTATCTATTCCAAACAATTCCGCCATTGCTTTCTGCGTCAACCAAATTGAATCATCTTTAATTAAAGCATTAATGTAAATATCTTCCTTTTCTGTTTTATAAAGTAAAAATGGAAATTCTTTCATTTGTCAAACTCCTCTAATACAATAAATGGCGGGGAGCCTCCCCGCCGATCAGGTTGGACCTGGGTCTTTCGACCAGCCCACATGTGCAACACTTGTTACACTTACATTGTATGATTATATTAACATGATTGTTTACCAAATTCAAGATTATAGTTGATCGTTGCTTATTCTCTAATCAATTCTTCTGCATCTGATATATTTCTAACTTTGGACATTGCAAATCCCAAAACCTTCGGCTGATATTTAATTATTAATCTGTCTGCATCCGCCTTATTCACTATTAACCTCCTATGATAAACAAACGTGCACTTTTTTGTTTTTCAATTATATAGTGTCGCTTAGGTTCAATATGGTTGGGTAAAAATTAAGTAGTGTTGAAAACAAAATATTTAGGCATCCCCGAAAATTTCGGGAATGCCTACTATTCCGCATCAACCTCTCTTATTGATTGCTACGCAATCAATAAGCTCGCGGCATTCATAGAATGCTTACGAGCCCCATAAATAAAGGAAAACCACGGTTTCGTGTAAACACGACCGTGGTTTTCTTTATTTATAGTGAGCTTGCGCTCTATTCATTGATAACGTTAATTATTCAACAATTGTAGCTACCTTACCTGAACCTACTGTTCTACCACCTTCACGAAATTATCTCATCATTGCTTAGTGTTTTCTATTTAGTTTTCGTTGTATTTCCTACTTGTTTTGGTTGCCTGTGCTGTCATTATTTCTATTTGCAGAGAAAAATGACGACAGTTTGACGACTGCACAAATTCAACAGTGGATTAAAATAATATTTTCACCTTACTTATTCAAAGTTATGTATTATGTATAGTAATATTTCCAATTTTTTTTAATATATCCATCAACAAAAATTCCAACATCTATATTATCTTCTTCAACTTTCTGTATATCTTTTTCATTATGCTGAATATTCAATATTTTAAATCTATTGTAATCCTTCCCCGTATACGCAAAAATATACTCCCCTACTTTTAATCTTGATTTTTTACTATTAATACATAATATATTATTATTGTACACATCGATAATCATATCGATTTCATTTAATAAGCCGCACGTTTGTAGAATTATGATTAATTCTTCCTCGAATATGTCGCAAATAACTTGTCCCATCATTTCCATAAATGGTATTATTTGTTCGACCAACACACTATTTGATAGCCTGGTATCTACGCACCAGCCATGTGCAACTTTATTTCGTTGTTCAACTAATTGTGTTAATTCTTCAAACAGTCTATTAACATCTCCACCTTTTTTCTTGTTAATGTACTCTTTTGCTTTTTCATCTGAGAATTCATTTTTATTTTTTATATACTCGACAAACTTCTTTTTTCCCAAGATTTTTGCTTTAGAGTTTTTTATTCCCAAATCATTAAACAACTCTATTAGTTGATCTATTCCTAAATTGCCACTATGCGTTAACAAAAGTTCTTTATTAAGTGAAAATTTTTCTTCTTCAAAACACGAATATAAATTTTTAATTACCTCTAGTTCATTAATTTCAAAATTTTTAAACCTATTTGAATTCACCAAAAACTCTCCACTTTTCTTTATATGTTTTTGCTTAATTTCATTTGCTAAATTGACATACCTGTCTGCTTTTTCCACCCAAAAATCTAATAATGAATCAGCAATTTTATCAATATAGTTTTCAAAGCACCCATACAAACTTATGATTACAGCATTATAAACCACTGGGGTGCTCATCACTTTTGTAAATCTTTGTTTTATAATATTCACATCTAAATTTTCCCTATCAAAATTGTCTATTAATGAATGTTGTTCTTCCATACATGTAATATAATTTCGTATATCTTTTAAATTGTTTAAATACTCATCCTTACTTATGTTAATTCTATTCATCCATATTTCCTTCTAATATATTCTGAACAATTTTTTCGAAAAAGTCGGCTCTATTTAATATATCGGTTTTTGATTGTTTTTTCCCGTTAAACATTTCTTCGTTTTGTTTATATGCTTTTTCCATATATTGTGTAATTAGTTTATTGTTATTTGGTACACTATTTATATCATATTTTGTTAATGCCAACATAAGTGAATCATAAATCATCTTCTGTGGTTTTGACCATTTAAATTGATTTCTAATTTCTTTGTATTGACAAAAAGCTTTATCTCCAAACATTTTATTTGCTATTTCAATCGTATTTATAAATAATTCTTTTAGCACATCTCCTCTATCTGAATTTTCTTCTAAAATAGTGTTTCCAAAAATCATGCACTTGTCTAAAAAATCAGATAATTGCCCTGAATATTCATTAACATGTCTCATCGCAAAAAACCTTAATACTAATTCAACATCATACATTCTCATATATAAGTTATTTAAAGCGAGTTCATCCGCCACATCCAATGAATCTACTGTATCTAATTGATATAGTTCTTTAGTATTATTATCTTCATCAACACTTACCGGTATTCCCCACAATTTTCGAAATGTTGTATTTGTCGAAAGTTCCTTGCACAATTTATTAAATTCACCATTATATAGTGCATTTCTTATCTCTTGATCTTCTAATTTAACTCCACCGGTATTTAGTCTTTCAAATACCATCCTTTTCATTCTTTGCTCTTGTTCTTGAGATTTAGCTGATTCTTTTAGTAATGACACTACTGATATTTGTCGTCTGTCAATACCTTCTTTTATTTTTTTAGGTAATTCACTATATTTTTTTGTGTTTAATTCTGGCCATTCCGTTAAACCTTCTAATGCATATTCATTATCATAAAAATCCATAATTGCCGAAATACGCTGAAGACCATCCATCACCTCATATTTACCATACTCTACTTCATATATGAATATAGGTGGCACTGGAATATTCATTATAAATGATTCGATAAGACGAGAGCGCTTTTTATTATCCCAAGTAATTCGTCTTTGATATATCGGTTTTCTGTCATATTTACCGTTTGTAAAAACATCTTTTACTAGCGGTAATTTAATAGCTCCTTGTTCTGTAACAATTCTTGCCTCTCCAATTTCATATTTTTCATTAATTTCTTCCTCAGACAACATAACCTTTTTATTTTCTTTCCCTTCAAAATTTTCTTTTTCAAAATCTAATAACTCAATATTCATATTTTCTCCTTGTAAACTCAATTTATGCCATCATTCGTTTGTCTTCTCCAACATTACGAACAACTGCGCATTCTTTTTCTTTCTTTTCCAACTGTTCTTTTGTAAATTCTGCTATTGGTTCTGCTACTGCCAATGCCAACCTTACCGGTACAGCATTTCCTATCTGCTTATAAACTAAATCAAGCTTTGAATTTGCATTTCTGTTGCTTGTACCTCTACTAAACTCATACCAATCTGGAAATGTTTGAATTCTTGCAATTTCCTTAACTGACAATCTTCTATTATTCTCTTCTCCATCACTAAATATATATTTGTCCTTACCTACCTTTACCATAGGTTCTCCACCCGGATGTATAGGCGCCTGTCGTCCTGATGCCTGAATAGTAAAACTTGGCTGACTCCATAATTTTTTTCGATTACGCGACATAAAAATAGTTGAGTATGAGCCAACAAAATATTCTCCCGGATTTTCCTCTAAATCACCAATTGCATCATGTAAAGTCACAACTTCTTCTAATCCATTAACCCCATATCCATGGGTTGGCTTTGGATGAACATATTCAAAATCTATGTCATTTCTTACTCCAACCAAAATTACTCGTTCTCTAATTTGTGGTACTCCATATTCTGCTGAATTAAGAAGTTTATGATAAATTTTATACCCTGCTGCTGCAAAGTCCTGAACAATCTGTTTAAATACTTCTCCTTTTCCTAGAGTCATCATTCCTTTAACATTTTCGGCAACAAATATTTTAGGTTTACTTTGCATCAAACAGCGAATAAAATGAAGGTATAAGAAATTTCTTTTATCATCCACTAATCGTGGACCCGCTTCTGAAAATCCAGGGCAAGGAAATCCGCCCAGAACAATGTCCGCTTTTGGAAATTCTTTAATTTTTCTTATATCACTTTTATCCATATAAATATATTTTCCAGCATTTTGAGCATAGGTTTGTCTCGCTTCGTCAAAGATATCATTTACATATATTGTATTAAAGACATTGTTATCAATATTTTCATCAAAAACTCTTTTGTCTCTAAACGCTTCTTCCATTACAGTTTTACCCATCACTGCTTGTAATCCTGCTAGTTCAAATCCTAAATCTAATCCTCCACATCCTGAAAATAATGATACTAAATTCCACTTTTTAGAATCATAGCTAAGTTTGTCAAATTCAATTTCTTCACTGCAATTTTCAAATGCTTCTCTCTCTTCTTCTATTTTCTTATTAAGTAATTCTCTAACTTCATTTACATTATACTCTGGTGCAGGCTTAAATTTACCTCTACCACGCTCTTCTAAAATAACAGCCATGTCTTCTCCTCAACTTATTCTATCTGTTCCTGCATTGTCTTCATCAATATCATCTGTATTTTCTATATTCAACGTTTTCATATAGTGTATTAATCTATTCGCAACCTCATTTCCTTTAACAGTTAAAGGATGGTCAAAACTTAACTCAGGAATTAATTTATTATGTTTAGCACTCCAATTTACTTGTACAGAAAGTGGTCTATTACCATCCCATTTTTTTGCAAATGATCTATAATTAAGTGCTTTGCAAGCAAAATAAATATCAGGATGCATTTTTACATAATCCTTTATAGGAATCATCTTATCGATTATATCCTGTACCGAATTAATGTTCTCATCCATTAATAAATAATTTGCAACACCACTATTCTTGATTACTTTTCCATTAACCATAGCATCTCTTTTGTCTTCTGCTAAATTACTCCCTGCATAAACATCAATTACTTGATTCTCTGTTAACTTCATTTTTCCAGACAAATCACCACTAATTTTATTTAATAATTCAAATTTCCATCCTAGTGTTATTGCACCTTTTTCGGTTCTTTTAAATTTGTTTTTGTATATTAACATTCTCTCTTCAAATCTATTCATAATAGATGTGGTTGAATCTTCAATAATCTTTGCCCAATTTTTTCCAAATAATTGCTCTGCTCTTTCAGCGCTCATTTTATTTTCTATAAAATCTGCATTTTCTTTTTTATATGATATTTTTATTTCTTTTTCATCTAATGATGATTTTGCCAAAACATAAATATCTGTCTTCGGCTCTCCTTTATGACACGTTGGTTTTCCTGATAATTCAACTACATATTTTCTATCTTCAAACTCAAATTCGGTTCCTTCTACCATAAATGATAATATTCTTCTTTCTGCATCGCCAAAATCTCCCATACAAACCTCCTAATATTTCTTCCTGCATATATCATCTCTATCTATTTCTTCAAACGAATTTACCTTTAATTCTCCTATTTCTATAGCATTTTTCTTAATAAATTCAAACAATTTGGGATAATTTTCTAAATAATAATACATTTGCGGACATACAAATTTTGAATCAAATTCTTGTAAAGTTCTTAATTCAATCTCCTTAGTCATTTGAAAAGACAACACCGGCATTGCATATTTATGTCTAATTAAATACTCGTCTATTCTTTTACAAATTTCACTGTCATCTTTATACTTTTCCTTCCATGTATTTATATCGATCTTTCGCCCTAAATGAATCTTCCCAACAATTTGTTTCATTGGGCTACTCACATACATATAAGCCATTATTTCCTCATCTGGAAATATTCTCCTATATTCAAATATCTTACTTCCATCCTTAATTAAGTTGTACCATTTAGGTTTAAAGCTTAATAACATTGTTCTCATAATGTAAATTTATACTCCTTTTGAAATACAACTGCATTAGTTATAATTATATTACATAGTGCATTCGAACACAAGTTCTGTTTTAAAACTAACTAACACACCGTTTTATAATTACCTATCATACTTTTCTTTATATCTTATTTTCTTTTTATACATATATATTCTCATATTAAGCTCAACTAAAAGACTAAATAAAATAACAATTATTATTCCCCTTATGTATTCATTACCTGAATTCCACTTATATGAAAATATATAAAACACAGCCGGAATATATAAACTACTAAAAAAATTCAATAAAGCTTCTCCCATATCTTTACATCTATATAATTTTTCTAAATCATATTTCTTCATTTTTCTAGTACGATTAATATATTCAATAATTAATAAAATAATAGCTATTACAGCCACTATTACAACACATATTTTTTTTACTAACATATTTTTTCTCCTTCAATCTTATATTAAATTTATACATCTTCTTGCTTTAATTAATTGAAGATTTCATTCTGTTTATTGCCTTAATAATCTTACTCTAAACACATTTACATTTTATCATAACACTCCCCCTAAATAAATATAATTCTATTATAAGCGTATTCACATTAAAGACATATATTATAATTAAACTCTCTTATCTCTAACGTATAAACTTGTTATTTTCCCTTTCCTCCTTCCCCATCTCCACAATCTTTTCATAGTCTTCATCCTTAACAAATCGTCTAAAAAATCCAAGCATAAACTCTGATTCTTCCAATTCATAAATCCTTTCATTCTTTTCATCAAGTTCCTGTTCCAGATATTCTTTAGACCATTTAAGTTCATCATTATCTCTTATCAACGTTTTCCTATCTGCATCCATCTGCTCCAGCTTCTTTTTTAGTTCTATGGATTCCGCAAAGCAGCTTTTTGCCATTTTTACTATTCTTTTAAATATTCTGTTTAAACCTGCAAGAAACGGTATAACAATCTTTTCTCTGTAAGATTTTGCACTAATCAGTCCTTTAGGCTCTTCCGGACCTTTTGCTACTTTATTTTCAAATTCCTTTATGTCCTTTATTCCCCATTGTGCCACGACATCAGCTTCTTTCATTTCTTTATATGTTTCCTCCAGCTTCTTATCTGCGATTTGTTTTTCAGCAGTCTTTTTAAGGATTTGTAGTGGTAAACTAAATTTGTAACACCTCATTCGAATAATATATTATAATATTACTCAAACAAGGAGGACATCATTATGTCAATACGTTGCAGCGAAGACTTCAAAAAAGAAGTAGTTAAAGCCTATATGGCAGGCGACAAATCAATACATCAACTTGCTGTTGAATTCAATGTTGCAAAAAGTTCCGTTAACAAGTGGGCTAACGAATACAGGGAAGAATGCCTTTATACCACCAATACAACATCCGAGTCTAATGACGCAAAGGAAATACGAAGATTAAATCAACTTCTTAACAAAAAAGATGCCAAGCGTGAATATCACAAACGTTTGGAACACATTTTTGAACTTATAAAATATGTGTACTATAACAATAATCGTGTTATAGGATATAGGGCTATGCGCATTTTCATCAAACGTTATGGCTATGAATTAAGCAATACCACCATGCATAAATACATGAATAAAGAATTAAATTTATGTGCCGTAATCATGCATTCCAAACCGGGATACAAGGCTGGGAAAAAGAATAAAATCTTTGACAATCTCTTAAACCAAAATTTTACTGTCGACTGCAAAAATAAAGTATGGTGCACTGATTTTACATATATGCGTCAGCCAAATGGAAAATTCAGATACAACTGTTCAATAATTGATTTATTTGACAGGTCGGCTGTTGCTTCGTTAAACAGTGATTACATCAATACGGACTTAGCAATAAACACACTTAAAACAGCACTAAAAAAGAAAACTATCCTAAAGTGATTCTGCATTCATATCAGGGAGTACAGTTTACCTCATGGGATTTTGTGAATTTCTGTAAAGATAATAATGTAACCAAGAGCATGAGTAAGGTCGGTTGTCCTTATGATAATGCTCCAATGGAAAGATTTTATAACACTTTTAAAAGCAATTTTTATAATGTAACCTAATTTTCAAGTGTGGAGATGATGGATGAACTTACCATGAAATATATCAATTGGTATAATTATGTTCGTCCTCATTCGTACAATGATTATTTAACACCAATGGAAGCTCATTACAGATAGGTATTTATCGAACAAAGTGTTACAAAAATGCTTGACCACTACAGAATCTCAAGGTTTATTTTACCTGATTTTATTCTAATTTCATCTTGCTATAGATATAACATACATTAATCCGGAAAACTTGAAGTTGTCTTTATTATCTAAAATATCACTATAATCTGAAACGAACTTTTTTCACCAAATACCTTTTCCATCACCAAGCAAGATATTTTTTATATTTTCGTTTATTTCACTTTCAGACAAACTTTGTTGGATTAGTGGTTGAATCACTTCACGACTTTCTCTTGTATGAGGAAGTTCAGATGCAAGTCTATTAGCTTTATCCTCGCATCCTGCTTTCAAATATAAGAAACATAGGGTTGCACGCATAGTGGCTTTCTGTTTCTCATTAATTGATATAGGCAATCCTCTTTCCATTAATTCGATAGCTTCATCTGTATTACCCTTTAATGCTAATGTACTTGCTAGTCCAAGAATCATCCCTGGTTTATTGGGATAAATCAGTAATGCATCCCGATAAGTTTTTTCTGCAGAATCATAATCTCCTTTTCGCTGATAATCAACAGCTTTTTTATGAATGTTGTACCGTGTTGTTTCCGCACGAATCGTATCCATCCCCACCAACAAATCAATACTTGTTTCAAATATATTTGCTAGTGCCGGCAAAAGTGTAATATCTGGATAAGACTCGCCACGTTCCCATTTCGAAACGCTTTGCGGGGTAATCCCCAAATACTCTGCAACATCCTCTTGCGTAAGATTTTTTAATATACGGTATTTCTTTAAGTTTTCTGGTAAATATAACATAGCAACCTCCTGATGATTCATTATAGTAAAATCATATCATGTGCATTTGCGAATTCAATAACGCAGTAGTTGTCCTAAACTCAACCGCATCCATATATGCTAAAAAAATCAAACTACATATCATAATTCCTGTTGTCACAAAGATCCACCTACAAATTCTAATTTTAATGATGTTTCGTTTCATCATATAGAATCACTGATGCGAAAACTATAAATGTTCCAATATCTCTGTAATATTATTTACTATATGTTCAGGCTGATATTGTATCAGCTCTAAGTTTCCATAAGCAAAAGAGCCTTGTTTCACCCATATTGTATGCATTCCAATTTGTGATGCTGGTTCGATATCATTATCTAGTCTATCTCCAATCATATAAGTCTCTTCTGGAATACACCCTGATTTATCTAACGCCATCTGAAATATTTCTAGATTAGGCTTAGATATTCCAACTTCGGCTGAAGATATGATAATATCAAAATATTGGCGAATACCATATTGTATAATACGCTGTTCTGTTCCCATACTTTGGTTAGCAATGATACCTAAATGATATTTGTCTCTCAACTTTTCAAGCAGCTCAGGAACACCTTTATATACTTTTTCTAAATGCTTTGGCCATTTTATCGTTTCCAATCCAAATTCTTTAGCAGCATCTTTATACGGCAACCGATTTTGTGAAGCAAGCTCTATCATGCGATGTTCTAACGTCTCTCTCTTTGGTGCGTTAGGTTGCTTTAGCAATTCTTGTGTTCTATATTCTGCACATTCACTTTCATCTATCAAAGTTGATCCTAAGTCAAAAAATATCCATTTAATCATTTTCTTACTTCCTTTCGAGATATAGATATTTTAAGCAGTATATCCCTTCACTCCTCATCCCTCAACTGCATTTGTCCACAAAGCATTGAGAAAAATCCAAATCTCTCATAGTACTCCTTTAGTTTTTCTTCTCCGTATATTACTGAAAGCATATAAATATTTCGTTCTCTAATCTCTTTGATTACCATACTCATCATCTGTGTTCCGAACCCTTGATTTTGCATTTCCGGATGAACCATCAAATCCTGTATGTAGGCATCAGTAACCCCATTAGATACGACTTCCACATATCCTACCAGTCTGTCACCCCATAAGCACTCACAGAAAGAAAACACTGTAATTTTGGATTATTTAAAGAACTTTCCATTGTATTCCACCCAACAAATTTACGCAGTTCGCTCAGTTGCATCGCATCCATTTTCTTATTTAAATAATAATTAACCATCTAACTCCTCTTTCAATGAAATCATTGCTTACTTTTTACACTTGCCATCCACCGCTTACACTTTTCACATAAATAAATTTTTTATCAGTTCGACAAACTGATATGTAGTCTATCCCCTCAGATTTTTTAGAGCATCGGGGTTATTTGAGATAATCATTCCAACCATCTGACATTTTTCCATGTCTAGGCAATCGCCACACATTACCACACCCTTTTTCAACTCGCGATGTTCATAAGCAGTGTTGTTCTTGTTTATAAATGCTCTAGTAATCTCTGCTCCAAATGCCTTGCAATAAATTTTTGCTGCATCAAAACTATTTTTTACATAAACTTGATTATAATTTTTCATAGTCAATCTCCTTTTTCAGTTTTATCAATTTTTATTTGGTAACTTCAATATAATAATCTAAAAGTTCATATATCCAATCATGAAGTACCGAAAACTGAAATCCCAACGCTTGTGCTTTTTCGGTATTTATACTATATTCCGGTTCTCCGTTATATGGAGCGTTTTCCCCTCCTTTGTCAATAATTGCTTTGGAACCTGTTTTCTTTTCAACATAATCAATTATCTCTCTTATAGAAATAGTTCCTTCAGCACTTCCATTAATTGCTCCTTTGACCTCTTTATCAACCAGAAAAGCCATAAATTTCCCTGCTTCATCGGAACTTATAAAGCCCATCTGATAGTCCAAATTATCTATATTCATAGGAATAGACTTCATTACATGTTCGACATAGAATAATAATCTTTTCGTATAATCATCTTTGCCTATTGCAAAAGGATATCTTACCGCAATCCAATTGCGACTAGAGTATTTTTGCCACAAAGCATACTCCGCTTGCCGTTTTATTTGTTCATACGGAAAAGCAAATCTGTCACACCAAATAAGCTCTTTTGATATTCCATCAAAATCAGATTCCATCGTATTCATATGTTTAGGTTCATATACAGATGTACTGGACATATGCATATATTTATCACAATCTACAGCTTCCATCACATACTTTATATCATTCGAACAATAGGCAATTTTATCAATAACAATGTCATAATGCGTGCCGGATAATGCTTCTTTTACACTTTCTTCATTTGTCCTTTCAAGGATAATCCTCTTTACCTTGTCACCATATTCATCAGAAGATATTCCCCTTGTGGCAATAGTAACATCATGCCCCTTTTCTAAAAGTTCATTTACCATATGTATTCCAAAAAATCTAGTACCACCTATTACTAATATTTTCATCCTTTTTCTCCACAAACTCATATTTATCAATCAAATCTTCCCCTAAAATTATACCATTCTCCCAAGAATAAAACCATACATTTCCTCTCGTGACGCCATTTTGACGCCATTAACTCCTCATTTCTCTCTATGACGTAGAAAAGGCATCCCCGAAAATTTCGGGAATGCCCATCATTCACACAAGCATATCTTATTGATTACTCCGTAATCAATAAGCTCGCGGCATTCATAGAATGCCTGCGAGCCCTATAAACAAAGGAAAACCACGGTTTCGTGTAAACACGACCGTGGTTTTCTTTATTTATAGTGAGCTTGCGCTCTATTCATTGATAACGTTAATTATTCAACAATTGTAGCAACCTTACCTGAACCTACTGTTCTACCACCTTCACGGATAGCGAATCCAAGACCCTGTTCCATAGCGATTGGGTGGATAAGTTCGATTGTCATTTCTACGTTGTCACCAGGCATGCACATTTCTGTACCAGCTGGAAGTTCACAAACACCAGTTACGTCAGTTGTTCTGAAGTAGAACTGTGGTCTGTAGTTGTTGAAGAAAGGAGTATGACGTCCACCTTCATCTTTTGTTAATACGTAAACCTGAGCTGTAAATTTCTTATGGCATGTTACTGAACCTGGTTTAGCAAGAACCTGTCCTCTTTCGATCTGGTCTCTGTTGATACCTCTTAAAAGAGCACCAATGTTATCACCAGCCTGAGCTTCATCAAGAAGCTTTCTGAACATTTCGATACCAGTTACAACTGTCTTCTGGATTTCTTCCTTAACACCAACGATTTCAACTTCATCGTTCATATGAAGAACACCACGTTCTACTCTACCTGTAGCAACAGTACCACGACCTGTGATTGTGAATACGTCTTCTACTGGCATTAAGAATGGCTTATCTGTATCTCTCTGTGGATCTGGGAAGTAATCATCAATTGTGTCCATAAGTTCCATGATCTTGTCGCCCCATTCTGATGATGGATCTTCAAGAGCCTTAAGAGCTGAACCTTTGATGATTGGAGTTCCGTCGAATCCATATTCTTCAAGGATTTCTGTAACGTCCATTTCTACTAATTCAAGTAATTCATCATCGTCTACCATATCGCATTTGTTTAAGAAAACAACGATTTTAGGAACACCAACCTGACGTGAAAGTAAGATATGTTCCTTTGTCTGAGCCATAACACCGTCAGTTGCAGCTACAACAAGGATAGCACCATCCATCTGAGCAGCACCAGTGATCATGTTCTTTACATAGTCAGCATGTCCTGGACAGTCAACGTGAGCGTAATGTCTCTTCTTTGTTTCATATTCAACGTGAGCTGTAGAGATTGTGATACCTCTTTCTCTTTCTTCTGGAGCTTTGTCGATATTTTCGAAATCTGTAGCTTCGTTACCTTCAACTCTTTCAGAAAGAACTTTAGTAATAGCAGCTGTTAATGTTGTTTTACCATGATCTACGTGTCCGATTGTACCAATATTACAATGTGGTTTGTTTCTTTCAAACTTAGCTTTTGCCATTTTTGATAATCCTCCTAATAATAAAATATTTTAATAACTGACCTAATGGTCGTCTTTACATAGGCTTAGTTCCCATTATATTTTATAATGGGAATATTTTCAAGCCTTTAAGTTAAATTAATAATCTAAATCAATATATTATTTTGCTCTTGATGAAGCAACTTTTTCCTGAACAGACTTTGGAGCTGCCTGATATCTTTCAAAGAACATTGAGTAGTTTCCACGACCCTGAGTTGTAGAACGAAGTTCTGTTGAGTAACCAAACATTTCTGACAATGGAACGAAAGCTCTTACGATCTTACCGCCACCGATGTCATCCATACCTTCAATCTGTCCACGCTTTGAATTCAAGCTTCCGATAACATCACCCATGTATTCTTCAGGCATTGTTACTTCAACCTTCATGATAGGCTCAAGCAATACAGGATCTGCCTTAGCCATAGCATCCTTGAATGCCATAGAACCTGCAATGTGGAATGCCATTTCTGAAGAATCGACTTCATGGTATGATCCATCATATACTGTAGCATGTACACCAAGTACTGGGAATCCTGCGATGATACCTGACTGTGCAGCTTCTTCGATACCTTCTCCAACAGCCGGGATATATTCCTTAGGAATGTTACCACCAACTACTGTAGATTCAAACTTAAACTGTTCTTCACCGTTTGGATCCATTGGCTCAAACTTAACTTTACAGTGACCATACTGACCACGACCACCTGACTGCTTAGCATACTTGCTATCAACGTCAACTGCCTTAGTAAATGTTTCCTTGTATGCAACCTGAGGTGCACCAACGTTAGCTTCTACCTTAAATTCACGAAGAAGACGATCTACGATTACGTCTAAGTGAAGTTCACCCATACCAGCGATGATTGTCTGACCTGTTTCACGATCTGTGTGAGCACGGAATGTAGGATCTTCTTCAGCTAATTTAGCTAAAGCTTCACCCATCTTACCCTGGTCATTCTTTGTCTTAGGCTCAATTGCGAGCTCGATAACTGGTTCTGGGAATTCCATTGATTCAAGAATTACAGGATGCTGTTCATCACAGATTGTATCACCTGTTGTAGTCAACTTGAAACCTACAGCAGCTGCAATATCTCCTGAATATACTTTATCTATTTCTGTACGCTTGTTAGCATGCATCTGTACGATACGTCCAACACGCTCTTTCTTACCCTTTGTAGCATTTAATACATATGAACCTGAGTTCATTGTACCAGAGTAAACTCTGAAGAATGCTAACTTACCTACGAATGGGTCAGTCATAATCTTGAATGCTAAAGCTGCAAAAGGTTCATCATCTGATGAATGACGTACTACTTCGTTACCATCTTCATCAACACCTGTGATATCAGGGATATCTGTTGGAGCTGGCATGTATTCGATAACACCGTCTAACATCTTCTGTACACCTTTGTTCTTGTAAGCTGATCCACAATATACAGGAACTGCTTCACAAGCGATTGTAGCCCTTCTAAGTACCTTCTTCATTTCTTCGATTGATGGTTCTTCACCTTCAAGATACATTAATGTAAGGTCATCATCTAATTCACAAATCTTTTCAACAAGGTTGTCATGCCATTCATTAGCAAGATCCTTTAAGTCATCAGGGATTGTTGTGATTTCGATATCTTCACCCTTATCATCTTTATAGTAATATGCTTCCATTTCAAATAAATCGATTAATCCGGCGAAATCGTCTTCTTTACCAATTGGAATCTGAACTGGGATTGCATTCTTGCCCAAACGATCAATGATTGTCTGAACTGAATAAAAGAAATCTGCACCCATTTTATCCATCTTGTTGATGAATGCCATACGAGGTACATTGTATGTGTCAGCCTGACGCCATACGTTTTCTGACTGTGGTTCAACACCTGCCTTAGCATCAAATACACCTACAGCACCATCTAATACACGAAGTGAACGCTCAACTTCTACTGTAAAGTCAACGTGTCCGGGAGTATCAATAATGTTGATACGATGTTCTAACGCACCTTTTTTTGGTTTGTGATGATCTTCTAATGTCCAGTGGCATGTTGTAGCAGCTGAAGTAATTGTGATACCTCTTTCCTGTTCCTGTTCCATCCAGTCCATTGTGGAAGCGCCATCATGAGTCTCACCAATTTTATAATTTACACCAGTATAATATAAGATACGTTCTGTTAATGTAGTCTTACCGGCATCGATATGAGCCATAATACCAATGTTTCTTGTTCTATCTAGTGGATATTCTCTTCCAGCCAAGGTTTTTTCCTCCTTAATTTATTGTTCATTTGCATGAATTTAAAATTAAAACTGTATATTTGTTACAAAACAGTTATTGCTATGCAACCTGTCTTGTAACACTTACAGTTTTATTAGAAACGATAGTGAGCAAATGCTTTGTTTGCTTCAGCCATCTTATGCATATCTTCTTTCTTCTTTACTGAAGAACCTGTATTGTTTGCAGCATCCATGATTTCGTTAGCTAATCTTTCTTCCATTGTCTTTTCACTTCTCTGACGAGAATACAATGTAATCCAACGAAGTCCTAAAGCCTGTCTTCTTTCAGGTCTAACTTCAATAGGAACCTGGTATGTTGCACCACCGATACGTCTTGCTTTAACTTCAAGTGCTGGCATGATGTTGTTCATAGCTTCTTCGAAAACTTCGATTGCATCTTTACCAGTCTGGTTTGCAACTCTATCAAAAGCTCCGTATACGATCTTCTGAGCTACGCCTTTCTTACCATCTAACATAATGTTGTTGATAAGCTTTGTAACTACTACGTTATTATACATTGGATCTGCTAATACTTCTCTTTTCTGAGTATGTCCTTTACGTGGCATGTTACTTCCCTCCTTAATCAATTTTTCCTAAATTTGCCTAAAATATTCACAAATTTAGATTTTGCAGGTTTCCTCACTTGTGAGTCTCCTGCGATTAGATCTTCGGTACTCACATAAGTTGTGTCCTTGCGCACGGCTTTAGACTCTATTTCTAACACCGCAAAGTTTAACTTTCGTGTCAAACTCTGCCCTGTAATAATTCTAATAACCGGCACTAAAATCATTCAACCTGTGATTGGCTTATAAAAGCCTTTCCTACTTAGCGTCTTTTGGTCTCTTAGCGCCGTATTTAGAACGGGCCTGACGTCTCTTAGCAACACCTGCTGTATCAAGTGTACCTCTGATGATATGGTATCTTGTACCTGGTAAATCTTTTACTCTACCACCACGGATAAGTACAACGCTATGTTCCTGAAGATTATGACCTTCACCTGGAATGTAGCTTGTTACTTCAATACCATTTGAAAGACGTACTCTGGCAATCTTTCTAAGAGCTGAGTTAGGCTTCTTAGGTGTAGCTGTCTTAACTGCTGTACAAACACCACGTTTCTGTGGAGAAGCTGTATCATTCATCTTCTTGTTTAAAGAGTTATAGCTCTTTAATAATGCTGGAGCAGTTGACTTCTTAACTGAAGTCTGACGTCCTTTTCTTACTAACTGGTTAAATGTAGGCATCCTTTTTTCACCTCCTGTTATTAGAATTATGTGTAAATCACATTTATTTGTAGCAAAAAGGCATAATATGCCTGTTCGCATACTATGCCATTATATATGTGTTATATTTTTTTGTCAACATATCATTTAAAAAATTAATTTTCGATACTTTTCTTTATAAAAATGTAAAAATTGTTAATTTCTTTCGATATTTTCATACATTGTAACTTTTTATAAATTAAATGTCATGTTATTTAATTCATTTTTAAACACCATACTATTTAATTTATTATTAAAACGCCATGCTGTTTAATTCATTCTGCATTAAAGCTTCTGCAATAATTCCGAATCCAAAAATAGTCAATAACAAATAAATAATTCCTGAGTTACTTGACATAATTCCTCTTGCTGTTTTTGCTTCGTCAATCTTTTCACCCTGCTTATAAGCCCAATAAAGACCATATATTCCACATGTTACGAGTGAAAGCAAGAATGCTACACCTCCTGATGTATTGTTCAATCCTTTGTTATCCGGCAATAATGTGTTCGCATCGTCTGTTAAAACAACAAACCAATATATTCCGTAAATCCCGCATGTTACGAGTGAAAGAATTATGCACATTGCAATACTTCTTCTCTGAATCATACCTTTCTCCTCCTTTTCTCTTTTTTGGTAAATAAATTCACTCATTTAGTATAACACACATATATACCATTTGAAACATCTATTTACAAATTATGCCTATTATATTTTAGGGCCAAATTTATTGCATTTTATAAACGCATATAAATTTGGCCCTGTTTTATTACTTTTTATCTCTCTTTTCTAAAAAATTTAAACTATTTTTCATTTATTATTATACAAAACATTGCATTTTATTCATATTTCAATAATAATATTCTATTACTTATTTTTCTCTGCCTTAATTACTTTTTGAAATTCTATCATATCTTTTGCAATTTCACCGCTTAAAGCAAGAAGACATATTAAGTTCGGAATAGCCATAAGCGCATTGGCTATATCTGAGAAATCCCATACAATCTGTAATGTTGTTGTAGCTCCTATGTATGCAATTAAAGAAAATAATATTCTGTAAATCATGTTGTATTTGTGTGTTCCCAAAATATATTCAAATGCTTTTTCTCCATGATACTCCCATCCAAGTATTGTTGAAAATGCAAATAATGCAATTCCTATTGTAACAAGGTAAGCTCCCCATTTACCTAAAGCCGTACTAAATGCTGCAATTGTCAAGGCAGCTCCAGATACTAATTCTCCTGATGCATCTGTTGTTCCAAGTACACCTGAGCTTGCAATACATAATCCTGTAATAGTACATACAACTATTGTATCGTAAAACGTTCCTGTCATATTTATGTATCCCTGTCTTACATGGTTATCTGTTGTAGCTGCTGCTGCAGTTATGGCAGCTGAGCCCATACCTGCTTCATTTGAAAAAACACCTCTTGCTACACCAAATCTCATTGCGTTCATCATTGAAGCTGTAATTGTTCCTGCTACTCCTCCTGCAAGTGGCTGTATCCCTATTGCAGATTGAAAAACTGCTGTCAATCCTGCGGGAACATTTTCTATATTAATTATAATTACCACTAAACCTGCTATTACATAAAATATTGCCATTGCAGGTACTACAACCTGTGATACTTTTGATATTGATTTGATTCCACCTACAATTATAATTAAAGCTAAAATTGTAAGAATTACCCCAACAACATTTGTCGGGATGTTCCATGTAGATTTTAATGACTCTGATATCGAGTTTGCCTGTGTAAGATTTCCTATTCCAAATGATGCTATTACAGCGAATAAGGCAAACACCCAGCCAAGTACTGCTCCAATCTTTTTATTTTTAAATGCCTTTTTCATTGTATACATAGGACCACCTGACATTTCCCCATTAGCATTTACTTCTCTATACTTAATTGCAAGCATACATTCACTAAATTTTGATGTAATTCCAAATGCTGCCGACAACCACATCCATACTAATGCTCCGGGTCCACCTGATACCATGGCTGTAGCAACACCTACGATGTTTCCGGTACCAATTGTTGCTGCAAGCGCTGTTGTCAGAGCTGAAAATGGTGAAATATCTCCACTTCCTCTACTTTTTGTTCTTGCTTCTTTACTAAGTGTCGACTTAAGGGCATAACCTAAATTTCTCCATCCTAATCCTCTTGTTCTGATAGTTAAAATTACTCCGGTTCCAACTAATAAGCATAACATAATTGGTCCCCATACAATTCCGTCAATTGTTGACAAAACATCTCCCAGTGTCTTTGCAAATCCTTTCATAAGCATATTCCCTTCCTTTTTCATTTTTTACCATAAACACAAAAAGCGGCAACCCGACTCCGGGTTACCGCCTTTGGAACTTACTAATATACTAATTTGTCATCCGTTTATTGCCAAGTTTATTTTACTCTCATCTCGTTTATTACTTTTATATATTTTGCAAAGCATGCTATTCCAAATATAACCGTAAATATTCCATAGACAAAAATACTTACTACCCAATCATGATTTGCAAAGAAATAAAATGCCCCTAAACTTACTACGATATAAAAATATCTTGGCATCCAATCCTTAACTTTCAATTTAAAATGCTTTATAAATTTTCTATCTGTAATTAAATACCATACTATAAATGACGCAAGACTTGCTAACGCAATGTACCATGAATCATTAAACACAATCAATGCTATTACATCAAACGCAAAGCCTATGGTAATTGCCATAATGTTGTTAGCAGTGTATTCCTTTATCATCTTAAGTACTTTAAAATAATTTCCACATACCAACATTATTAAAATTCTGAATACTATAGTTCCAAACAAAATTGCGACTATAGGAATGCTATCATTATATTTAGGTATCCATAATTGTATGATAAATTTTGCTGCAAAAAATGCCGCCATTGCTGCTGCTGAAACAACAGATACCACATCACTAAGCATCGTATAATATAATCCATATTTATTTTCATCCGCTCTAACAAGATATGGATATACAAGATTTGTAACAACCGTTACCATTGTAAATACAAGACTTACTATTGAAACCGCAAACTGATACATTGAAAATGTATATTTAGGCATAAACTGTTGTACAAATATACTGTCTATTCCTAAAATAATAATTCCAACAAACTCACTAAGCATCAGGAAAAAACCTGTTTTTATTAATCCACCAACTTCGGATAACTGAACTTTTCCTGATTTTGCAAGTATAATTTCTTTATTTTGATATATAGACAAACTCATACATACAAAATTCATTATTGTTGTGAATATTAAAATACTTAAATATGTGTACAGATGAAATGCTATAATACATCCTACTGCTACAACATTTAAAACATTCTGAGTTATTGTAAGATAACTGTCTATAACAAATCTCTTTGTAAATTGATTTATAGATGAAAAGAACCATTTAATATTAATCAACGGAATATTAACTATTACAAAAAGATATGCAATTCTTTGATCTATATCATTTCCACCACTTGCAAATATAACAAATGCTAACAACGCCAATGCAGAAATTATATGAATTACTATCAGGCTTTTAAAAAATGCTTTAAACTTACTGTATGGAATATCTTCATAATCATATTTTCCATACTTAATATATATTCCGTTTACAAGTCCAAAATGAAAGAACCCCGCATACGCTATATATAAATTATAAATCTGATAATTTGCATAACTATCAACACTAATATTCTTTGGCAAAATAAATCCCATGAACAGCCCGACTAAAATAGTCAGACCGTTACTTAAGCATACCATTATTATATTTTTTGTAGCTGAACTTACTTTATTATTCATTACTAATTATTCCTTTTACCATTCTACGGACATAAGTCAATAAAATTATTTTTTGTATTTATACGAGTATAAGTCAATAAAATCATTTCTTGTATAATTCAACAAATACTTTTTTCATATCATTATAACAGACAGATTTCAAAAGGCAACATACCCATCCTTGTTTCATACTTTATTAACATTATTGTAGTTGTTTCAACAAAGTTATTATTCTTTCTTTTGTTTTTTTCCCTTTAATGTTAACAACTACACAAACAATTACTAATATTGCAGTAGCTATGGCACACATAATAATATTGTCCAATTGTTTCTGATATATTGACCATGATAATCTTGCAATTATTAATATCGCTGCTACCGCTACTAATGTTGTCAAATAAAATCCGTTTGTAAATCTTCCTTTAATTGATGTTTTATTTTCTTTAGCTTCAATTGTTCCTTTAAAAACTGCCGGTATAGCATCTTCTAACTTTCCTTCTGAATTATCAAATGTTTCAATCATTATTTTATTATCTTCAACACTGCACTTTAATGCATTTTTTTCGCATTTTCCTTTTAAAACTTTTATGAAACTGCTTTTTTCTCGATTAAATTCAAATTCCATCTTATTCCTATTCTTTCCCTCAGAAAAATCGGCTGTCAAAAACAGAAATTATATTCTCTATTTTTGGCAGCCTTTATATGTCAATATTAATCTATCTTAATTTACACCATTTTGTGTAATTTTACAACAGCATTTTTCATACTGTTATCTGCTACATTTGAATAACAAATCATCCCATCTTCTGTCAACTTCCTTCTGGAATTCTTCAATCAGGTGTTCATTTTCAGGTTTAAACAAATGTTTAAATCTTCCCTGTGTTCTTAAAAATTCTTCAATTGGAAGTCTCTTCTTTGGTTCATAATTCAAAATCCATTTGCCATCAATCACTTCAAATAATGGCCAGTAATTAGTTTCTACACCTAACTTACATATTTCCATTATTTCGTCAGCTTTATATTTCCATCCTGTAGGACATGGTGACATAACATTTAAAAATGCTGGTCCATCTGTATAGATAGCTTTTTCAGCCTTAACATGCATATCTTTAAATCCCTGAAGTAAAGTTGTCTGTGCAACGTATGGAATGTCATGTGCTGCAAGTATTGCTGCTAAATCTTTTCTATACTGTGCTTTACCTTTACATTTTGGTCCAACAGGTGTTGTTGTTGTATCCGCATACATTGGAGTTGCTGATGAACGCTGTGTACCGGTATTCATATATGCTCCATTATCGTAGCATACATACGTCATATTTGTTCCTCTTTCCATTGCTCCTGAAAGAGACTGGATACCGATATCATATGTACCACCATCACCACCAAATGTAATGAATTTATAATCTTCTTTTAATTTACCTTTTTTCTTTAAAGCCTTATATGCACCTTCAACACCACTCATTGTCGAACTTGCGTTTTCAAATGCACTATGTATATAACTGTCTTCCCATGCTACATATGGATACATAAATGACGATACATTTAAACATCCTGTTGCACATGAAATAACTGCCTTATCACCTTCATGAAGTCCTCTAAGAACGTTTCTTGCTGTTATAGTAGCTCCACAACCTGCACACATTCTATGACCGGGAGCAAATCTTTCAGGCTTATTCATTGTTTCTTTAAAATTGTAACCCATTTATTTTGCCTCCTTATCTCTTAATCCCATGTATCTGTAAACGTCACCTGTTTCTCCTGTTGCTGCGATGTCTTTTAATGTATCATATACATTAATCATGTCATCAACTGTAACATCACGTCCACCAATACCATACATGATATCAATTGTAAGAGCTGTACATCTTGCTGTGTACATTGCCTGCATTGTCTCTGCTCCTAATGGGCCTCCATTTGTTGAAAAGCTTTCAGATCTGTCCATTATTGCTACAGCCTTACATTTTTTAAGTGAAGCTGCAATTTCTTCTCCAGGGAAAGGTCTGAATGATCTTACTTTTATAAGACCTACCTTTTCACCATTTTCTCTCATATGGTCGATTGCTTCCTTTGTTGTTCCTGCAGCTGAACCTATAATAACAACTGCATATTCAGCATCTTCCATTCTATATTCTTCAATAAGACCGTATTTACGTCCTGATATTTTTTCAAATTCTTCTGCAATATCTTTAATTACCTGCTTTGCATTTTCCATTGCATGAGACTGTGCTTTTCTTGATTCCATATAGTAATCAGTGATGGCATATGGTCCTACTGCATATGTTTCATTTGGATTGAGCAAATAATCTTCCGGCTCATATTCTCCAACGAAATTCTTTACTACATCATCATCAAGTAATTCCATATTCATTACGGCATGACTTGTAATAAATCCATCCTGGCAAATCATAATTGGTAACATAACATCCTTATGTTCTGCAATTCTGTAAGCCATAACCATATTGTCATATGCTTCCTGATTTGTTTCAGCATATAACTGAATCCAACCTGAATCTCTTGCTCCCATTGTATCTGAATGATCACAGTTAATGTTAAGAGGGCCTGTAAGAGCTCTACAAACTGCTGCTAATACAACAGGTACTCTATGAGATGCTGCAACACCTAATACTTCCCACATAAATGCGAGTCCTGCAGATGATGTTGCTGTCAATGCTCTCGCTCCTGCTGCTGATGCACCAATTGCTGCTGACATTGAACTATGTTCACTTTCAACTGTAATAAATTCTGTATCAACTAATCCATTTGATACATAATTTGCAAAATACTGTGGAATTTCAGTTGATGGTGTGATTGGAAACATTGGAAATACATCCGGATTAATCTGTCTTAAAGCATTTGCAACTGCTTCATTTCCTGACATCTGTACTTTCTTAGGCATTCTTCTTCACCTCCATCTTTATTGCTCCAAATGGACATGCTTTAACACAAATTCCACATCCTTTACAATGATCATAATCTATTGCACATCTCTTGTAATCTTTTACCGGAATTGCGCTATCCGGGCAACAAGGTACGCATAATAAACACTGTTTGCATTTTTCTTCATCTATAACAGGTGCTACATTTGTCCAATCGCCTGTTACAAACTGCTTTGTTGTTCCACAGCCTACAACTGTGTTACCTCTTGTAACATCCTGCCATGCTACATCAGTTCCTAACTTTGTTATATCTGTCTTTGCCATTTATTTAACCTCCCTTAAAGCTACCTTAAGAGCCTGCATATTTCCTTCAATTACTTCAGGTTTTCTTGCAAATTTATGCTTGAATGAACCTTCCATCTCATTCAAGAATGTTTCATCATCGATTACTCCTGTAACCTTTACTATAGCTGCAAGCATTGGTGTATTAGGGAAATTTTTACCAAGAGTTTCCATTGAAATCTTTCTGGCATCAACTGTGTAAACTTTTCCTTTATATCCTTTTAACAGTGGTAATATTTCTTCCTTACTTTTTGCAGTATTAATTAGAATTGCTCCATCTTCTTTAAGACCTGCTGTAACATCAACAATCTCTAATAAAGTTTCATCAACTACAACTACAAATTCCGGATCATAAATATTCGAATGAACTCGAATTTCTGAATCACTTATTCTGTCGTAAGCAGTAATTGGCGCACCCATTCTTTCAGGACCATATTCAGGGAAACCCTGAGCATATTTACCTGTTTTAAACGCCACTTCTGCTAAAAGCAAAGCTGCTGTTTTGGCACCTTGTCCTCCACGTCCGTGCCATCTGATTTCAAGCGTATCTTTCATCTTTTTTCTTTCCTTTTCATAAATTGTTCTTTATGCATTTATGTGTTATCTGGATTGAATTAATAAATTCGAAAGCACTTTAACTAACTGCATATAAAGAGTATTATAAGCAAATTACACATTATTTTCAATAGTTAACGCTTTAATATGTTAAACTGTTAGTTAATTTAATAGTTGGCAATGCCAAACCTGAACCGTATGAAGTAAGAATCTGTCTTTGTCCCACATATGTTACAGCTCCCCCTGAATAATTTACTACATGAGAAATTCCAGGACTTCCTGTAAGCATTACATAACAAATTTTCTGAAATAGGATCTGATAAACCCGATTCCTGATTATTTACATAAGATGTTACTTTGTAATAATAATCTGTTGCTGTATTGTAGGTATATTTAGTTCTCTTTTTTATCAAACAATAGCATTAATGTTAATTGCTTAAAATCTTTCATATAGTAATTCAGTAAAAATATTATTTTTAATTGCTTAGAATTTTGTACATAATCAGCACACAAAAAATGCCCTACAGATTGTTTCAAACTAAAAGTTCTTTCAATCTATAAGGCACCATTTTTATATATTATATTATTTTTTTCTTACATCACATGTACATTTAATCTTTACTTTTTAAATTTATCTTTTTCTTTATTTTTATCATAAATCAATCTTGCACAATATACAAAAGGTGTATCAGCAAGGCTTGTTACAATAAATATCACATAACTGGAAATTACAATTTTTATTATTGTTGATGTTGAATGTATTCCCCAAAATGCACCAAGTGAAAATAATAGATTATTTAAGAACTGTGATACAAGTGTTGAACCATTGTTTCTAATCCATAAATATTTTCTTTCATTACCAAACTTCTTTTTAGTAAATTCCCACCATTTATGATATGCCCACACATCAAATTGCTGTACTATGGCATATACAATCATACTTGTAAGCATTAATCTTGGTGTATTTGAAAAAATTGTCTTCATTGCAGGCATCGCAAAATCGCTTTCTGCAGGGATATACTGAAGCCACCACTGCGACAAAATTATAAAAGCAATTGATGTAGATATACCCAAATATACCGCAAGTTTAGCATCTTTTTTTCCATATATTTCACTTATTATATCCGTTATTAAAAATGTAGAAGCAAATAACACATTTCCTAATGTCATTTCCATTCCAAATGCATTAATAACTATTAAAACTTCGATATTAGCGCCTATTGTTGCAATTATTGTAAATGTATATAATCCCTGTTTTCCAAAAATTCTATACAATACAAGCGTCATTCCATAAATTACAATTATTGAACCTATTAATAAAATTTCATTTAACATTTATTCTCTCCAACTCCAAAATCTGTATTTTCTAATAGAATATCCACTTTATCATTATCTTTAAATCGTGGATATACTTTTGTTCTAAATTGCTCAATAACCATTTTATCAGGCTTTATCGGCATTCCATTTTCTGTCATAATATTTACATATACACGTTTAAAATGCTTTAAGCCCATTTCTATATCCCAAATCATAGATTCGGCTGTTTGTCCTTCTATTCCTTGAAGCAAATTAATTTCATCAAAATATTCAGCTATTATTTTCGGATTTTTTTCATCTATTCCTTTAACAAGATAATTTTCTCTAAAGTCATAATCAAAAGTTTCTAATCCGAGTCTAATTACAGGTTCTACTCCCAAATCCATAAATTCCTTTTTAAATTCTTTAACTTCATCTTTATGAATCCAATGACATTCAAAATGAATTTTTTTTATTTTTTTATTTACGCAAATATCCTTAATCATTTTAATTGTATTTCCATCTAGATCTACAAAACTTCCTGAATTTATTACTTCAAGTTCACCAAACATTCCTGTCACTTTTTCAAGTTCAGCTTTATTTATTTTATAATTAAATTCTTTGTCAGGGCTTGAGTCTAAATGATAATCACAAAATCTGCATTTACGCCATTTACACCCATTTCCAACAAGCATTACTATTTCTCTTGGACATTTACCTTTAATAATTGAATATCTTACAGGATTAAAACCTTCTACCATAATTAATTGCTCCTTTATCAAACAGCACTTTATAATATACTTATTTAAACTATAATCACCACTCGCGCAGCAGATGTTTTATAGTTCGTAACAAAAAAAGAGCACACTAAGGCGCTCTTTTTTTCATAAATTAAATCCTTAGTTTTGTTTATAGACAGGATGGTTACGAACTGTCTTTTATATTATCAAATGCAAGTATATTGCTTTTGATTTTTTATTCTTCTGTATCTTCGCTAACCGCAACAACGTCTTCTGATGTAATTTCTTCATTTTCTGAGAATGATAAAACATCATCATCGTTTATTGCATTTGCAATATTGTCATCAGTATCTAATTTTACAGAACGGTATCTCTTCATACCTGTACCTGCAGGGATTAATTTACCAATGATTACGTTTTCCTTAAGACCTACAAGTGGATCAACCTTACCATTAATAGCTGCTTCTGTAAGAACTCTTGTTGTTTCCTGGAATGAAGCTGCTGATAAGAATGAATTTGTAGCAAGGCTGGCCTTTGTGATACCAAGCATTACCTGAGTACCTGTTGGAACTTCTTTTCCTTCTTCCTGCAAGCGTTCTACTGTTTCATTGAAATCAAGAACGTCAACTGATGTACCTGGAAGGAATTCTGAATCTCCTGCTGTGTCAACCTTAATCTTCTTAAGCATCTGACGTACAATTACTTCAACGTGCTTATCATTAATTTCTACACCCTGTAAGCGGTAAACTCTCTGTACTTCACGAATCATATAATCCTGAACTGCACGAAGTCCCTTAATCTTTAAGAGATCGTGTGGGTTTATACTACCTTCTGTAAGTTCGTCACCTGCTTCAAGGATTGCACCGTCAAGAATCTTAATTCTTGAACCGTAAGGAATCAAATATGTCTTTGATTCGCCTGTTTCATCATTAGTAATAACAATTTCACGTTTCTTTTTATTTTCTTTAATTTCAGCTCTTCCACCAAATTCAGCAATAATAGCAAGACCCTTTGGCTTTCTAGCTTCAAATAATTCTTCTACTCTAGGAAGACCCTGTGTAATATCATCTCCGGCGATACCACCTGAGTGGAATGTTCTCATTGTAAGCTGTGTACCAGGTTCACCGATTGACTGAGCAGCAATAATACCAACTGCTTCACCAACCTGTACTGACTGACCTGTAGCCATGTTAGCACCGTAACACTTAGAACATACACCTACATGTGATTTACATGTAAGAATTGTACGAATCTTAACCTTGTCTACACCTGTAGCTACAACCTTTGCTGCACGCTTTGGTGTAATCATGTGGTTTGCTTTTACAATGATATTTCCTTCTGCATCATAAATTGTTTCTGCAGAATATCTTCCTGTAATTCTTTCTTCAAGACTTTCAATTACTTCACCGCCGTCTGTGAAAGCTTCGATTTCCATAAATGGAATTGCCTTTCCTTCACAACAGTCAACATCACGAATAATTAAATCCTGTGATACATCAACAAGACGTCTTGTTAAGTATCCTGAATCGGCTGTTCTTAACGCTGTATCTGCCATACCTTTTCTAGCACCATGAGCTGAAATGAAGTATTCCAAAACGTCAAGACCTTCACGGAAGTTTGACTTAATAGGCAACTCAATAGTTCTACCTGATGTATCGGCCATCAAACCACGCATACCGGCAAGCTGTTTAATCTGCTTATCAGAACCACGGGCACCAGAGTCAGCCATCATAAAGATGTTATTATATTTATCAAGTCCTGTAAGAAGGGCTTTTGTAATTTCATCATCGGCTTTCTGCCATGTTGTAATTACTTCTTTGTATCTTTCTTCATCTGTTAAGAAACCACGACGATAGTTCTTTGTAATCTTTTCTACAGTTTCTTCAGCATCATCTAAAATCTGCTGTTTAGCTGCAGGTACTGTCATATCAGAAATTGAAACTGTCATGGCAGCTCTTGTTGAGAACTTATAACCCATAGCCTTGATATCATCTAAAACTTCAGCAGTCTTTGTTGCGCCATGGTTATTGATTACTTTTTCAAGAATCTGTTTCAACTGTTTCTTTCCTACGTGGAATCCAACTTCTAATTTAAGGAAGTCTTCATCTGTTTCTCTCTTAACAAATCCCAAATCCTGTGGAAGGATTTCATTAAATATTAAACGTCCAAGAGTCGCATCAACAACACCTGTAATTTCCTTACCTTCATTGTTGTATACAGTTCTCTTTACACGAATCTTCTGGTGAAGAGTAATTTCTCCATTTTCATATGCGAGAATTGCCTGATTTTCATTGCTAAAGCTACGTCCTAAAACGTCAATAGTTTTACAAATTACAACTCTGTCATCTGCATGGAATTTAATCATTGAATCAACATCAATTTTTCCATCATTTAATTCTTTTCTGATACTGTCTTCATCTTCGTAAACTTTTGCCTTTTCTAATGTCTTAACAAGTTTCTCATCATCTGAATAATCAACATATTTATCCATTGTCAAATAGTAAATACCAAGTACCATATCCTGTGAAGGAACTGCTACAGGTGCACCATCTGATGGTTTTAATAAGTTGTTTGGTGACAATAATAAGAATCTACATTCTGCCTGTGCTTCTACTGACAATGGAAGATGCACGGCCATCTGGTCACCATCGAAGTCGGCATTATAAGCTGTACATACAAGTGGATGAAGCTTAATAGCTCTACCTTCAACTAAAACAGGTTCAAATGCCTGAATACCAAGTCTGTGAAGTGTAGGGGCACGGTTAAGCATAACCGGATGTTCTTTAATTACATCCTCTAATACATCCCATACTTCTGTCTGTAATCTTTCTACCATCTTCTTAGCACTCTTAATATTGTGTGCTGTTCCATTTGCCACTAATTCTTTCATAACAAATGGTTTGAACAATTCAATAGCCATCTCTTTTGGAAGACCGCACTGATAAATCTTAAGTTCCGGTCCTACAACGATAACTGAACGTCCTGAATAGTCAACACGCTTACCAAGTAAGTTCTGACGGAAACGTCCCTGCTTACCTTTAAGCATGTCTGATAATGACTTAAGAGCTCTGTTTCCAGGACCAGTTACAGGTCTTCCTCTTCTACCATTATCGATTAACGCGTCTACAGCTTCCTGAAGCATTCTCTTTTCGTTTCTAACAATGATTTCCGGAGCGCCTAATTCAAGAAGTCTCTTAAGACGGTTATTTCTATTTATGATTCTTCTGTATAAATCATTTAAATCTGATGTAGCAAATCTACCACCATCTAACTGTACCATAGGTCTTAAGTCAGGTGGAATTACAGGTACTACATCAAGAATCATCCATTCAGGTTTGTTTCCTGAACTTCTGAAAGCTTCCATAACTTCAAGTCTTTTAACAATCTTAGTCTTTTTCTGACCTGTTGCTTCAAATAACTCTGCTTTAAGTTCTTCAGCTTCTTTATCCAAATCTATAGCTGCAAGTAATTCTTTAATAGCTTCAGCACCCATGCCTACTCTGAATTTTCCTGCATATTCTTCATAAGCTTCTCTGAATTCTTTTTCAGATAAAACCTGCTTGTACTCAAGATTTGTATCCATTGGGTCAAGTACAATGTATGATGCAAAATACAATACTTTTTCCAATACCTTTGGAGATATATCAAGGATTAATCCCATTCTCGATGGGATACCCTTGAAGTACCAAATGTGTGATACAGGAGCTGCAAGTTCAACTCTACCCATACGCTCTCTACGAACGCTGGCCTTAGTTACTTCAACACCACATCTATCACAAATGACACCTTTATATCTGATTTTCTTATATTTTCCACAATGACATTCCCAGTCTTTGCTAGGTCCAAAGATTTTTTCACAAAACAATCCGTCCTTTTCAGGCTTTAAAGTTCTGTAGTTAATTGTCTCTGGTTTTGTTACTTCACCCTTTGACCATTCTCTGATCTTTTCCGGTGATGCAAGACCGATTTTAATCTTGTCAAATGCCACCTGTTCACTAATGTTGTTATCTGTCATGATCAAATCTCCCTTCTACTACTCGTTGTCGTCACTAGAAACATCTTCTGATGCGCCAACTGCCTGAAGTTCTTCGTTAACGAATTCCTGTGTTGTATAACCAGCTTTTTCAAAATCATTGGCATTTTCTTTATTTGAATTAAAGTTTCTATCGTTGTTAATAATTGCATTTATGTTTGTTTCACCATAATCAATGCTTTCCTTTAATTCTACTTCTTCGTCATTTTCATCTAATACCTTAACATCTAAGGCAAGTGACTGAAGTTCCTTCAAAAGAACCTTAAATGACTCTGGAATTCCAGGCTGTGGAATATTCTCACCTTTAATAATTGCTTCATATGTCTTAACACGTCCAACAACATCATCAGACTTAACCGTTAAGATTTCCTGAAGAGTATATGATGCGCCATAAGCTTCAAGCGCCCAAACTTCCATTTCACCAAATCTCTGTCCACCGAACTGAGCTTTACCACCAAGTGGCTGCTGAGTAACAAGTGAGTAAGGACCTGTTGAACGTGCATGAATCTTATCATCAACCAAGTGATGGAGTTTAAGGTAATGCATGAATCCGATTGTAACCGGGCTATCAAAATATTCACCTGTTCTACCATCTCTTAATCTTACCTTACCATTTCTTGAAATTGGTACACCCTTCCACTCTTCTCTGTGGTCAAGATGTTCCTCAAGGTAAGACATTACATCTTCACGTAATGTATCATTATATTTTTCTTTGAAATCTCCCCATTCCATATTAGCATAATCATTAGCTAATTCGAGAGTATCCATAATATCATTTTCATCCGCACCATCAAATACCGGTGTAGCAATGTTAAATCCTAATACCTTAGCAGCTAAACTAAAGTGGATTTCAAGCACCTGTCCGATATTCATACGAGAAGGTACACCCAATGGGTTAAGTACGATATCAAGTGGTCTTCCGTTTGGAAGGAATGGCATATCTTCAACTGGTAATACTCGTGAAACTACACCTTTATTACCATGACGTCCGGCCATCTTATCACCAACTGAAATCTTTCTCTTCTGTGCGATGTAAATACGAACTGATTCGTTTACACCAGGAGCTAATTCATCTCCATTTTCTCTCTTAAATACTTTAGCATCTACAACGATACCTGAAGTACCATGTGGCACTTTAAGTGATGTGTCTCTTACTTCTCTTGCCTTTTCACCAAAGATAGCTCTTAAAAGTCTTTCTTCAGGTGTAAGTTCTGTTTCACCCTTTGGTGTAACCTTTCCAACAAGAATATCTCCGGCACGAACTTCAGCACCAATTCTGATGATACCTCTTTCATCCAAGTCTTTACGTGCTTCATCACCTACACCCGGAACATCATTTGTGATTTCTTCAGGTCCAAGTTTTGTATCTCTTGCATCTGTTTCGTATTCTTCTATATGAATTGATGTATAAACATCATCCTGTACTAATCTTTCGCTAAGTAAAACAGCATCTTCGTAGTTATAACCTTCCCATGTCATGAAACCAATTAATGGGTTCTTTCCAAGTGCGATTTCACCATTAGATGTTGATGCACCATCGGCAATAACTTCTCCTGCTTCCACATGATCACCCTTAAATACGATTGTTCTGTGGTTATAGCAGTTACCCTGGTTACTTCTCTGGAATTTCAAAAGATGATATGTTTCCTTTTCTCCATTATCATCATACTTAATAGTAATTTCCTTTGAAGTAGCTCTTTCAACTACACCGGCACGTTTAGCGACAACACATACACCTGAGTCAACAGCTGCTTTTGCTTCCATACCTGTACCGATTACAGGAGCTTCTGTTGTCATAAGTGGAACAGCCTGACGCTGCATGTTAGATCCCATCAACGCACGGTTAGCATCATCGTTCTGCAAGAACGGAATCATTGATGTAGCAACAGAGAATACCATTCTAGGAGAAACGTCCATAAGATCAATTCTCTTCTTAGGGAACTGAGATGTTTCTTCTCTGTAACGACCTGATACGTTATTATGGATAAAGTATCCATTTTCATCAAGTGGTTCATTAGCCTGTGCTACTGTATAATTATCTTCTTCATCAGCTGTAAGATATACAACTTCATCTGTTACTCTTGGGTTTGATGGATCTGACTTATCAACTCTTCTGTAAGGAGCTTCTACAAATCCATATTCATTAATTCTTGCATAAGTTGCAAATGAGTTAATCAAACCGATGTTAGGACCTTCAGGAGTTTCAATAGGACACATTCTACCATAATGAGTATAATGTACATCTCGAACTTCGAATCCGGCACGGTCTCTTGAAAGACCACCAGGTCCTAACGCTGAAAGACGTCTCTTATGTGTCAACTCACCCAGTGGGTTATTCTGATCCATAAACTGTGATAACTGAGAACTTCCGAAGAATTCCTTCACAGCTGCTGTTACTGGTTTTATATTAATTAAAGTCTGAGGTGAAATTCCTTCAAGATCCTGTGTTGTCATTCTTTCACGAACAACTCTTTCCATTCTTGAAAGACCTATTCTGTACTGGTTCTGAAGCAATTCGCCTACGGCTCTGATACGTCTGTTTCCTAAATGATCAATATCATCAGCTGTACCAATACCGCATTCGATATTCATACAGTAATTGATAGATGCTAAAATATCTTCCTTTGTAATATGCTTAGGAATCAATTCATGTATTCTTCTTGAAATTGCATCCTTAAGATCTTCTTCTGTATCATTTTCCTGAAGTATTTCTTCAAGAACCGGATAAAATACTGCTTCATTAACGCCTAAATCAGTGCAATCAAAATCAACGTAGCTATTAATATCTACCATCATATTAGAAAGAACTTTTTCATTTCTAATTTCAGTCTGAATCCAAACTGCTGGTACTGCTGCGTTCTGAATCTTAATTGCCATTTCTTCTGTTACTCGGTCACCTGCGTTTGCAAGTACTTCACCTGTTGTAGCATCTACTACATCTTCAGCGAGTACATGACCTTTGATTCTGTTCTTTAATGCAAGCTTCTTGTTGAATTTATAACGTCCAACTTTAGCCAAATCATATCTTCTTGAATCAAAGAACATACCTGTAATTAATGATTCTGCGCTATCTACACTTAAAGGTTCACCTGGGCGAATCTTCTTATAGAGTTCTAAAAGACCATCCTGATATCCTTCTGATGGATCTTTTTCAAAACTTGCGAGAAGTTTAGGTTCTTCGCCAAACAAGTCAATAATTTCTGCATTTGTACCTATTCCTAAAGCTCTAATAAGAACTGTTACAGGCACTTTTCTTGTTCTGTCCACACGAACGCTAAATATATCATTTGAATCTGTTTCGTATTCTAACCATGCACCTCTGTTAGGAATTACAGTTGATGTAAAGATTTCTTTACCAACTTTATCATGACTTACACCATAATAAATTCCAGGAGAACGTACTAACTGACTGACAATTACACGTTCTGCACCGTTAATTACGAATGTACCGGTTTCTGTCATTAAAGGCAAATCACCCATAAATATATCATGTTCAGTAAATTCACCTGTTTCCTTGTTATGAAGTCTAACCTTTACTTTTAAAGGAGCTGCATATGTTGCATCTCTTTCTTTACATTCCTCAATCGTATACTTCTTATCTTCAACACATAACTTGAAGTCAACGAACTCAAGGCTTAAGTTCTGGCTGTAGTCTTCAATAGGAGAGATATCATCTAACGCTTCTTTTAGTCCATCACTAAGGAACCATTCATAAGAATTTCTCTGTACCTCAATAAGATTTGGCATATCCAAAACTTCTTTTTGTCTAGAATAACTCATACGAAGGCTTCTACCTGATTTCACAGGACGGATTCTCTTTTTCTCCATCGACATTTCACCCCTTGTCTATAATTTGTCTTTTTGTTCATTCAATAGGGCGCAAATTACCCCTATTTTCACAATAAAGCACTCTACACTTTAGCATAAACTCATCTATATGTCAACGACTTTTTTGATGTTTTTACCATTTTTTTAATTTTATTGCAGAATTACACACGATATATATAAGAGATTACCCCAATGCTAGACAAAGAGCCGTTCCTCTAATTGATTTTCTTCGTAAATCAATTAGCACACGGCATTCGCTGTTTTTTCTAAAAGCTCGCTCCTCTAATTGATTTTCTTCGCAAATCAATTAGCACGCGGCATTCGCTGTTTTTTCTAAAATCTCGTTCCTCTAATTGATTTTCTTCGCAAATCAATTAGCACGCGGCATTCGCAGAATGCCGCGTAACATAAAAAGAGATAGGTTCTTATTTATGCAAGCATAATAGAACCTATCTCTTTTTATGTTACGTCGCTTTGCTCAAAGCTTCGCGATAATTATTTAATTGTAGCAACTGCTCCAACTTCTTCAAGAGCTGCCTTAAGAGCTTCAGCTTCTTCCTTAGAAACTCCTTCTTTAACTACCTTAGGTGCTCCATCAACTACTTCTTTAGCTTCCTTAAGTCCTAATCCTGTTGCATCCTTAACAGCCTTGATAACTTTAACCTTGTTAGCTCCAACTTCTGTTAATTCAACATCAAATTCTGTCTTTTCTTCAGCTGCTGCTCCAGCATCTCCTGCTGCTGCAACTACAACACCTGCTGCTGCAGATACGCCAAATTCTTCTTCACATGCTTTTACTAAATCGTTTAATTCTAAAACTGATAAACCTTTAATTACTTCAATGATTTCTGCTGTTGTCATTGTTTAATCCTCCATATAATAAATTAATTAATTCTTTGAACTTTCGTTCAGTCAATAAAAACCTGATAATTCAGATTTATGCAACTTCTTCGTTCTTTTCAGCAATCTGCTTAATAACACGAGCGAAGTTTGTAATTGGTGACTGCATAGATCCAAGTAACTTTGAAATAAGTACTTCTCTTGATGGGATGTTTGCAATCTGAGCAATTCCTGCTGCATCGTAGCATACACCTTCAACTACACCTGCTTTGATTTCAAGAGCTTCAGCGTCTTTAGCGAATTTAGCTAATTCTCTAGCTGCTGCTGTAGCATCTTCTTTACAAATAGCGATAGCTGTTGGTCCTTCTAAGTATTCAGCAAGACCTTCGAATTCTGTTCCCTTAATAGCGAAATTAATCATTGTGTTCTTGTATACTTTGTATACAACACCAGCTTCTCTTAACTGTTTACGAAGCTTTGTGTCCTGTTCAACAGTAAGACCACGGTAGTCAACTACAACTGCTGTTGCAGCACCGTTAAGTAATTCAGCAATTTCGTCTACTATAGGTTTCTTTACTTCTACTTTTGCCATGAATGTTTTGCCTCCTTATTAAAATTAGGTTCAACCAAACATTAAGCCGAATAGATTTTCAATATAAAAACCTCTCTGCCTGGACAGAGAGGTGTATAAGTCATTAAAAATTCTTATTCCTCGGTAGGCATCTTATGATTTACGACTAATGTCACCTACTGTCTTCGGCAATTGGTATTAACCACTTTGTGCATACTAGCACACAATTATTGAATTGTCAATAATTTTATTAATTAATAACAATCAGATTGTATTAATCTATATTTGTTAATTAATTGCTTAACTTAGCAACGTTTAACTTAACTCCAGGACCCATTGTAGATGTAAGAGTTACGCTCTTGAAGTACTGTCCCTTTAATGCGCTTGGTTTAGCTTTGTTTAAAGCATCAACTAATGCGTTGAAGTTATCTGTTAACTGTTCTTCTGTAAATGAAGCTTTTCCAACTGGAACGTGGATGATGTTTGTCTTGTCAAGTCTGTATTCAATTTTACCAGCCTTGATGTCGTTAACAGCCTTTGTTACGTCCATAGTTACTGTTCCAGCCTTAGGGTTTGGCATTAATCCCTTAGGTCCGAGTACACGTCCTAAACGACCAACAACACCCATCATGTCAGGAGTAGCAACAACTACGTCAAAGTCGAACCATCCTTCATTCTGAATCTTTGGAATTAATTCATCTCCGCCTACGAAATCTGCACCAGCTGCTAATGCTTCGTCTACCTTGTCTCCCTTAGCGAAAACTAAAACCTTAACAGTCTTACCTGTTCCGTGTGGTAATACAACAGCACCACGAACCTGCTGGTCAGCGTGACGTCCATCACATCCTGTTCTGATGTGACATTCTATTGTTTCATCAAATTTTGCAGTAGCTGATTTCTTAACTAATGCAATTGCTTCTTCTGTGTCATATTGAGCTGCTCTGTCAATTGACTTAGCTGCGTCTAAATACTTCTTTCCTCTTTTCATTTAAACCTCCTTGTGGTAATAACGGATAAACCTCCCACATTTCTCAATTCATTTTAAATTACAACATAAGTCGTTTAATAACTTTTTGTTGTTCGCGATATTATTTATCTACGAAAATTAGTCTTCAACTTTGATTCCCATACTTCTAGCTGTTCCGGCAATCATGCTCATTGCTGCTTCAATGCTAGCTGCATTTAAATCCGGCATCTTTGTTTCAGCGATTTTCTGGATATCTGCTTTAGAAATAGTAGCAACTGTTTCTTTAAGTGAGTTACCAGCTCCGCTCTGGATGTTACATGCTTTCTTTAATAAAACTGCTGCAGGTGGAGTCTTTGTTACAAAACTAAAACTCTTATCCTGGTATACTGTGATTACAACTGGAATAATCATTCCCGGCTGATCTGCAGTTCTTGCGTTGAATTCCTTTGTGAATTGAACGATGTTTACACCATGCTGACCAAGTGCTGGTCCAACTGGTGGTGCTGGTGTTGCTTTGCCAGCTTCGATTTGCAATTTAATGTATCCTTCTACTTTCTTTGCCATCTTTCGGCACCTCCTAAAATTTGTGGTATTATCGGGAATCCCTCCCACTGCTCTACAAATATGTAAAGCAATCTATTAAAACCAAATGGTTCTAATCCATCTTTTTAACTTCAGTAAAATCTAATTCTACCGGAGTTTCTCTACCAAACATGTCCACATTAATTGTGACTGTCTGTCTGTTTTCATCAATGCGCTTAATGACACCTGCTGTGCCTTCCCATACGCCCTTGATTACTGCAACTGTATCTCCCTCTGAGAATTCAAGAGTAACCGGACCCTTGTTAATTCCAAGTGAGAGCATTTCTGCATCAGTAAGTGGAACAGGTTTTGATCCTGGTCCTACAAATCCTGTAACTCCTCTCGTATTACGAACAACGTACCATGTATCATCATTCATAACCATATTAATGAGTACATATCCCGGAAACATCTTCTTCTGTGTAACTTTTTTTACACCATTCTTAATTTCAACTGCTTCCTGAATCGGAACTGATACTTCTAATATCTGATCCTGCAATTTTCTATTCTCAATTGTCTGTTCAATATTAGTCTTTACTTTGTTTTCATAACCTGAATAAGTATGAACTACGTACCAATTTGCTTCTGACATATAATCACCTCTTCATTATTTTATTCTTATCCTATAATATGATCCAACCCAAACTGAATGAGCTGATCAATTAAGCTAATAAGAACACCTAAAATAACTGTGATCACTGTTACAACAACAGTCTGTCTTATAACGGATGCTTTTGTTGGCCAGATTATTCTTTTGAATTCAGCCTTCAAGCCTGCAAACCATTTTTTTACAGAGCCCTTTGACTTGTTAGATGCTTCTCCCATCTTAATCCCTCCATTATATAAAACTGACTATTTTGTTTCTTTATGCATTGTGTGTCTCTGACAGAACTTGCAATACTTCTTTGTTTCTACTCTGTCCGGATGACTCTTCTTATCCTTTGTAGTATTGTAATTACGCTGTTTGCATTCTGTACATTCTAATGTAATTCTTGTTCTCATGGCTTAACCTCCACTTTATTTATAATCATTTTTTGTATCTTGTTTTAAGTCATTTTTTCTGCAAAAAAAAAAGACCTAGTCCTCGCTTGATTAATATAACATAATCTGTATATAGCGTCAAGATATTTTTTAAGGCTATTTTTAAGGTGGCTGTTTTTTAAGGTTACAACACTCCGGCACTTATGCATACAAAATATACTTCTTTAACGCCTGCCGCCTTAAGGACCCGTGTACACGCATCTATAGTACTACCTGTCGTATAAATATCATCCACCAATAATACCTTATTATATTCTTTTGCCTTTTCCTCATATATAGCAAATGCATTTTCAACGTTCTTCTTTCTTGCAATTCCTACAAATTCCTTTTGCGGCTTTGTATCCTCAACTCGCACAAGGCATTTTTTATCAATAGGTATTTTCGTATATCGGGAAATTTCTTTGGCATATACATACGCCTGATTATATCCTCTCTTTATTTCCTTCTTTTTAGAAACCGGTACTGCCATTATGCAGTCAATTCCCCATTGTTCAAATAATTTTCCATAACGCTTTGCAGTCTCCCATCCATAATACGCTCCATATTCTCTTGCATTTTTATATTTAAATCTATACATGGATTCTTTTATTCCACCTGCATATTGAAAAAGACACACGCCTTTTTCATATGCATGCTTATGCTCTCTGCAGTCTTTGCACAATGTGCCGTCTTCTTTAAGACTTTTTCCACATTTTGCACATTTAGGCTCTTTCATGTAAAACACTTTACCCTTGCATTTGTCACATACAAATTTGTCCTGTCCTTTGACCACTTCCCCACATACCGGACAGGTTCTAGGGAAAAATACATTTAAAATCTTCTCCTTCATTTCCTACGTAAATCTTTTTTTAATTAATTCAAATAATCTTATATTATGTATTTATGTATTTAACTCAATAAATTTCCAATAATAAACCAGGTTTTATAAAATAAACTCTAGCAAAGCATTATAATATTAATTAAAATTTATATTTATTTTCCTTTCTTAATATTTCTATTTTGTTTATTATTTGCATATTTACAACATTATTCCATTAACTCATACTGTTCTATTTGTCATTTTCTACAATTGCCGAATGTATAATCACCAAAAATCGACACAGCACTTATGCCGTTCTATTTGTCATTCTCTACAGGTTCTTTATCTGTTTCAAATGTCTGCAACTGCCATTGTAATCCTGAATACCTTTTATGCTGGTCTTCATTTTTAATCATACCTTGAAATGTATCTTCTCTTCCAACAATACATACACAACTTTTCGCTCTTGTTATTCCGGTGTACAATAGATTTCTCGTCATAAGTTGCTGATACCCTGTAACAAGAGGCATGATAACTGCCGGATATTCACTACCCTGAGATTTATGAATAGTTATTGCATATGCAAGTTCTAATTCTTCCGCTTCCCTAAATGTATATGTCACCATTTTATTTTCATCAAATTCGACTTCTAAAATCTGTGAATCGTTATTCATATTTTTTATAATTCCCAAATCTCCATTAAATACACCTTTTCCTGAATCGATACAGGCTCCATTAGGCAATCTAACTTCCCATTCAATTTGATAATTGTTTTTTATCTGCATTACCTTGTCGCCTTCTCTAAATATATATTTGCCAAATTCATGTTCTTTTTTATATTTGTCCGGCTTATTAATATATTTTTGCAATTCAACATTCATATTCTCAACACCAAGAATTCCACTCTTCATAGGTGTAAGAACCTGTATTTCCTGCGGTGTTGATTTTACATAGTCAGGAAGTTTTGTCATTATAAGACCTATTGTTGCATTCAAAGCCTCCTGAGGTGTATTTCTTCTTATATAAAGGAAATCTTTCGTGCTATTGTCTAGTTCAACTGCTTTTCCTTCATTTATTTTATGGGCATTTGTTACTATTCCGCTTTCACCCGCCTGTCTGAAAATCTTATTAAGCGTTACCACTTTAAATTTTCCGGAATCAATGATATCTTTTAATACATTTCCCGGTCCGACACTTGCAAGCTGGTTAATATCCCCTACAAGAACAAGTCTTGTTCCATGAGCTACAGCCTTAAGCAAAGAATGCATAAGGAAAATATCAACCATCGACATTTCATCTATTATAATTACATCTGCTTCTATTGGATTTGTTTCATTTCTTTCAAACTTAGCGTCCATATCCAATGAATCATCCGTTCCGGTACTTCCGTTTATTTCAAGCAGCCTGTGTATTGTCTGCGCCTGGCAACCTGTAGTTTCAGTCATTCGTTTTGCTGCTCTTCCTGTAGGCGCCGCAAGGCTGATTTCCAAATTATCACTTTCAAACATTTGAATAATCGCATTAATTGTAGTAGTTTTTCCCGTTCCCGGTCCACCTGTTAAAATTACCACTCCATTGCTTTGCGTAGCCATAACCGCTTCTTTTTGCAAATCATCAAGTACAATATTATTTTTTCTCTGGATGGTATCTAATTTTACACTTTCCACAAATTCATCCGCCGGCATTGATAAATCCAAATCAAGAAGCATTCCTGCTACATTCATTTCCGTGTAATAATATGTAGACAAAAATACAGCCTGTACTTCATTGATTTCTTTAACAATAAGTTTCTTTTCCATTACAAGGTCAATAAAATAGTTGTCCAACAAGTCCATATTATATGTACCATCGGCATTCTGATACTGGTCTCTTAACCCAAGCAAACTAATAGTTGCCTGAATAAGATTTTCTTTTGGCAAATATGTATGCCCTGACTCTGATGCTTTAGAAAGTGCATATACCATTCCACTTTTAACTCGAATAGAAGCATTAACTTCCACTCCTGCCCTCTTAGCTATTTCATCAGCTGTTGTAAATCCTATTCCTCGTATTTCATCAGCAATTCGGTATGGATTTTTCTTTATAATCTGATAAATTTCTTCGCCATAATAATTATAAATTTTAAGACTCATCGCCGACGAAATACCGTATTTTTGTAAAAATATCATTGCGTCTCTTATATCTTTTTTTGCCTGAATCTGGCTTGCAATATCCATGGCTTTCTTATAACTTATTCCTCTGACTTCTTCTAATCTTTCAGGCTCTTCATCAACTATTCTAAATGTATCTTCTTTAAACTTGTCTACGATTCTGTCCGCAAGAGCAAGACCTAACCCCTTAATTGCTCCTGACCCTAAATATTTTCTAATTGAATATTCGTCATTTGCCGGAATTGTTTTATACGATTTCATTTTTATCTGTTCACCAAAAACAGGATGAAATACTTCCTCGCCTTCTACTTCGATATATTCCCCTTCACCAATATATCCAAATACTCCGGTTACTTTTACATCTTTTTTTCCCACAGACATAGTTAAAACAGTATAGCCATTTTCTTCATTTCTAAATGTAATTATTTCTACATATCCGGTAATAGTTTTCATCGACATATCTTTTCCTTTTAATTTAAAAGGCTGCCTTTTCCAGACAGCCTTATTATCTATTATTTTTCCTGGTTCATTTCATCCATAACTTCTAAGTATCTTCCTGTACCAATAGCGACCGCAGTCATCGGATCTTCAGCTGTCATTGTATTGATTCCCGTCTTAGATTCAATCAATTCTTCTAATCCGTCTAACAGACAACCACCACCTGTAAGAACAATTCCTCTTACCGCAATATCTGCTGAGAGTTCAGGAGGTGTATTTTCAAGCACTCCATGAATAGCTTCAACAATCTGTGTTGTCGCTTCTCTTAAAGCTTCTTCAACTTCTTCTGATGTAACTTCTATAATCTTAGGAAGGCCTGTAACAAGGTTTCTACCTCTTACTTCCATCTTCTTAACTTCCGTTTTCTTAAAACATGTACCTATTCCGATTTTAATTTCTTCAGCAGTTCTTTCTCCTACTAAAAGATTGTGTTTTTTTCTCATATATCTGACTATCGCATCATCAAAATCATCTCCCGCAACCTTTACAGAAGTACTTTCAACAGTAGCACCTAAAGAAATAACTGCTATATCTGTTGTTCCACCACCTATGTCAACCACCATATTTCCACATGGTTTTGAAATATCTATTCCTGCACCAATAGCAGCTGCTAACGGTTCTTCCACTATAAATACTTCTCTTGCCCCTGCCTGGAATGATGCATCCTCTACAGCTTTAGTTTCAACTTCTGTTGCTCCACTAGGAACGCAAATGCTAATTCTTGGTTTCTTATAAGAACGTTTTCCTACAGCTTTCTGAATAAAATACTTTATCATCTGTTCAGTAACTGAATAATTAGAAATCACTCCCTGTCTAAGAGGTCTTACCGCAACAATATTTCCAGGTGTTCTTCCTATCATTAATCTTGCTTCTTCTCCAATTGCTCTTATAGTATCCGTATCTCTATCTATAGCAACAACTGATGGTTCTTTTAAAACCACACCTTTTCCTTTTATATATACTAAAATACTTGCTGTACCTAAATCTATTCCAATGTCTGTATCAAACATATCTTTCTCCTTTTTAAATTGGATATTTATGACAGATTAAAAGTTGTTATAAAAAATAAACACGTTATACATCTTTCAATCCCGTATTAATCACGATTTCCCGCACAAATATTATATACAATTTTATATAAAAATTAAAGTATGTTTTATTTTTTTTGCATTTAAAAAATTATTTACATCGTGTTCATATTTCGTTCACATATGTACCGTAACATAATAGAGTACTACTTAGGTAGTGCAGCATAGTTTGTATACGTCATACCCTATAATGACGTATTTTTAAGTTTTTCATACTCAACCTGGTGGGTGAAATTCCCGCCAGGTCCCCCGAAATTAACACCACATCGTAAGATGTGGTTTTTTATTGTCATAATTAAATAAAAGCCATAACTAAATGGCTTTTATTTCTTCATACATGATTATGTGCGTATTTTTCTTTTGTTGCAAGTCCACCTCTAATATGACGTTCTGACTTATTTACATCAAGAACTTTCCTAACCTGCTTTGCCAATCCTGGATTTAACCTGCCTAACCGTTCTGTACAGTCTTTATGTACCGTGCTTTTACTTACACCAAATGTCTTTGCTGCCTGTCTTACAGTAGCATTGCATTCAATAATGTAATTTGCTATTTCAATCGTTCTTTCTTCAATATATTCTTTCACTTCTCGCCTTTTGCATTTTTCTTTTTTATAATTTATGCAAAAGGCGAAATTAATATGTTGAATTTTTATCAATCGAATAAATTTGTAATTTTCAAATATATTTTCTTGTTTTACTTTTTTCAAAATCGACTCTGCGATTTTTCATAATATATTTTTTCAAATTTACGATTATTTAAATATTTTTCCAAATATCGTTCTTACCAGCGGGCCGGCAGCAAATAATTGCCAGAAAAATGCCATAGGGAAATTTATTATAGTTGTCTGAATCCACACTGCTATAAGTTGTGGACCAAAAGCATTTTTAAACAAAACTACAGCCACAAAACTCATCATCGGACACATAAGCCAGATTGATAATACTGATATTGCCAAAATAACAAATATTGGCTTATCTTCTTTTGGATTTACCAGTCTGAAAGCTACTTTTTTTGCTATTGGTCCGGCTATAAATGTATCAAGTAAAAATGCTGCTATACACATTATCGGCAGTTCACTAAGTGCTGCTAAAAATACAAAATTCTTCATTCCACCTACATCCATTGCTATGTTATAACATACCATTGCATAAACCATTACTATGACCATCATTATTGTGTAAATCGTTTCTTCTTTTCTGTTCTTTGGCATAAGAACCTCCTTTTGTCTTTCTTTAACTTTCATTGTATACTCGCTTCATTTCACTGATGCGGCATTCGCCTTAACTTCGTCCACGCACAGTTCAATTTCGCTTCGCTTCATTTCACTGATGCGGCATTCGCCTTAACTTCGTCCACGCACAGTTCAATTTCGCTTCGCTTCATTTCACTGATGCGGCATTCGCCGCATCACATAAAAAACAAATATTTCTTTTTGAAAGCAAGCTTTCACAGAAATATTTGTTTTTTATGGTACGTGGCCTCATTGCTAACGCACAAAAAAGCACGGTGCAGTAAACTTTCGTTCTACTGTACCGTGCTTTTCTTCACTAACATATACAACTACCATTAATTGCGAGTAGTCTATCATAAAACATACAATTTAGACAAGTATTTTTTTGTAATTCATCTATTTCGCACATAATTTAGTCATTATTATACAAAAATATATTTAAATTTCCATACATACTTCGTATAACCATTCCTGTTCCTCAATATTAAGATATGGAGAAATCTTTTTATAAACAAGTTTATGATACTGTCTTAAAAGGCGTATTTCATAGTCAGACATTATATTTACATCTATAGCGTCTACATCAAATGGGACTAATGTAAGTGTATCAAATCCCAAAAACTGTCCGTATTCAGTCACCTGTTTTTCAACACAAAGCAAAAGATTTTCGAGCCTTATTCCATATTGTCCTTCCAAATAAACGCCGGGTTCATCTGAAGTAATCATTCCCGGTTTAAATTCTGCATTTTCTTCAACATTTTCTCTTAACATATATCTAAATGCATTCGGCTGCTCATGAACATTAAGAAGATAACCGACACCGTGACCTGTACCGTGTCTATAATCATATCCGATTTCCCACAGTGGTTGTCTTGCAACATAATCAAGTGATACTCCTGTACATCCTGATAAGAATTTTGCATTTGCAAGCTTCAAATTTCCTCTAAGAACAGCTGTATACATCTTCTTCTGCTCTGTAGATATATTTCCGAGGGCTATTGTTCTTGTTATATCTGTAGTTCCTTCTACATAATGTCCGCCTGAATCAATTAAAACAAAATTATCTGCTTTAACTTCATAATCTGTTTCTTTAGTTGCGCTGTAATGAACTATTGCGCCATGGTCTGCATATCCTACTATAGTTTCAAAACTTGGTGCCAAATATGTTTTCCATGATTTTCTAAATTCTTCTAATTTATTTGCAATAGATATTTCTGTCATTTTTTCTTTGCTTACATTATGTTTTAACCAATAAATAAATCTGGTCACTGCAACGCCATCCATTATATGAGCATTAATCATATTTTCAATTTCCACATTATTTTTGATTGCTTTCAAATGCAATGCAGGTGAAAATTTATCTATAATCTTTACTTCTGGTTTTATGGAACGTAAAATACTATAATTTGTTGTTGTTTTATCTAACCATAATGTTGTATATTCAGGAATAACTTTTACATAATCATATATTTCATCATATTCTTTAATTTTAACCCCTTCTTCCGAAAGACGGTATATTGTTTTTTCATCAAATGATTTTGTATTTGCAAATAACAGACTATCATATTTTGTAATTACCATATACGAAAAGCATACCGGATTATACTCAATATCATCACCTCTGATATTTGTAACCCATGCAATTTCATCTAACGATGTCAAAAGTAATGTGTCCGCTTTTTCCTCTTCCATTCTTTTTCTTATATTAGCTACTTTTTCAGGATAAGAAACTCCTGCATATCTATCCATTAATCTCCATATAGGTTTAAATTCTATAGCAGGTCTGTCACTCCATATTTCTCCAACCAAATCCACGTCACTCTTTATTTTCATTTTTGAAATTTCAGCTAATTTTTCTGCCTGTCTTGCATTAGTTGTCTGTCCGTCAAATCCTATTACACTGCCCTCAATAAGGTTCTTCTTTAAATATTCTTCTACAGAAGGCACCCCTTCTTCTCCGGCTTTCATAAGTTTAATTTCACTATCTTGAAGTTGTTCTGCTGCCTGAATAAAGTATCTTCCATCAGTCCATAATAGTGCCTCATACATTGTAACTACCAATGTTCCTGCTGAGCCTGTAAATCCTGACATATATTCTCTCGTTTTAAAATGGTCACTCAAGTATTCTGAACCATGCTCATCACTTGTCGGAATTACATAAGCATTAATTTTATTTTGTTCCATTAAATTTCTAAGGGCTGAAATTCTTTCATTAATCATAATCTTACCACCTTTAAAATATGTTATTTGTAAAACAAAATGAATCTCTATTTTTCAAATCAATTTAATTATTTTCAAAGCAAGTTGAATCTGTTTCATAGCAGACTATTCATCTTTTTTCCCATATTTTTCATTATAATTATCCAAACATTGATATATTATTTTAGCAGCCTCAACAGGTCCGCCAAACTCCTTAACAGCAGTCTGTTTTCCCTCTAAATCCTTATATACATTAAAGAAGTGCTTTATTTCCGCAAATATATGTTCTGGTAATTGTTGTATATCCACATATCCGTTATATGTTGGGTCGCCATATGGAATTGCAATTATCTTTTCGTCATTATCCCCATTATCAGTCATATACATAACACCTATCGGATAACATCTTACAAGTGACATTGGTTCTATTTCTTCTGAACATAATACCAACACATCAAGCGGATCTTTATCATCTCCAAGCGTTCGTGGAATAAATCCATAATTAGCAGGATAATGAACTGATGAATACAGGATACGGTCTAGTATAATCAAACCTGTTTCCTTATCTAATTCATATTTTTTCTTGCTTCCTTTGCTAATTTCAATAGTTGCAATAAAATCTGATGGCTGAATTCTTTTTGGATTAATATCATGCCAAATATTCATATTTACACCTCACCCTTCTGTACATTTTGTACTACTTAACATATCTTTTTCAAAATATGACATCTCCGTTGTTACTAACTGTATTGTTATACAGAATCAAATATCATAAGAAAATTATACAATCATTTATTTTACAATTCTATATAATGTTAAATTTTATTTTGCACTATATATAGTGAAAGCTAACTTTTCGTTTATTTCAAGGCAAAAATTTCTTTTTTTGTTATGCTAATCAAATTATGTATAATCACTATTTTTTCATTATATAGAGCAATTAATATATGATTATTATTTTTTATTATGGAAACTAAATTTTAGGAATTTAATATTTATATAAAAAAACTATAATATAATATGGAAATTCAATATTTTTTATTGGGTAAACCATAATATAAATAAGTTACTTTTTCATTATGTAAACCAATTTACGGATATATATTATTTTTTCGATATATTCCGTAAAAAATATAATTATTTTCATTGAATTAGTTTTGTGCCATGGCAGATGTGTCCTTACTTATATGGTACACTTTTATTTGAAAAATTTACGGAACAATCTAAACTAACTTCGGAGTTAAAACTCCACTCAAACACTATTGCAAATATTACTTATATAAACACTTTTAATAACAAAATACAGAATAAAGAATCATTAAGAGCATTAAAAAGAGACTTAAAATATCCGGCAAATTTGTCTTTTGCAAGTCATCCGTATTTTTTTAAGTCTCTTTTATACATACTTTAATTCTTTGAATTAATAAAACTTTTTTAGTTTCTTTTTATGTACTATCGTTCTCTCAATTATTAAAACTTTTTTAGTTTCTTTATACTTTTATGCACATTATTGCTTTCCATTTAACAATTTAACAATGCTTTTTAATTTGTTAAACTATCCTACTGTTCACTAATATCTTTAATTTTTTCTTCATCCCAGAATTCAAATCCTTCAGATTCAAGAACCTTTGTAGCTACATTTACATTTTTTGTCTTAATAACTGCTGCTGCGTTGATTCCACTTGAAAATGCATACATATATTCTACATTTACATTAGCATCTGCAAGAACCTTTAAAGTCTTTGCAAGTGAACCTGCTTTATGAGGAACGCTTACACAAAGTACCTCTGTTAATTTTGCAGAAAAATCTGCATTCTTTAAAATTTCTCTAGCCTTTTCAGGTTCTGGAACAATCATTCTTAATATTCCGAAATCAGCTGATTCCGCTAAGGCTGCTACAATAATGTTAACATCATTGTCTGCCAAAGTCTTTAATACATCATTTAAATGTCCTTCTTTATTTTCAAGGAACACTGTCAACTGTTTTAATGCCATAAAATTACCTCCTATAAATTACGATTTCGATTAAGATTACGATTATTTATAATAAAAACTTATTATTTATTATTATAAATATCCGTTATCTCCTGCTATTACAAATTACGATTATAAATATCCGTTATCTCCTGCTATTACAAATTACGATTATCAATTACTCGTACTGCTTTACCTTCACTTCTCTGGATTGTCTTAGGTTCTACTAATTTAATTTCAGCAGATATACCTAAAGCCTGTTTTAATTTAGCTCCAACCTTCTTCTTCAAATCATTTAACTTGCTAATTTCATCTGAGAAGAGATTCTCATTTACTTCAACCATTACTGTTAGTTTATCTGTATTATTTTCACGGTCTACAATCATCATATAATGGTTAGAAATATCTCCACCCATTGATAAAAGTGCTGTTTCAACCTGTGTTGGGAATACATTTACACCACGAATAACCTTCATGTCATCTGTACGTCCTTTGAATTTAGAAATTCTAGGTGTTGTTCTTCCACATTCACATGTAGTATGGTCAATGCTTGTTAAATCTTTAGTTCTATATCTAAGTAACGGCATACCTTCCTTTACTAAAGTAGTAAATACAAGTTCACCTAAATTATTGTCTCCTACCGATTCATTTGTAACAGGATCAAGTACTTCCGGATAGAAGAAGTCATGGTTAATATGTAATCCATTGTGTTGTTTACAATCCATTGCAACACCCGGTCCTGTAATTTCACATAATCCGTAAATATCAAAACATTCAATATGTAAAATGTCTTCAATTTTCTTTCTCATTTCTTCTGTCCAAGGCTCTGCTCCATGAATTCCGACTTTTAATTTCATATCATCAACCTTGCCCATCTCTGTAATTGTTTCTGCAAGATGCAAAGCATATGATGGTGTACATGTAAGAGCTGTTGCGCCAAAATCTTCCATACACATAATCTGTCTCTGTGTATTTCCTGCAGACATAGGAACCGTCATAGCGCCAATTCTTCTTGCACCAAAATCCATTCCAAGTCCACCTGTAAACAAACCATAACCATAGCATACATGAATTACATCTTCCTTTGTAAGTCCTGCCATTGTCATACATCTTCCTACACATTCTGCCCATACATCAATGTCCTTCTGTGTATATGGCACTATAGTAAGCTTACCTGTTGTTCCTGAAGTTCCCTGTACACGTACAATTTCTGACTGCGGTACTGCTCTAAGTCCGAATGGATAATTATTTCTCAAATCTTCCTTTGTGGTAAATGGAAGTTTAACAATATCTTCAATTCCTTTAATATCACCGGGTTCTACACCTAATTCTTTCATCTTCTTTGTGTAGAATGGTACATTGTTATAAACTCTGTTTACTAAATCAACAAGTCTCTCTCCCTGAAGTGCTGCCATCTCGTCCCGGCTCATACACTCATGCTTTGAGTCTAAAATCATTTCCTTTACGCTCATTATGTTATCTCCTTATGTAATAAATTTTAGCAGTATTTACGCTAACACTTTAAACTGATAAACTCTATTATACTAAAAACAATTGACTATAACAATGTAAAACTTGTTAATCTGCATAATTTCGTTACTTTTTTTGCAAATTTATTGGTGTGTTTGAACGTTATTTACAATCACAATTCCTACACATACAAACATCAGTGCTACAATAACCTGTCCACCTATCTGGCTGCTTTCTCCCGGTAAAAATAAAGCTGAAAGAATAACTCCAAAAACAGGATTCATAAATTTGTATACAGAAACTTTTGATACCGTATTAAATTTTAATAATATACTCCATATTGTATATGCTGTCGCCGAAATAAATGCCATGTAAATAATCATTATAACAACATTAGGAGTTGAAATAACTACATTTCCGCCAAGCAGTTTGCCAATCACAGCCAAAATTACTCCACCTGAAAAAAACTGATATCCACTAAGCATTACAACATCAGCGTCATTTGAAAATTTCTTAATAAATGAAGATGAAAATGCGGACGAAATCGCTGCAAGAAATATAAATCCTTCTCCCATAAACGACCATTGTCCGCCACCGTTTATTCCTGTTATATTTACAATTAAAACTCCTGCAAATCCAATCAACGTACCTATTATCTTAGTTGCATTCAATTTTTCCTGATGAAAAATAAAAGCCGCTACCACAATTGCTAAAAATACACCTGAACCTGTAATAATAGAACTACGTACTCCTGTCGTATGCGCCATTCCTATATAAAAGAACAGGTACTGTCCTGATGTCTGGAATATACTGAGCGTAAAAATGTATCCTGGTTTCTTTGGAAGAATTACTTTTCTTCGTATTATGCTGTTAGTTACAATTACTAAAATACCGGCTAATGCAAATCTTATACCCGCAAATAATATTTGTGAGGCATATTCTCCTGATTTAATATCAAGCATTCTGTAGCCTGTTTTTATACATGGAAATGCGCTGCCCCAAAGGAAACAGCACACCATTGCAAGAAGACATACCACCCATGTTTTCTTGAGTAATTTATCTTTAGATTTATTCTTTGTGATTGTATTTCGATCTTCATCATTTAATTTTATAGCATTTTCATTGTCATCATCCAAAATAGTATCACGTCTTTTCTCCATACTATTCAATTCTCTATTTACACTCATATTATTTTCCTACTTCCATTATTGTGCACACAATAGTATCTTTGTGTTTATTTAAATATGTGTAAAGCGCCCTTTTCATTTTTATATTATTATTTTCATCCATTATTGAATAAATTTTCTGATATGTATTATTATTTTCAAGTTGTTCTTTTACATAATCAAGATTCAATTCTTTAGCTGTTTGTTCAGGATTTTCATCCATACAATAAGTTTTTATATAGTTTTCAACACCCAATTTAAATCCTACTTTATTTTGTTCCTCTACAACTTTTGATATGCCTTCTTTATAAACTACAGGTTCACCTGTAAATGCATTAATTGTAAATATTTCCTCATACTCATTTGCCACCAAAGTATTTACTATATCTACTGCGATTCTTACTTTTTTCCGGCGTTCCATATCCTCATTTACATCAGCTATAATTGCTAATGTCTTCATTTTATTTCCATCTATGTCATACTCTGAAACAACCGTTATTTTGCTCCAGCTATAAGTATCATCAATAAGTTTAAGTCTTACAATGCATTCCATTTTACCTGGTGTCAAAATACAATTTGATACAAATTTTTTCATTTTTTCTACATCATCCGGATGAGTGTAGCCAATAATCGATTTTTTCTTAAAAATACGGTCCTGATTGCCCTCACTCATTTTATATTTCTTATATGACTCTGTCGAATAAAATGTATTATTATAATAATCCCATTCTATTATTGCTAAATCCGTCTGCTCAATTACTTTCTGAAATCTATATTTTTCAATCTCAATCTGCCGGCTTATCTCTATACTTTTAGTAATATTTGTGGCTACAGATACGATTATATATTCTCCTTCATTGCAAATAGCTGCAAATCTTTTTCTTACCCATATCACCTTTCCATCATACCTTTCAAACTGATATATGATTTCCTGAGTCTCACCTGTAAGCATCGATTTTTCAACACATTTTTCATATTTAACCACCTTATTTTCAGGCTTTATTCTCTTTTTAATATCAGCTTCTTTATATTCATATCCATCCCTGTCCTCACCTATATTTTCGTAGAACATATCATTTGCAAATATAAGTTCTTCTTTCCCTTCTTTATACAACACAATTACCAGACTACTCCTTATAGCACTATCAATACTTTGACTCAATCTTGCATAAACCGATTCTCTGTCCCATGATAATCCACCAAGTAAATCTTTTATTACTTCAAATGCTCCTTCCATTTAATCCTCCCAATATTTTTCAGTCATTTCTTATTACTATCCATCAGTATTTATACTGATTACTAAGTTTTTCTATCATATTTTTCATACCATCTACAACTTCCTGCGGTCCAAGTATCTTAACCTTGTCTTCAAATCCCGCTACCCAGCTGTAAAACATTGAACTTACAGACACATCCACATTAATTGTAAATTTATCATCTTTCTTTGGAATTATCATTACATCTGTACCAAATCTGTCTACCACTACTCCTACTAAACTGTTATCAAATTCCATCTGTACATTCTTAATATTTCCGGTAAACATTCCAAATGTCTGCTTTGTATATTTTGCAACATCAAATTTTTCAAATTCTTTTTTGCCGTCTCTTTCTTTATTTAAAATTTTAATATCCTTCATTTTGTCCACACGATAATGTCTTATACTCTGTTTTGCTGAATCAAATGCTACCATATAGTAATTTTCATCATCCCAAGACAAAGCCCACGGACTTATATCCGTTTTATTTCCGTCATTTCTTATAACAAGTTCTTTTTTTGTGTTCCACATATAATAATCAAATGCAATCTGTTTATTTTCATATATTGCATCATGAATGGCGTCTATATTGTAGTAACCACTTTTTGAAATAGCTTTCACACGATTTGCCACATAAACCTGACGTTGCAGTTTCTTAGCTTCATATTTACTTGTAAATCCTTCTAATTTCTTAATAAGCTCTTCACTATCTTTTTTTGATATGAATTTTGACGCCTGCACTACATCTACTAACATTTTTAATTCAGAAACATCAAATTTTCTTGTTACTGTTTTATATACTGTTTCCCTATTTAATTTTTCAGTTACTATTTCATATCCTACAGTTCCAAGTTGTTCTATATCGTCGTATATTGATTTTCGTTCAGCTTTGATGCCATTATCATCTAGCTTCTTTATTATCTCACTCATGGTTATTCCATGTTCTTCATCCGTATATTCATCAAAAATCTGTATAAGATATAACAGTTTTAACTTCTGTTTGCTATTTCTCATATTCTCCTGCCCTTTCACAAAATTTATCAATCATTAAAAAAACTGCCGCACCAAGACCTTGAAATAAATAAAAATATCGTAGTTTTGTCATATCATTAACACTCAAATGATTTTACTTAACTAAATATATATTCCAACGTCTTAATGTAACAGTTTCATATTAAAAGCTTCGTATATTATCTTTTTCTTCTTCTCCGGTATTTTCGATTTTCTTAATTACAACAAAATAACTTACATTGTCATTAACTTTCACTTCCACTCTGTCTCCAACTTTATGTCCCATAAGTGCTCTTCCGATAGGCGATTCATTACTGATTCGTCCACTCATGGAATCACCTCTCATTGTACTTACTATTTTGTAAGTAAGGACTTCATCATCTTCTTCAAAATAAATGTCCACAGTTTTATTCAAACCTACTTCATCTTCTTTAGAATCATCTGAAATAATAGTTGCAGTTTTAAGAAGTTTCTCTAAATATCGAATTCTGCTTTCATTTTTATTTTTAAATTGTTTTGCTGCCTTATATTCAAAATTCTCGCTCAAATCTCCCTGTGCCCTCGCAACCTTAACATCTTCAAGCGCTTCCTTTCGAACTACGATTTTTCTATGTTCTATTTCTTCTTTTATTTTTTCAATATCACTTTGTGTTAACTGCATAACTCTACCTTCTATCTGTCCTCAACTTCTATATAATCATTAAAAGCACAGTTGCTTACATAAGCAGGTCTCATAATCTTATCAGCATTAATTATTTCTTCGATACGATGTGCACTCCATCCTACAATTCTTGCGATTGCAAATATTGGTGTATATAATTCTTTAGGAATATCCAACATGCTATATACAAGTCCGCTGTAGAAATCGACATTTGCACTAACTCCCTTATAAATATGACGTTCCTCGCCAATTACTTCAGGTGCTAATCTTTCAATCATACTATATAACTTAAAGTCTTTCTGTCTGTGCTTTTCTTCTGCAAGCTGTTCAACAAATCTTTTAAACACTTCTGCTCTAGGATCAGAAACAGAATAAACCGCATGACCCATTCCATATATAAGACCTTTTTTGTCAAATGCTTCTTTATTTAATATTTTTCTTAAATACTCTTTAATCTCATGTTCGTCATCATAATGTTTGCAATTATGCTTAATATCCTGGAACATATCAACAACCTTTACATTTGCACCACCATGTCTTGGTCCCTTCAAAGAACAAAGAGCTGCTGCAATTGTTGCGTATGTATCTGAACCTGATGAAGTAACAACTCTCGTTGTGAAAGTCGAGTTATTTCCACCACCATGTTCCATATGTAAAACTAAAGCTAAATCAAGAACCTTAGCCTCTAAATGTGTATATTTCTTATCAGGTCTAAGCATTCTTAAAAGATTTTCTGCTGTAGAAAGTCCCGGAAGCGGTCTGTGAATGTACATACTCTTTCCACAATGATAGTGATTATATGCATGATATCCATACACAGCCATCATTGGGAATGTACTTATAAGTTTGACACTCTGCTGAATTACATTTTCCACTGATGTATCAGATGCATTCTTATCATAAGATGCTAATGTAAGTATGCTCTTTGTCAAAGAATTCATGATATCAGCACTTGGTGCTTTCATAATTACATCCCTTACAAAGTTTGTAGGTAATTTTCTTTGTGCTGAAAGCATTTTGCTAAAATCTTCTATTTCATCTTTTTTAGGTAATTTACCAAAAAGCAATAAATATGCTGTCTCTTCGAATCCGAATCTGTCTTCTGCAATAAATCCATTTACAAGGTCCTTTATATTATAACCTCTGTAAAATAATCTACCCGGGCATGGAACTGATTTTCCATCAATTATCTGTGTAGATTCAACACGTGAAATATTTGTAATTCCTGTAAGAACACCTTTTCCATTTATATCTCTAAGACCTCTTTTTACACCGTATTCTGCAAATAAATTCTGCTCAACTGTATCATTTTCCCCACACATTTTTGCGTACTTATCTGTAAGTGCTTTCATGTCTTCTTTGTTTAATGTCATATATTGTACACTCCTTTTCTTACTAACTTTCTAACTACTTCAAATCTCGCCTTTCATATATTCTTTAATATACTAATTTAACTGCATTATGGATGACCCTGAATTTCATGTTCTTTCTGCCATCCTCTTTTTCTCCATCCAGTGACCAGTCAATATCACTACTGTCTGAAATTTTAAGTTTTGAAACTTTTAATAATCTGATATGTTTATCATATATCTGATTTGTAAGTTCATTTATAATTATTCCAAGTTCGATTAAATCCTTCGGATATTTAATTAGCAATAACTCAAATAATCCATCTGCAAAATCAACTTTTCCTTCATCAATTGTCATTACACCGCCAATTGATGTGGCATTACAAATAGCCACAAATATGTATTCGCCTTCGATTACTTCATCTTCATTTTCAATCTCTAATTTCATTCGCTTAACCTGAGTTAAATCCTTAACTCCCTCTAAAACGTAAGCAAAATGTCCAAGCATATTTTTAATATTCTGTGGTGCTGAATATGAGGCTTTTGTAAATATTCCTGCCGATGCCGTATAGACAAAATATCTGTCATTAAATTTTCCAATATCTATATATTTTGCTTTATGAGTCACCATATGCTTTGCTGCCTCAACAGGGTCTGATGGCAAATTAAGACTGTTTGCAAAATCATTTGTTGAACCCGCCGGTATATATCCTAACGGTTTTTTAAGTCTGGCTGAACGCATTCCCGCCATAACTTCGTTTAATGTACCATCTCCACCCATACAGGCAATCATATCAACCTGACTACCGAGAGCTTTCACAATCTCTATAGCATGCTTTTCTCTTCTTGTAAATTTTATTAACACTTCATAACCATAGTCATTAAAAATATTAATAACATCTACCAGTATATCTTCTCTCTTCTTCTGACCTGCCTTAGGATTTACTATAAATAATAACTTCTTATATTGTTCTACAATTTCTTTCTTTTCTTCAGTAACAGTCGTTTCTTTTATATCATCCATAACCATCCTCCTGAAAAACTTCTAAATTCTATATATTTTTTGCCATGCTGTAATCATATCTGATTTTCTTAATCTGTTCATAACAAAAATCTGCTATCTAATAATTTTCAATAATAAACACCATGTCTATTATTATAAAATTAATAATTTAACAATTTATGAATATTTTGTAAAACCACCGTATTTTGTAAAATTGAAGTAAAATTCTTCAACGCTGTATTTCAATTTACTAAATTGTGGTATTAATAAACTTTATACAAATCCTTTATACTTTGACTATTGTACTTTATCTAATTTGACCTTTTCCGTATATTTTGTATTTAAACGACTGTAACTCAGGCAGCCCTATAGGTCCTCTTGCATGAAGCTTCTGAGTTGAGATTCCAATTTCAGCTCCAAAACCGAATTCTCCACCATCTGTAAATCTTGTACTTGCATTTACATAAACAGCCGCTGAATCTACTTCATTTAAGAACTTCTCTGCTGTTTCTTTATTCTCAGTAACGATACATTCACTATGATGTGTGCTGTATTTGTAAATATGGTCAATTGCCTCATCCACACTATTTACAATCTTTACTGACATTTTATAATCGAGATATTCTGTGCCCCAGTCATCAGCTGTAGCTTCTTTTATATCAGGAGCAATTGCTCTTGAATCTTTATCGCCTATCAAAACAACATCCTTTGTATCAAGTCTCTGTTTAATTCTTGTAAGAGCTTCCTTTGCAATATCCTTATGTATCAAAAGACTTTCTGCAGCATTGCAAACCGATGGTCGCTGAGTTTTTGCATTAAATACAATATCTACGGCCTTATCTAAATCTGCATCTTTATCAACATAAATATGGCAGTTACCAACTCCGGTTTCTATTACAGGAACCGTTGCATTTCTAACTACTGCCTGAATAAGACCTGCACCACCTCTTGGAATTAACACATCAACGTATTTGTTCATTGTCATTAACGCTGTAGCACTTTCTCTGCTTGTATCTTCAACTAACTGAATTACGTCTTCATTCATGCCTACGCTTTTAACCGCATCACGCATAGCTGATGTAATCATCTTATTTGAATTGATGGCTTCTTTTCCTCCACGAAGAATTACTGTATTTCCAGACTTAAGGCAAAGAGCTGCAGCATCACTTGTTACATTTGGTCTTGCCTCAAATATTACAGCTATTACTCCTAAAGGAACTGAAACCTTTTCTATTTTAAGACCATTAGGTCTTACTGTCGTATTTAAAATTTTACCAACCGGGTCAGGAAGTTTTACTATATCCTCTATGCCTTTTGCCATTCCTTTTATTCTGTCGGCATTAAGCATAAGTCTGTCAAGAATTCCATCTGGCAAGCCGTTTTTCTTTCCATTTTCCAAATCAATTGCATTAGCTTCTACGATTTTTTCTGTGTTATCAATCAAAGCTTTAGCAATTGCAATAAGAATTTTATTTTTTTCTTCTGTTGTGGCAACACTAAGTTTACGCTCAGCTTCTTTTGCCTTTACACCCAATTCTTCCAACATATCTTAGTCCTCCATAATTTACTTTCTGTTCTTAGCAACGAAGAAAGTTCCAACCTGATGTCCTTCTAATACTTTGTAAATATTATCTGCATCAAATCCGTTAATAATAATTGTATCAATGCCGGCTTCTGTTGCAATCTGTGCTGCAATAAGTTTAGTAATCATTCCACCTGTTCCAAACTTAGAGCCTTTTCCTCCTGCTATTTCAAATAATCCTTCTGTAATTTCTTCAACCACAGGAATAATTCTTGCATCTTCATTTTCATTAGGATTATCATCATACAATCCATCTATATCTGTTAATATTAATAACGCATCTGCTTTAACTAATTTAGCAACAATGGCTGAAAGACTGTCATTATCACCGTACACAATTTCTTCTACTGCTACTGCATCGTTTTCATTAATAATCGGAATTGCCCCATATTCAAATGTCTTTTCAAATGCATTTATCAAATTGTTATGACATTCTTCATGCTCAACGTCTCTCTTTGTAATAAGGAACTGACCTGTTGCATGACCAAATTCGCCAAACATCTTGTCATACATAAACATTAATTCACATTGTCCTACAGTAGCTGCTGCCTGCTTTCCTGCTGTATCTGTCGGTCTGTCCTTTAATCCTAATTTTCCTACGCCTACACCAATCGCTCCTGAAGTTACAAGTGCCACCTCAATACCAGAATTTACAATATCCGAAATCACCGCAACTAACGCTTTCATTCTTCTGATATTTGTCTTACCTGTTGAATGAGTTAATGTTGATGTTCCCACTTTAATTACAATTCTTTTTGCGTCCTTTAATGTTGCCATTTCTCTTCTCCCATTGTTTTATGTTTCTTCATATTTTCGCATATGTTGTTTATTTTACCACAAATTAGGGATAAATAGAAGATTTCAGGGGGTTTTCTTTATTATTTTATATATTAAAAAAAATGGCAAAGCCTCTTTCTGAGACTTTGCCACTTAGTTTTAACTTTAAATCTTAATATAAATCTGACCAAATAAGATTTCCTTCTGCATCTACATCACTATTAGCAGAATCACCAAATCCATTTATTCCACTTGTTGTTATTACGTCCTTTGTATCAAATTCTATTATTTCCATTTCAGGACTTGTGTATAATTTTCTCATTTAATGCCTCCCATTAATTACTGTTCTGTAGATGTTTCTGTTCCTGCAAATGCATCTACAATTTCTTTATTTGCTACAGATAAAGATTCATAATACTTTGTATCTTTCTTTATTGCCTGAGCAACCTGCTGTACAGTTCTTACTCCACTCATATCTGAATAAATATTCTTTACTGTTCCATCTGCATATTTAACAGCAACATAAGATCTTGCAATAAAGTTTGTTGTGTAACTCTTGATGCCTACAACAGAGCCATAATATACTCCTGTCTGTCCATTATACCAACCATTATTCTTAATCTGTATTAAATCTTTTCCTACTGTATAAACTGAATCTGACTCAATAGTTGGATTTCCTTTTTCTGTATTTAATTCACTTGTTGTAATTAATGTGCCTTCTTCTGAAATATACTTTTCAAAATCAGTTGTTGCATTTCCTGCTTTAGTTGCTGTTATTGTAGTCTGGAATCTTAATCCCGGATTATCTTTTGAAAATCTGATTCCTGCTCTTGTATCCATTGTAGCCTTGATATCAACTGCTTCAAATGTTACATCTTTTGTTACTGTATATTTTGAGCCTGGTGCATAAAGTTCACCATTCAAATCATAACCTGTTGCGTCAGTTGGGAATGTGAATGTTCCACCTTTAACCGCTGATGTTATTTTTTCTCCTATTGTTACATTAACTGCTGTAACTATCAAATCAGCTTCTGTTATTTCTGACTCATGACCATCTTTAACAACACTGACTCCAAATTTATATGTTCCTGCGGCAAAATTATTATCAGATAAATAGTTTACTACATCATAATTAGCATTTGTTGATTCACCAACTAATTTATTATCTACATATATATTATAATAATCGCATTCAACTGCTCCCCAAGAATAATAGTATGGATTCGTCTCACTCACTACCAATCCAACCGGTTTAGCCGGTGCATCAGGATCAATTGCCTTAGATGGTCCAACTACTTTAATTGCAAACGGAGCTACATTACTTCCTTTAGCCCATATAATATGATATTTAGTCTCACCTACACCTGCTTCAACTAATTCCTGATTGATATATACGCAATCACTACCAATAAAGACTTTCTCATTTGTATAATAGTTTGGATTTATATATTCTTTATCGTCAAAAATTAAAGAAGTTGCATTCGTTCCTGTAGTTACAAATCCGAAAACAGCCATGGTTTTAAAATTAACTGCGTTTCCTCTATTCCAATCAGGAGTTCCGTCATTATGAAATCCCCTTAAACCATCATTACCCATATTATCTACTGATGAAGCATATACTTTAGAACCATTCTTTGAAGGTCCTTTTAATTCTATCCATTTATCCTCAGAAATTTCTTCCGGAACAATAGCTGATAATTTTTCATTATCTTCTTCCGACAAATCCTGTGTATTGTCTGGAGTAGACGGTGCCACATATCTCTTATTGACTGTTATACTTTCTTTAATGTCTTCTCCTTGTGGATTTTTTAATACGTTCCCATCACTATCTAACGCTGTAACTGTAACTGTATATGTTTCTCCTACAGTTTCTGTTGTAATTGCTGAATAATATTCAAATAAATTTGTACTTATTATTTCGCTATGCACTTCTGTACCATCTGCATTAAGTGATGTCAATTTATATTTTGCAGCATCATCAATTTTGTCCCAATCAAATCTAAAATTTGCTTGTCCTGCATTTTGTCCTTCTGTCTGATGTAAATTCAAAGTATAATTAGCAATATGTTCATATTTTTTTACTATAACACTAAAAGAAACTTCATTTCCTGCCACACTTGTAGCTTTTATTTTAAAAGTTCCCTGCTCTGAATCTCCAATATCAAAAATAGATTCATCAATAGCTATACAATCTCCGCCAAACATTGCATTACCAGTTTCATCTTTTATGTTTGCAGATACGCCTGTATCAACAAGATTAATACTTGTATCTTCTTCATCCATTTTACTAACAGACATACTTGCTGTATCTCCCCATTTTGATGGAATAGCCAAAACTCCTTTTTTATATAACGGATGTGTTGTTCCAATTCTTCCCCATCCATCATGGTCAGTTCCTGCTATTAAAAAACCACAAAACTCATGAGGTTTATTAATTAACGTTCCTATGGTATCTGATGATACCCAAGCAACAGTTCCTTTTGTTGATTGCCCACTTAAAGATGTTTTAGAGCTTGTCAACTGTACCAATTCCTCGTCTGCTGCTTTTGCTGTAGTATTACTTACTGTTATTGATGTAAAAATCATTGTTAACACTAACAGCATAGAAATAAATTTTTTCAAGTTCCTTTTCATTTTGTAACTCCCTTCTTTTCTTAGACCCCTCTGGTCCCTTTATATGTTTTATATTACATAATGTATATTCTATCACCCAAATTTGGTAATAACAACCAACACACAGTATAAAACTGCTTTTATTTTTGTGCAAAAAATCAGTTTTTTTATTTAATTTATTGTTATTTTATTTTTAAAAAAAGCCTTTATTTAATGGCCTTTAAGCAATTTATATATATAAAATCATTTTTTAAAAATCATTTTATTGTTATTTTTTTAACAATATTGCTTCAGAAAACTACTTATATACTTTCGACATGATTCTACTTACATAAAAAGAGCTATTGTGCAACTTTACTAGTTTTGCACAATAGCTCTTGTATAACTTTATATTAAATATTTTATACTATTTTCTAAATATATTTCAAAATATGTGTTTACATCACTTTATAAACAATTTATGCTTTGTATTTTACTATCTTTCTTCTCTAAAATATGATAATCCAAGACTTGCAGGTGCCTGATTATCTTTGCTCTTACGCATACTTGAAATAATTAAAACAAGTATTGTAATTACATAAGGAATCATCTTTGCAAGGTCTGTGTTTACCTTTATACCAATTACTTTTGGAAGGAACTGATATGCCCAGTAGCATAACCCAAATAAATATGAGCCCCATATTGCATGTACAGGTCTCCATCTTACGAATATAACCAATGCTACAGAAAGCCATGCAAGGCTTTCAATCGCTGTTCCTGATGCAGTAGCCCATGTTCCTTTACTGTAATCTAAAATGTAGTAAACGCCACCAAGACCTGTAATTCCTGAGCCAATACATGTTGCAAGATATTTATATTTTGTTACGTTAATTCCTGCTGCATCTGCTGTTGCCGGATTTTCACCTACTGCTCTAAGATTTAATCCTGTTCTTGTTTTTGTTAAAAACAATGTTGCACAGATGGCAACTATTAATGCAAGATACATCATAAATCCATATGAAAATAATATATCACCGACTACACCTAATTTATCACTTAAGAATGGTATTCTTGCTCTAAAAATCTTTGTAGCAAAATCAGCCTTTGTTGATACTGCTCCCTTTGGAATTACATATGTTCCAAAGAATTTTCCAAGACCAACACCAAATATTGTAAGTGTTAAACCCGTTACATTCTGATTTGCATGAAGAGTTGTTGTCAGGAAACTATAAATAAGTCCGCCTAATGCTGAAACTATAAATGCTGTTCCTAAAGCAACTAATATGCACATAAACGCATTTGGATTTCCAACTGATGTTTCATAAAGATAAGCTCCAACAAAGCCGAAAGCTCCTCCCATACACATAATACCCGGTGTTCCCAAATTAAGATTTCCTGCTTTTTCCGTAAGGGTTTCGCCAACAGCGCCAAATAATACTATTGAACCAAACACTACCGCAATATTAATCCATGATATTAAATTTGCCATCTGATTACGCCTCCTTACTTTCTTTTTTAGGGAAGTTTAATTTATAATTAATGAAAAATTCACTTCCAATTATAAAGAATAATACAATACCAATTACAATCTTAGAAGCATTTGCATCAAATCCTACAAATGTATCTGCAATATGAGCTGTTCCTTTTTCAAGGAATACTATAAGTAACGCAATTGCTATCATTATTGCTGTGTTAAATTTTGCAAGCCATGCTACGATAATGGCCGTAAAACCATAACCGCCTGCTGTTGAATCAGACGCAATTGAATGATCCTGACCAGATACTGTTAAGAATCCACAGATACCACATACTGCACCTGAAATAAGCATTGTTCTGATAATTACTTTTTTAACATCAATTCCTGCATATCTTGCCGTGTTTTCTGATTCACCTACTACTGCTATTTCATAACCATGTTTTGTCTTCTTTAAATAAATATACATTAATACGGTTATTATCAATACAACTGTTACAATTATGTTATTTGAACTTCCATTATATTCGGGAAGGTATCCTGCTTTTGTTCCAGGATTAAGCATTCCCAGCGAAGCCTTTGAGCCTTTCCATATGTTGTAATAATAATCAACTAACTGCATTGCAACGTAATTCATCATTAAAGTAAAAAGTGTTTCATTTACATTCCACTTTGCTTTAAAAATTGCAGGTATCAATCCCCAGATTGCACCAATTACAACTGATGAAACAATCATAAGTGTAAATAATAATGGTGTTGATAATGTTGAAAAATTAACCATTACTATCGCTGTTGATAAAGCACCCATTAGCACCTGACCTTCAGCGCCGATATTCCAGAATTTCATTTTAAATGCAGGTGCAAGCGCTACTGCTATACAAAGTAATTTTGCAGTAAAGAAAATTGTTCCTTTTCTATAGTACATATTGCTGAATACACCTTCCCACATAAGACCGAATGTTTCTCCCGGTCCAATTCCCGTAAGGCTGAATACAAATATTGTAACTACTACAAGGGATAATAAAATTGCTATAAGTCTTACTGCCCACTTCTGCCATGTTGGTATTATGTCTCTTTTTGTTACTCTTACAAGAGGTTCCTTTACTTTCGTTACCTGATTTGGCTTATTACTCATTGTCGGCACCTCCATTCTGCAAATTTGTCATAAGTAATCCTACTTCTTCTTTTGTTGTTTTTCTTGCATCAAGAATTCCATTTTCTTTTCCGCCACACAAAACAAGAATTCTATCTGATAAGGCAAGCAATACATCTAAATCTTCTCCAACGTAGATTACTGCTACACCTTTCTTTTTCTGTTCATTCAATAAATCATAAATTGTATAAGATGTGTTAATATCAAGTCCACGAACTGCATATGCCGTCATTAAAACAGATGGTGCATTTGCAATTTCTCTTCCTACTAATACTTTCTGAACATTTCCACCTGACATTGTTCTTACAGGGGCATTTATGCTTGTTGTCTGAACATTTAAAGTCTGTTTAATTCTTTCAGAAAGTTTTTTAGGTTCTTTATTTGATATGAAAAATTTCTTTCCTTCATCATAACTTCTCAAAAGCATATTTTCAGGCATTCCCATTGAACCTACAAGTCCCATTCCAAGTCTGTCTTCAGGAACAAATGATAAAGCAACGCCACATTCTCTAATCTGTCTTGGTGACTTTTCCAAAAGACTTTCTTTTTCGCCCTGGTGATTAACATATGTTATCTTGCTGCCATCTTCTGTTTTTTGTAATCCTGCAATTGCTTCCAGTAATTCTTTCTGACCGCATCCTGAAATTCCGGCAATTCCTAATATTTCACCACTGTAAGCTTCAAATGATACATCGTCTAATATATTAATTCCATCCGGACTTTTACAACTTAAATGTGAAACTTCAAGTCTTACCTCTTTATTTTCCACTTCCGGTCTTTCTATGTTTAGTTCTACTTTTTCTCCCACCATCATTTCTGTAAGTGAAAGTTCTGTAGCATCCTTTGTTTCTACTGTTCCTACATAATCGCCTTTTCTTAAAATGGTAACTTTATCAGAAATCTCTAATACTTCGTTAAGTTTATGTGTAATAATAATAATTGATTTTCCATTTTCTTTCATATTACGCATTACTTTAAATAACTTTTCTGTTTCCTGTGGAGTTAATACTGCTGTAGGTTCGTCAAGTATTAAAACATTTGCACCACGATACAATACTTTTACTATTTCTAATGTCTGTTTCTGTGCAACTGACATATTATATACTTTCTGATTTGGGTCTACTTCAAATCCATATTTATCACAAATTTCTTTTATTTTATCTATTACATTTTTAAGCGGTTCTTTTTCTTTTAAACCTAATATTATGTTTTCGGCAGCTGTAAATACATCAACTAATTTAAAATGCTGATGAACCATTCCCACTCCGAGTTCCATTGCATCATGTGGCGAACGAATTGTTGCTTCTTTTCCATCTATTAATATCTTCCCGCTGTCAGGAAAATAAATACCTGAAAGCATGTTCATAAGAGTTGTTTTCCCACTTCCGTTTTCACCTAATAGAGATAAAATTTCACCGTACTCTAAGTCAATACTTACATTATCATTTGCAATAGCATGACCAAAAGTTTTAGTTATATTTTTCATCTGAACAGCATATTTTTGTTCCACTTTTGTTTCTCCTTGCATCATTAGATTTTCTTTGTAAAAATGGGACTGTCGCTTCAACGATTTATATTTAATAACCGCTAAAGCGACAGTTCCCTTTTATGTCTTATATAATTATGTCTGATTTGATTACTTATTCAATTCTGTAATTCCATCAATTCTAATCTGGAAATATGGAGCTGAACGGAATGATGATTCATCAAAGTATGTTGCACCGTTGTCATCTTTTACGATTGCTTCAACTGTATCTCCCTTGTATGTTACATCTCCTGTTGCAAAATCAATGATTGATAAATCAATCTTATTTGATGTAACAGCTCCGTTATCATCAATTTCAAGGTCTAAACCATTGTCCTCATTCTTCTTAACATTCTTTCCTGTTACTGTGAATTTAGATGTATCAAATACATGTAATGAGCCATCCTTTAACGCTGCTTCTACTTCAGCAACCTTTTCTGCTGTTCCTTCTGCACAAGAATCACCTAATTTAGTGATTGCTACTGCATCTGCATCATATCCTTCAGCCCAGTTCTGAGGAATTTCTTTTCCATCTTCATAAGCCTTGAATAATGTTGTATAGTATGCTGCCCAGTTATTTGTAGCACTTGTTAAAGCTGCTGTCTTAGCTACGTCTAACATGTCTACATTGTATCCAACTGAGAATGCTACTGTGTTACTGCTATCCTGTGCTGCCTGAACTGCACTTGGAGCCCCTGTCGAATCTGCATGCTGTCCGATGATAACACATCCGTCGGCCATTAATGATTCAGCTGCTGCACCTTCACCTTCAATATCAAACCATGAATCAGTATAACTTACTTCCATTGCTACTTTATCATATACTGATTTAATTCCTAAATAAAATGCTGTATAACCTGATACAACTTCTGCGTATGGATATGCACCAACATAACCAACTTTTACATTTCCATCTGCATCATATCCTGTTGCCGGAATCTTATCTTCTTTAACGAGTTCTGCAATCTTCATACCTGCAACTACACCTGATACATAACGTGATTCGTATACCTTTGTAAATGCGTTGTAGAAATTGTCACATCCTGAAATTGCTGCATAATCACCTGTCATAGCTACAAAATCAACATCTGTATACTTCTGAGCTGCTGCATACATATAATCCTGATGTCCGTATGAATTAGAAATAATTAATTTACATCCCTGAGCTACTAACTGGTCTGCTGCCTTACTAACTTCATCTGATTCAGAAATGTTGTACTTCCATACAATATCACTGTCAGATATTCCCAATTCTTTGGCTGCTTCCTTGATTCCGTTAATATGAGCTAATGTGTAACCTTCTGTTTCATCTCCAAGAAGAATTGCGCCAATCTTCTTAGCTGAGCTCTTATCACTACCTGAACCATTGTCAACTCTTTCTGCCTTCTGACCACAACCAACAAGGGCTATTGTCATTGCGCACACAAGCACTAAACTTAATAGTTTCTTCATTTGCTTTGTTCCTCCATCATAAAAAATAATTTCTTTCTTATTAGAAAAAATACTTTTTTATTTTATCGCATACTTTTGTTATTTGTAAACAAAATTTTACTAAATTTACTTTAATTTCTTACAAAATTAAGTTTTTTCTTTACATTTCCACATCCGTGTGTCCTTTAAATCCCTCACCAAACACTTCTGTAGCGGAAGAGACTATCATAAACGCTTCCGGATCAACTTCACTTACAAGATTTCTTACCTTTGTAAGATTCTGTTTATGCATAACGCACATAATAACTTCTGTATTTTCCATATTATATGCGCCCTTTCCTTCGACCAATGTGACACCCATATTAAGTTCGACCATCATTCTTGTAGCTATTATTTTTCGCTTATTGCTTACTATATAAACTAACTTTGCTTCATCGCTTCCATATAAAACCTTGTCCAAAATATAAGTCGATATAACAATCGCAACTCCTGCATACATTGACACTTCTATATCTTTAAAATATAATGCTGCCGCTGCTAAAATAAGTCCATCAATTATCAAATACATTTCACCGGATTTAACCTGCCTGTATTTTTGACGCAAAACTTTAATTATTATATCGATACCGCCTGTCGTGGTTTCCATTCTAAGACAAAGTCCCATTCCTGCTCCCATTAAAGTTCCACCTACTAATGCTGCTAAAATCTTATCGTGTGTTACAACATATCCCATTCTCTCAAATATTTCCATAAATGCTGATGAAACTACAAGAGTGTATAATGTTGACAACGTAAATCTTGCTCCAAATTTCCATGCACCTAAAATCATTATAGGTATATTCATAATCACAATTAAAGTACCTAATGTTATTGGTATAATTCTTGTCAAAATTACTGCCGCACCCGTCAAGCCTCCGGGTGCCAAATTGTTAGGGTCTAAAAACATAGAAATTCCTACTGCATATATACAGGCAGCAAAAGTAATAACTATATATCTGCATATGAATTTTGCTATTTTTTTTGCTTTTTCCTTATTTTCCACTTTCAATTATTCACCACTTCTTTTATAGTTCAAATTCATCGTCATCATCCAAAATCATTGTTGGCACAGCACAAGCCATTGAATTCATAGAGCAGTCTGCTGTTCCATTAACAATTTCTTTTTCAGTTGCATTCTTGTCCTCAACCTTTACATTAATATGTCCCTGTCCTTTAGCCACTCCTGCATCAAGCATTGCTACGATGTCATCAATCATCTTATCGTCATTCATTATTAACTGCCTCCTTGTAAAATATTTATTATGATACCACAATTATAATTGCGATTAATTCAAAGCAATTATTATGTTATCTTTGCATCGATAATTATTTATTAATAATATTATACTTTCTTGTAAGTTTTATTAATAAATTTATTATTTCATTAATAATTATAACACCATTATTCAAATTTCTGTTTTTTTATTTACCTTTTATCATCTCATACACTTTTTCTGCATTGATGTCATGTCCGTTTTCTTCTATTATTTTAACTATTTTTTCTATCGTTTCCCTATCTTCTTCTAAATCTTCAGCGATTTCTTCAATGCTTTTTCCTTTTTGCATCTTTTTATTTACCATAGATATTAACATTAACATTTCACCTTGCTTCAATCCTTGCTCTATTCCAGCCTTTTCTCCATCACGGTACGCATCCCGCCTTACATAGCCCATCGTTTCTTCTTCATCATATTCCGTTAACAAACTCATAATTACCTCCGCCTTATGCTCTGTTAGGAAGTCTTGTAATATATTATTTTTTATGCAGTAGGACACTGCATTTTCAACTGCTTCTTCCACCGAGTCATACTTCTTTTGATTTTCATTGATTCTGTCTATAAGTATAACATATTCCTTTAAAATTTGGCACTTGGATAATAATTCTTCATTATGTCCTTTGTTTATGTTAAGCACTGTTGCTGTCCATTCAAACTGACCTTCGTTCTGTAATGCTGAAAATGCATCTGATAGCCTCAATATTACTTTGTCTTTTATTTTCCGTTTTCCATTATACAACACGTAATACTGCGGCGTCGGTATTTTTATAAGCTTTTCGCTGTATATGTTAAGCTTATTTGCCTTTATGTATTTTGAAAATAGTCTTGCGCTGTAAAGAATTCCTCTTAGAGGCATGTTCGGATTCCACGTGCTTTGTTGCTCATACATTGCCATATTGCTTTGTATGATGCACGACACGTCATTTTTCATTCCCATATATATGGTGTCTTCAATTGTGTTAATTTCAAGTTCATTCTCATCTTCGTAATTCGTTCCATTCAGTGCATTAAATAATTCAAGTAAGTTTTTCTTATACTTCGTATATCCAAATAGCATGCAAAAAATCCTGTCTTTATACTTTCTGTTTATTCCCACCTTTATACCTCCTCGTCAAAGTAGTATTAGTTGCTTATTGTATGTGTTTCTTTTAATTATACATACTGTATGAGATATTTCAAGCATTTTATTTATAATCCGAGAATTGGCAAATAAAATAGTGCCATCTTGCAATGAAGCATGGCACTATTCTATATTTTTTGTAATTATGTAATTATTTACACTACATTTTTAATTTCTAAACAACTTTTATTTCTAGAAATTTTTTATTCTTAAACTTCTTATTTCTTAACAACTTTTTTCTTAGTCCATTTGCCATAGATACGTTTATTATCAACGATTCTATATGCTCTGGCTTTAACGTAAAGTTTCTTTGCTTTTGCTAAGTTTTTACTTGAAACCTTAAAGATATAAGATTTCTTATTTTTCTTAACAAGTTTTGTCATTGTAGCTTTTTTGGCAAATTTCTTTGAAGATGAAAGTTTTACCTGATAGCCTGAAATATTGTTAATTTTCTTAAATGTAATTATTAACTTCTTTACAGATGCTTTCTTTGTAATTTTTGCACTCTTAATCTTTGCTTTGCCAACTTTTACAGCCTTTGCCTGATTCTGGCCATTTATTGTATCCTGACTTGTAACTGTTGTCTTAGCAAAATCATCTTTCTTAGTTGTTGTATCTGATGACTGAGCTTTTGTTGTTTCGCCCTGTCCTTTGTTTGTTGTCACTTCACCAGGTGTTTCACCCTTTCCTGTTGTCTCACCAGGATTATCTGACTTAGTTGTTGTCACTTCATTTTTAGTAGTTGTTTCCGGCTTAGTTGTTGGTTCTTTTTCACCTGTAACTTTTATTGTTGAAGAAATACCTTTTGACTCTTTTCCATTTAATACTGCTTTGACTTCTACAGTACGGGTTCCGGCATAAATCTTATCAATTGTATAATTTCCTGCTGCAACTGATGATAATTTTAATGTTCCATCAACATATACATTGTACAACTGACCTTTATCATTCTGTTCCTGTGTTGCCCTAAATGTAACTGAAATCACATTATCTGCAGGCGTTCCTAAAACAAGGCCTGTTGCATCTGTAGGTGCATTTTCATCAACTGTTGTTTCTTCCTGTTCACTTTCATAATCTGATAAATCAGGAGCTGTAGTAGGCTTTCCATATTTTACAAGAATATAAACCTGCTTATTGCCACTAACAAGTTTAATTGTGTTATATGTATTTTCAGTCAACGTATTTTTAACAGAAAATTTGAATACTCCGTTAAGCGTACTTAATGACTTTTTATTCAAATAAGCATTCGTATTTTCTGATGTATAGATTCCCTGATATTCCATGTAAAATGTATCATTTGCATCCAATAATTTGACACCTGCATTGAAATCATTCCTTAACACTCTGTAAGATATTTCAACTCCGTTAGATACTCCAAGCGACGTATACTTACTATCATCTTCATACTCCTTAGTTGTTTCTATCTCTGTAATATCATAGTAAAGTTTCAATACAAGTGAACCATCTTCTGCAATTACACCACTCTGAACTGTACCCTCTACTTCAGGGTTAAATTTGTATCCCTGATATGTATTTGCTACAGCTGTTACTTCATTTCCAATCTTTCCTGACTTCTTTTCTGTATTAAAAAGATTGTAATTTCCATTTCCATCTGACAAATAATGTTCAACCTTATATGTTGATTTTGTTGTGACTTCTCCATCGCCTGTTGTTGTCATTGAATGTGGTTTTGCAACTATTTCTGTTCCATCTGAGAATGAAACTTTAACATCTTCATCTGTTGTGTTATAAGCTGTGTATGTCATTTCGCCGTCTGCATTTTTAAATGCACACGCAAGCGGATTATCACTTGTAACTGTCAAATCAGGTGTACCATTTTTCTGCATTGCCATAATCCAGTTAAATGCATGTGCTTTTGATTCACCTGCTTCCGGGTCACACTGTTCATCAAAATACTCCAATGCTTTGTCAGGGTCTGCCATTGCAAGATATTCACTCCAAATTTCATTCCAACGCTTTGGATTTTTTTCATTTTTACCATTATAATTCTTTTCATTTCTTTCTGCTGTTTTCCAGTTTGTTAAAATGAAGTCCTTATTAGCTGCTGCATAAAATGAAGCAGGAGTCATAGGTAAAATGTTAATTCCCTGTATCTGTAAAGGTTCATCAGTCCACCATGCGGCATAAGTATATTTTCCACCCCATACCATTGATGCCTGACTATATTTAGCGTTTTCGCCTTTTCCTTCTGTATACTGTTCATCTAAAATATCGCCATCAGTATCAAACCAGTAGCAATTTACTGAAGATACTTCTGTTGCATATAAGTACATTCCAAGTGATGTCAATTCTTTATTACCTGTAGCCTGACCATATAAAATAAGTCCTGCCCATGCATTAATTGCTTCTGAACTTGATTCCTGGTTATTTCCATCACCAAAGTTTGCATGACCTGATGCCCATGAATGTCCTTCATATGTTGAAAAATATCTTAAAAATGGATATCTTGAATTTGAATTATTTTCTTCATATGTTGCAAAATCTCCAATTATTTCATTAATTACATTTTGATATTTCTGAATAAATTGAGGGTCACGCATTGCTACCTGTGCTGCTGCATTTACAAAATATCCGTAATGGAAATGATGATCCGTCATACCATCTACTGTATAGTAAGCCTGAGGGAATCCAAATAAACTTCCTACTTCTTTATCATAATAAAAATATTTGTCATCATCTTCACCATCTGCTGTAAACCAATCAGCCAATTCATTTTCTATGCCTTTTAATAATTTATCAGCTGATTGTGTATCTCCACAAGCTTCTGCTGCTTCCATAACCTGAATTGCACGATTCAATTTCTTACCTGTGTCGTATGTGTTTACTTCATATGACTCTTTTGTAAGTCCACCATCATCTGTAGGACCATATACATCCATAAAATCATTTACATACTGTCTAAGTGTAGCTTTGTCTGACTCATCAATACCCGGTAATGTTGGAAGAATTCCTGTATATTGTAATGTAGTCTGATAAGAATCACCAATCAAATACTTCATTGTTCCTCTGATTGTTCTTGCAGTATAATCCATGTAGTCATATCCGCTCATATTCTTATACTGATGTGGCAAAATTCCCATTACAGTACCATCTGCTGTACTTTCAGCCTTTTTATCAACTGTATATTTGTATGTTGTCTTAATTTCAGCACCATTCTGTGTAAATGATGTTTTTGTACCTGTTATAAAATTATAAGCATATGGTGCAAATGCATCTTTAACTTCCTGCGCATCTGCATCCTTCTTTCCATTTGATTCCATTAACCAAGCCATAGACATATAAGCTCTGTCTGATGGTAATGTAAATGTCAAATCACCCATTTTATTATCAGCATATTTTGCTGTTGCATCTGCCTGTGATACTTTTGTACCTTCAGGCAAATATACTGCATAGTAATCATAATCACTATATCCTGATATTAAATCTGCATTATCATATACTCTGATAATTAACTGTGTTGAATCTTCTAATGTTGTGCCATTATAATATGCCACTTCACTAGGAAGTGTTCTTGGTCTTTGCAATGTAATTGTGTTTCCACCTGATACTTCAAAATATGCAAACGGACTTCCCTGAACCATTGTTGTCTTCAAATACTGTGATGAATCATTTGCATTTTCCATTACAACGTCTGTTAACCACTCATCTGATTTGTCAACTTTTGTACTTGCAAATGTATAGTCTGTACCTACAATAAAATCAGACATTGTTCCCATACTGTTCATCGACATTACAACAGTCTGTGTATATGTATCTTTTATAATCAAAGTAGATGGTTTCGACACATACATTCCATTTGTATTACCACAATATGCCATAGGTATTGCATAAGCACATTCCCCAAATGCTGATGTACTGTAATTCCATAACATTGATGATGAAAAACCACCAACATCTATTGCATTTGTGTTTGCATCATAATTGTCTGTTGTAAATCTGTAAGTTCCCTGATTTGCCCTTGTTGGCAACTTATCTAACAACATTTTGTTTGTCTGTACAACATCTTTATTTCCATCCCAATAAGACCATGTACCTGTTACTTCCTTAGCAATACTTCCTAACTGCTCTGCCTGAACCTCTTTCGTTCCTTCAGGCGATGTTACAGGTGTTGCTATCATTGTTGCTGTAAGTAAAACCGCAACTGATTTCTTTAATTTGTTTCCCATAAGTTACTCCTTTATATTTCATTTTAAAGGATTGTACAAATACCTGTCACATGCCAATCCTAAATTTTATTTTTAAAAAAAAGACGCTCTTAGTGCAACCCAAGAGCATCTTTTTGTTAGTCTTATTTAATTTTAATAGAAGTCTGACCAATTTGTGTTTTTATTAACATCAATTAAAATATCTGGAGAATCTCCTGCTTCTCCACCAATGCCACTTGTTGTTATGACATCTTTTGTATCAAATTCTATTATGTCCATCTCAGGACTAATATATTTTTTCTTCATTTAAAACTTCCTCCATAATCAAATTATTAATTAGCTGTATATTCCTTTGCATATGCATCTACAACATCTTTTTGCGCTTTAGTATACTTATTTTTATATGCATCTGATCCCTGAACTTTTTTAGCTACTGTTGAAGCAGATCTAACATTATCACCTTTTGTCTCTACTGATGCATATATTGTCTTTTTACCATTATTATATTTGATAGTAACATATCCTACGCCAACAAAGTCTGTACCATAATTTGATTTGTTAATTTCTACAATTGAACCACAGAATGTTCCAGTTGTATTTTCATACCATCCACTGTTTGTGATATTCAATTTTAATTTACTATTATCGTTTACAAATTCATCGTTTACAACTCCATTTTCACCTAAAATTGTTGAAGTAGTAATGATTGTTCCTGTTTTTATAACAATTCCGCTATTAAGTATTTCATCTAAACTAAGATCATTATTATTTGATGTGATTTTTGTTTGGAATCTTAAACCTGTTGGTGTTGCTAATCTAATACTTGCTCCCTTTGCCATTGCTACATTTAATTTAATACTCTTAATATTTAAATCGCCATTTACTTTAATTGATGTATTTGGAGCATATGCTACACTATTTGTTGTATCATAATAACCCTGTGCATTATCGCCAAATGTATATGTGCTTCCTTCTTCTACTTCTTTAGCAGTTCCGTCTACTGTTACTTTGTATTTTGTTTTTTCAGTTGCTGAAACAACTTTAATATATATTGTAACTGAATCATTTCCATAGTAATTTGTTACTACTAATTTATTGTATTCTTTATCAAATGAAGTCTTTGGGATTGATATGTCAGCACCCCTACCAACTGTAATTGCTTTTTCATTCAATTTAACTTTATACTCAGGAGTTAACGTAAATATCGCAAAAAGACTGTCACCGCGCATTTCCGGTTTAGTTTGCACTTTATCTGATGCATCATCAGCAATGTAATAGAACATTGTTTTGTTTGAATTTCCAACTTCAGTCCAATCTTTAATTGTTGACGGGTCAAGCGGCTTTGTTGTTTCCTCTGGCCCTGTTGTTTCTGTTTCTTTAGAAGGTACTTTAACATCAATCTCTGAAATAGCTGATTCGCCTGCATCATTTACTGCACTAACACCAAATTTGTATGTTTCTCCAACTTCAAGATTCAGCTCTTTAATTGTAACAACTCCACCATTTGTTATATCTTTTTTATATACACCATCTAAATAAAATTTATAACTTGTAGCTGTTTCCACATTAGAAAATGCAATTGTATAATTTGTCTTTAAATCATTAATATTGGCAGCTAATCCTTCTGGTGCTGCTGGTTTCTGTAATTCTGTGCTTTCTTCAGTTGAAGTATCAACTTTATTACCCGTTGCAACAATAAAAGTAACATACTGTTTTTCATCTTTGCTTGTTACTTTAACAACATTGTATGCATTGTTATTAATCCAATTTTTTGCATTTACATGAGTTTCAAAATCATTACATACCGGAACAGTTGCTCCCGTTTTAACAATTTTTACGCCGTTTATTTCTAATGTTGCACCAGGATAATTTCCATGCCATACAACCTTCATAAACATATCACCATAGAAATTTAATTCTCCACTACCTGTTGTCATCCAATCTACAATATTTCCAGTTGATTGTGATTTATCAACAGCCACTCTCCACTGTGATTTTGTTGTCTCTGCCCCTTTCATATTGGCTTCACCTTTGTTTTTATAATCATAAGTAAGTTGACTATAATCTGTATCAGCAGCCTTTGCCTCTCTTGGATTGTAAATCGTAAGTGATGTTACAACCATTGCTATCGCACATATTATTGCGATTATTCCTTGTTTCTTCTTTGAAATAACATTCATGTTTTTTCCCCTTTCAGTTAAAATATTCTGTCAAATCATATACTGATTTTCCATTTCCTTAGATAATTTTACCAAATTAAAACAGTTTTTTCAATCACCCGTAGTTATAGTTGTATACTTTTTATTTACTTTTTCCATTTCACTCACTATTTTACTGTTTTTTATCATATTATTCAACAATTTATAGTCATACATTTTGTTCATTATGCATAATTTAAAACATTTTTATCTTTTTAGGTATAAAAATGTTTTTACTATTTTTGTGATTTTGCACAAGTAAGCGTATTCAATGTTATCGCAAACATTATAAAACGCCATTTAAAAAGTTATCGAAGCATTTTTATTATTATTCAAATATTTCAATAATTTCTTAAACGGCGTTTATTTTATCGCAATAATTATTTATTTAATTTTCTTTCCCATCATCTCTAACTCTTCCATTTTAATACAATTTGGTATTGTATTATTCTCTACCATAAAAACTACATCATCGTATTTCATCCATACAACGGACTCTAGTTCTTCTTTTTGTATATTGAATTTATCAGCTTCCATATTTCTTTCTATATAATAGATGTTACTTACCTGATTATCTATAAATTCTTCGCCGTAAAATACATTTGTTCTTTTCCCTACCGTTTGCCCACAATACACAAACTCGTCTTCTTTAGCATCAATTCCAAGCTCTTCCTTGAGTTCTCTAATTGCAGACGGAATAAAATCCACTCCTGCCGGAATATGTCCTGCGCTTGAGCAGTCAAGACACCCCGGATGCGAGTCTTTGTTTTTACTTCTTTTCTGCAAGAGAATTTCCATACTTCCATTGTTTTTGCGAACCACCCACACATGAGACGTTCTATGTCTTACTCCCGTTTTATGTGCTACAGTTCTTTCAACTGTTTCTCCTATCGGATTTCCATTTTCATCAACCACATCTAATATTTCCATTGTCATCTCCATCCATATAATTATTTCTTTATTTTCTTTATTTTCTTTATTTTTTTAACTGTCGACCATTTAGTGTATATTTTTCCACTACCTGCTTTTCTGTAACCACGTACTCTAAAATAATATGTTTTCTTTTTACTTAATTTGCTAAATTTGCATATTGTCTTTGTTGTTGTCATTTTTTTCTTTGAGGCAAATTTTTTATTTGTCGAATATTGAATTTCATATCCTGTCGCTTCTGCAATTTTATTAAAACTGATTTTTTTTCTTGTCAGTTTCTTAATTGATGTTTTATTCATTGTAAATGTTGAATTAACTGTTTCAGCCGATGCAACAGCTTCAACTCCTTCTACATAATCATCTGCAGCCATAGGATATGTAGCATAAAAACTTTTGGTCTTGTAATCGTCATTTCGTGTATGGTCTTCAAATACATCTCCCTTTAGAAAATATTCATAAGCATGCCCATGATTATAATTTGCCGCATCCCATGTTGCATCCACATTGTAATACAGATTTCCCAGTTTAACTATATTCCATCCGTGATATACATCTGTATTTGTTCCATGGCCTGCTATCACTCTGGATGAAATCCCCTGCATTTTTACCAATCTGTAAAACAGAGTTGCATATCCCTGACATACTGATTTACCTGTAGTCACTGCTGCATAAGCCGTAAATTTCATATTGTTATCGCTGTAATCATATGTTACATTGTGGCAAATATAATCATAGATAGTTTTTACTTTTTCATAATCTGTTGTTGTTTCCGTGAAACCAAAACTCTCATTTATTATATTTAATTCTTGTGTCAACATCTGTTCCTGTTCTAAAGAAATAAAGTAATCTACATTAATTGTGTATTTTGTATAATATGTATTGCTTCCCTTCTCTTTACGCATAAGGGCGTTGTAGCTTGCTGCCATGCTTGACATTTGCCAATATAAATAATCTCCTTCGTCCGGATTTGTAGTTTCTGCAAATGCATTATTCCATATTCGATTAAATACTGCATACAAATCTTTGTCTTTTGTTCTTACATATACTGTTACTGTATTTGCGTGTGCCTTTACCTGTTCCCTAATTTGTGCTGAGGCATTTGCTTCGTCTGATGTATATTTTGTTACATCTACTCTGTATGGAATTTCTAACGCTGATACTTTGGTAGGTGCTGCTATAGACGAAAGCATAAGCACCACAGCTATAATTATTGAATATATTCTTTTCTTCATTTCTTCCCTCAAATTATTTATTTTATTATAGGGCTGTTACACTAACTTTAATTAGCACAACAGCCCCATTCATTATGTTTATTATTTTGTTTTCTTATATTTTCTTATATATGATGCTCCATCATAAGATAAAACTCTCTTGATTTTCTTAGAAGTTTCTCTTGTAAGAATGATTTTATAATTATGAACATCTTTTAATTTATATTCAACTCTTTCCGATGCCACATAAATTTTTCTAACCTTTTCTTTCGTGCTTATAATTTTATCATAATCTAAATATGTGTCAGTAACCTTTAAGCACAATTCGCCTTTGTATAACAATGTGCTTATTGTCATTGTGTAATCACCCTGGTCACCTTTCATTTTCCAGTTTCCAACCCAGTTAGAACTTGCTGTTATAAACTCATCCATTTCTTTATAAAGTTTTCCAGCCGGTTCATAATCATCTTTAACTTCTTTTAATGTGCTTAATGCTGAAGCCAAATCTCCTGCTTCTGCAACCGGAACAGCCTTTTCATAAATAATCTTGCCATACTGTGCTGCACTATCTGCATATCCTTTTATTAACTTAAATACTGCAGTTGCTTCGTCTACATTTCCTTCTGATAAAACTTTCATTGCATAAGCGTATCCGTATTCATCGTATGCTGCTTTTACATTTTTATCTGCTTCATAAACGGCATTGATTGTTGACCATGCTTCTGTTACATAAGCTAATTTATACTGTGCTAATGCTATTCCTGTCTGGCAATTTAGTTTTACTTTATCTTCTGTTGCTGTATTATATCCTTTTGTATAATAATCCAATGCTGCTTCATACTGTTCACCCTGTGCTGACTGCTGTCCTAAATTGTAGTAAGACTGTGAAAGTAAATTATTTGTTCCTTTGTAGCCTGTTGTTTTTTCAAAATACTTTAATGCAGTTTCAAAATCCTGCTGGTTAAATGCAAGAAATCCAATCTGATAGTTTGCTTCCTTTAATACTTCTTTACTGTTTCCAAATCCATGAAGGTTTTCACAAATTTCAATTGCTTTCTGGAATTCACCCTGATTGTTGTATTCTTTAGCAATTTTAACCTGATGATTTGGTCCGATTACTGTAAGGTAAACTATTGCGAATATTATGACTGCTACGCTGGCAATACAAGCTGCAATTGCTGCTGCCATTTTCTGTTTCTTCTTGCGTGCATCTTTTCTTTCGCCTTCACGTTTTTTTCTTTTCTCTGTTCTAAGAGTTATATCATATTTTCTCTTAGCATAATCGTACATTTCTTCACAGTTCTTGTACCATCTTAATGTTTCAAGAATCTCTACAACTTTTTTAAGATTTTCGGAATCCTCTAATACAATCAACTCTTCGCATTTATTGTATTTGTCTTCGTATTCCTGATCCATCTTTTGTCCAAATTCTTCAGGATTAGTTATCTCAGGATGTGCTTCAAATATATCATCCTTTATCCATTCACTTCCGTCATCTTCGCATACAACTTTGGTTATTTTTAATTTAAATTTCTTTGCCTCTTTATCTTCTATAGGCAAATGTACATTATTTCCAAATTTTGCTCCCGGCTCTAAATGGAGTTTCAAATACTGATGCTCAATTTCTAATATATTTTCTTCTGCTTCATCTGATGCATAAATTGTCAAATCTACTTCTGACAAAACAGCATCGCAGATATTCATAAAATTAATTGTTAAAAGATTTCTTTCGCTTACAGTGTCATACTGCAATACGCCTCCCTCTATTAGGACAGGACATCCGTAAGTCCACTGATTATTTTCAAGTGTTAATATATCTTCGTATCTCTCAGCCATCTTTTTATCTCCTATTGTTATTACTTGTGAAGTATTGTTTTGATGTGTTTATTTTATAGACTTTTTGTTTGTTACGTATTTATTCTTTTTATCTAAACACATCCGTAATTTCTTCTCAATTGTATTTTTATATTTACATCTTTTGTATTTTACCACAAATATCATTCATAAGGAAGAGTTCATGTTAATTTGAATAATTAAAAGCTTTTGGGTTTTTTGGAATATTGTGGATTGTTTCATGGCGAAAGTGTTCCAACTTATATGGTACACTTCAATCACTTGAAACATAATAAAACACTCCATTCTAAGATATTCAAGTCAATCTATAATAACTTGTTTCTTAGAATGGAGTGCTCTCTATAATCACATTCAAATTCCTATATTTAAATAGTAATTTCCATTATGTTGCTTTAACTCCTATATTAAAATAGCAATTGCCATAATACTACTCTAATTACTATATTCTTTAAATTTCTTCTCAGCTGCCTGTAACTTGTCATAATTAGTTACATATTTTTTAGCATCTGAGTTGATTTTGTTGTACATGTATCTTGCATCTTTTATTGTATCGCCACTGTTCTTAGTTACAGTGCCGATGGCATCAATTGCTTCAATTGCAGCCTGAGCAATTTCAGAAGAATTCTGGTATGTAACTGAGCCGGATTCTGTTCCCGGAAGTTCATATACAATTACAGGAGTTCCTTTTTCAACATATTCATAAATCTTTTTTGCAGTAAGATATGGGAGATTTATACAACCATGAGAACCATCTGTTTTGTAGAAATTGCTTCCAAACTGGCTTTTCCATATTGCATCATGCATTCCTATATCTTCATCAAATGGCATCCAATATGATACTGTTGACTCATATGTTTCACCTACAAGCACTGAATATCTTTCCTTGTATGTAATTCCATAAGTACCTGTATGTGTTCCATGATTTGTAGAAACATTTCCTGAAACAAAATCAGTATCTAAAACTTTCTGACCATCTTTGTATACAAACAAATGTTGTGAAGTCAAATTAATTTCTACATATGAATCTCCATAATCCTTTTTGTCATGACTTGCAGCCTCCTGGTAATAAACAGGCTTTCTTTCACCGCTTTCACCATTTTCAATCTGCTGCATTAAACCCTCAGATTCCTTAGCTGTATTAAGCCACCAACCGTAATCACCGCCATTAACTTTTACAGTCTTTCCATATGTTGTTTTAAATTCTCTGTTTGAGAAAATTGTGTCGTACTTCTTTCGTATTGAGTCAACAAATTCATCAACTTTTTCCTTACTTAATGAAACATTATTTCCATCAACAACAAGCCAACCTGAAATAACACTTCCGTCAACGACTTCCTGAGTATCACCAAAATTATATGTAATTGTTGTTCCCGTGTATTTATTTAACTGATCTAAAACTGTTGTAAGCTGTTCACTGTCAGATGCAATATTAGGCACGCGATAACATCCTTCTTTATCCAAATCAACTTTTTCTTTTAAAGAAGAGATAGTATTTTCAAGGCACTCAATTGTTTTCTTTTTATTAAGAAAGTTCCCTTGTTTAGCTTCAACTATTGTATATCCGTTATTATAATCAGATATAGATGCATTAGTCGGCTTATCAGCATATTTAGAATCTAAACCTTTTAAGTTATTTACAAATTCAGCAAGTTTGTCGCTATCATATTCTATCATCTGCTTCTCTTCATGATTTGTACCGGTTGCAGTAAACCAAACAAATTGATTCTGCTCTTTTACAAGATTGTCCAATGACTCTCTTGAAACTACTTTCATATCAATATCTTTTCCTGCAAGAGTTTCAATATATGTAGCTGACTTTTCTTTACCTCTTTCAGTAATTGTAAGTTCATAATCCTTTATAGCATTTTCAACTTCATCTGCTGTCAATTTAGATACATCTATTCCGTTAATATGTGTTCCCTTGTAAAAATGAGTTGTATAATAAACCGTTCCATTTACATATATTGCCACCAAAGCTATGCATACTATTCCTATAACTATTCCTATGTATTTTTTCAAATTAGAAAAAACAGGCTTATTTCTTTTTCTCTTCTTTACAGGTTTCTTTGATTTGTATCCTTTTCCACTTACACTCTCGTATCTGTCTTTTTTGTTGTTCTCCATTCGCACTCACCATATTCTTTTCATAAGTATATTAGAATTCAAGTAAAAAAATGATATAAGTTTGTATACTTTTCTTACTATACATACCTATCACATCATAATTATATCTTAACAGTGAGAAAATACAACCGTATGTTCTGTTGAAAAATAATTTTGTTAAAATTGCCTATTTAACTGCCTATAAAGCCACTTTTTTTAACATCTTTTACTGCTTATAGCATATTTAAAAGTAATTTTTTATAATATCTTTTACTGTTGATATATCGTTAATTTTATATGCATACGCTCCACAAAATATTAAGCCTTCATCAACATTTCCACTTACGGCATTTATCAAAGCATCCGTGATACAATAAGGTGTCTCTAACATGTTGCATGTAGATACACATTGATGACATTTTATAGGTGCAATTCTCCCCTCTTTCTTAACCCTTTTAAGAAATTTGTTGTTTATTGCTCTTGCCGGCATTCCAACCGGACTTTTTATTATTTCAATATCATCTTTTTTACAATTCACATATGCCATCTTGTAATTTTCATGGGCATCACATTCTTTTGTGGCGACAAATGGAGTTGCCACCTGAATTCCTGATGCACCTAATTCGAATATACAATCTGCATCCGCTTTATCATATATCCCTCCTGCAACAACAACCGGAATATCTTTTTCACATTTTTCTTCATATGTGTGTACAAAATCTATAATATCTTTTATTTCATCTGAGTATAATTTTATTTTTGCCCTATTATCAAATTCTAAATTAACAGAATTTGCTTTCCGGCATACATTTATATTATTCGTTTCTGTTTTATTATACTTGTCTGTATTTTCTGGTTCGTCATTTCGGCATACATTATATTGTTCAATTTCATCCGGTTTAAATCCTAAATGCCCACCGGCATTTGGTCCTTCAACTATTACGCAATCAGGAGTCGTGTTATAATTTCTCTCCCATCTTCTAAATATAATTTGCGCAGCTTTTTTAGATGAAACTATCGGTGCTAATTTCACTTTACTTTTCCTTGCAAGTTCAGGCAAATTGAGTGGAAGTCCGGCTCCGGATATTATCATATCAACGCCTGCATCGATTGCAGCTTTAACATATTTATCATAAAATTTTGTCGCAACCATTATATTCGTCGCAATTATTCCACCATGACTGATTTCTTTTGCTTTCTTTACTTCTTTTTTTATTGCCCTCAAATTTGCTTCTATCGGATTTCTATCCCAGTCAGGCTCTTTATAACCTATTTGTGCCGTGCTTATTACACCTATTCCTCCCTCAAGCGCCACTGCCCCGGCAAGTCCTGAAAGACTTATTCCAACGCCCATTCCACCTTGAATGAGTGGAATTTTTGCCTCTAATTCTCCAATTTTTAATGATTTCATTTATATCTCCATATTTAGTTTGCCTAAATTTGTGTAGTGTTTTCATTTTTCCGTTTTTTTCAACTCAACTATTTATGTTTTCGATTTTTTATTTTCCAACTCTGCTATTTATGTTTTTGAATTCATATATTACATTTGCCTGAATCTTTCATATCTTTGATTTCTGATATATTCAGGATTTTTGTCTTTGTACTCATCAGCAAACTTTAAAATTTCTTTTTTTATTTCTTCAGCTATTATATCTACATTTTCAAGTGATGCCTGCTGTTCTTCTTCAATAATCCCATCAATTATACCTAGTTCAAGCAATTTATGAGATGTGCATTTCATCACGCTTGCAGCTTCATCCGCTCTTGAACCGTCTTTCCAAAGAATTGTTGCAAATCCTTCAGGAGAAAGTATTGAATACATTGCATTCTCAAGCATTAAAACTTTATTTGCCACTGCATTTGCCAAAGCTCCTCCGCTTCCTCCTTCGCCTATAACTATTGTAAGAACCGGAACTTTTAGTCCTGACATTTCAAATATACTTTTTGCAATCGCTTCTCCCTGTCCTCTTTCCTCTGCCTCAATTCCCGGATATGCTCCCGGCGTGTCTACAAAGCAAATAATTGGGCGGTTAAATTTTTCTGCCTGCTTCATAAGTCTGATTCCTTTTCTGTATCCTTCAGGCGATGGCATACCAAAATTTCTGGTAATATTCTGTTTTACATTTCTTCCTTTTTGCTGAGCTATTATCGTAAAATAGCTGCCATTGATTTCACCAATTCCACCTACAATTGCTCCGTCATCTCCATAAAATCTGTCACCATGTAATTCTAAAAATCTGTCAAATATTTCATTTATATAATCAAAACTATATGGTCTGTCTTTATCTCTGGCTATTTTAACGCGCTCCCATGGCGTAAGTATTTGTTCCATTTCTATGCCCTTTCGCTTTGCTTAATTAGATAAAATAAGAAATTCCAATGTTTTTTTCAATCTTGTTCTAGTCACAATTTTATCTATAAATCCGTGTTTCAATAAAAATTCTGCCCGTTGAAATCCTTCAGGAAGTTTCTGATGAATTGTCTGCTCAATTACTCTTTGTCCGGCAAACCCAATCAATGCTCCCGGTTCAGCAATTATTACATCTCCAAGCATTGCAAAACTCGCCGTAACCCCTCCTGTTGTTGGGTCAGTTAATACTGAAACATATAAAAGTCCTGCTTCATCATGTCTTTTAACTGCCTGGCTCGTTTTTGCCATTTGCATAAGAGATACTGTGCCTTCCTGCATACGGGCTCCACCTGAACAGCAAAACATAACAACCGGTAATTTTTCTTCAGTTGCTTTCTCAAATAATCTTGTAATTCTTTCTCCTACTACGCTTCCCATACTTCCCATTATGAAATCCGCAGACATTACTCCAATCGCAACTTCTTTTCCTTTAATTGTTCCTTTTCCTGTAATTACAGCTTCATCAAGCCCTGTTAACTTTTGTGCTTTTTCTATTTTTTCAATATAATTTGGAAACTGTAACGGATTGTCCGTTACAATTTCCTTATCCCATTCTACAAAGCTACCCCTGTCTAACACCATTTCAATTCTTTGTTTTGCATTTATTCTGAAATAATGTTCACATTTTGGGCATACATATTTATTTGCCACTAAATCCTCAGAATAGATTATTTCCTTACATTTTGGACAACGCATAAACATTCCATCAGGAACATTTGACTTATTGCTTTCATTCTTTCCTATTCTTTTCGGAGTTTTTTTCAACATTTCTTTTAACATTTTTTAACCTCTGATTTCAAAGCGTCCATATTTTTACAACCCATTTTTATCTCTATCCCCGGGCGTCATAATTTTTATTGTCTTTAGCACATGACTATTCATTGCAATGATTTTTAACCTCTATCATCCAAACGTCTGTTGATTTCCAGTGCATTCCCTTTGGCAAATTCATTTGAATTAATAATTTCATACTGTAAATCTAAATTCGTTTTTATCCCATCAATTACAACTTCCCCTAGCGCACTTCTCATTTTCTCAATGGCCTCTTTTCTGTCGTGGCCGTGAACTATTATTTTTGCCACCATCGAGTCGTAACACGAAGGAATTTTGTACCCGTGAAACAATGCGGAATCTACCCGTATTCCATTTCCTCCCGGGAAATGAAGTTCATTTACGGTACCTGGGCATGGGATAAAATGATTGTCAGGGTCTTCTGCATTTATTCGACACTCTATTGCACATCCCGAATGTTTTACATCGTTCTGTGTCATTGTAAGTTTTTCACCTGCTGCTACCATTATCATTTCTTTTATCAAATCAACTCCTGTCACCATTTCTGTCACAGGATGTTCTACCTGAATTCTTGTATTCATTTCCATGAAATAAAAATGTTCACCATCTTTATCAAGCAAAAATTCTATTGTTCCTGCACTGTAATATTTTGCAGCCTTTGCGGCTTTAATTGCCGCTTCTCCCATTTTCTTTCTTACTTCTTCTTTTAAAACAACCGAAGGAGTTTCTTCAACTAACTTCTGATGTCTTCTTTGAATACTGCAATCTCGCTCTCCTAGTTGTAATACATTTCCAAATTTGTCCCCTATAATCTGAAATTCGATATGTCTTGCATTTTCCACAAATTTTTCTATATACATCTGGTCATCACCAAAGGCAATTTCTGTTTCTTTTTTTGCAGTTTCAAATAATTTTACAAAATCTTCGCTTTTTCTTACTTCCCTCATACCTTTTCCGCCACCGCCGGAAACTGCTTTTACTATTACCGGATAACCTATTTCGTCAGCTATTTTCTTTCCCTGATAAGCATCTGTAAGAGGCTCATTTGTTCCCGGAACTACAGGTACTCCTGCTTTAATCATAGTTTGTCTTGCTATAGATTTATTTCCCATATTTATCATACTTTCTACTGAAGGCCCGATAAATTCTATATTGCATTCATTACATATTTTTGCAAATTTGCTGTTTTCTGATAAAAAACCAAATCCAGGATGTATCGCATCTGCCTTTGTAGCAATTGCTGCACTTAATATTTTTTCTATATTTAAATAACTATCTTTTGATTTATAAGAACCAATACACACACATTCATCCGCAAGTTGTGCATGAAGTGCATCTTTATCTACTTCTGAGCAAACTGCCACTGTTTGAATTCCCATTTCTCTACAAGCTCTTATTATTCGAACAGCGATTTCGCCTCGATTTGCTATTAGAATTTTTTCAAACATCTACTTTCTCCTTTTCGACTAACAACATTTTCACTGTATTGCAAATACAAGTTCTGCCTGTGCGCAAAGTTCTCCATCTACATACGCTTTTCCTTCACCTATACCAAGTGGTCCACGCACTCTAGTCATTTCCACTTCCATTCTAAGCACATCTCCCGGAACAACTTTTCTTCTAAATTTAGCGTTTTTAATTCCACCAAATAAAGGAGTTTTTCCTTTATATTTATCGTCTGATAATAAACTGACAGCTCCTACCTGTGCCATTGCTTCAATAATAAGCACTCCCGGCATTACAGGCTGATCTGGAAAATGTCCTGCAAAAAACGGTTCATTATAGCTTACACATTTAATTCCTACTGCTCTCTTTCCTACTTCCATTTCTTCTATTCTGTCTACAAGTAAAAACGGCTGTCTGTGAGGAATTATATCCATTATTTCCTTTGTGTTTAACATATTAATCTCCATTCTGTTGCAAATGCGCAACTTTTTTAGCATTTAAGATTCATTATTTCTATAAAGCGATTCTTCACTTTTCTAATCTTCTAATTAATACAGTTTCTTATTTGCTAACTTTTACGATTACCTGTCCATACTCTACTAAATCTTCATTTTCAACCAGAATCTCTTCAACTACGCCATCACATGTTGCACTAATTTCATTCATTAGTTTCATGGCTTCAATGATTCCTATTGTTTGACCTTTTTTTATTTTGTCTCCCACCTTGATAAACGGTTCTTCCCCCTCAGCTCTTGCCGCATAAAACGTTCCAACCAAAGGACTTTTTATTTCTTCTAAATCATCACTTTGTCCTTCATTTTCATTCACGCCCACAGTTCTAATAGTTTCTACATTTGCATCAGGCAAATTGCCTGGAACTGTTAAAGCTGCCATTGCCACACTCTGTTCTGCCTTTATATTTAATTTAAAATTTCCTTCTTCAACTGATAATTCTGTTATTTTTGATTTATTAACCTTATCTATCAGTTTTTCTATTTGTTCATAATCCATTTTAATTTCCTTTTCATAATCATAATCATTTATTTTTTCAGCTATTATACTTCAAATTTTTTAACCATTATGCTGCCGTTATGTCCACCAAAACCTAATGAATTACTTATGGCATAATTTACTTTTCTATTAACAGCCTCAGGTGTGTAATTCAAATCCAATTCTTCATCTTTTACTTTAAAGCCTGCTGTTTTATGGATGTAATCTTCCATAACCGATTTGATACATACGATAAATTCCACAGCCCCTGCTGCACCTAACATATGACCTACCATCGACTTTGTTGAATTTACATTTAAATCATATGCTTTATCACCAAATGCTTTTTTAATTGCCATTGTTTCAAATAAATCATTATGATGTGTACTTGTTCCATGTGCATTTATATACTCAACCTGCTCAGGTTTTACATTTCCATCTTCCATCGCAAGCATCATAGCCCTTGCTGCACCTTCACCATCTTCGGCAGGTGATGTAATGTGAAATGCATCACATGTTGCTCCATACCCTGCAACTTCACCATATATCTTTGCTCCGCGCTTTATTGCATGCTCGTATTCTTCTAATACAACAACTCCTGCACCCTCACCCATAACAAATCCACTTCTTTCTTTGTCAAATGGGATTGAAGCTCTTAAAGGATCTTCCTGTGTTGAAAGTGCTGTAAGTGCTGTAAATCCGCCCACTCCAATTGGACAAACTGATGCTTCCGTTCCACCTGCAAGCATAATATCTGCATCACCATACTGAATGTATCTGAATGCTTCTCCTATCGAATGTGTTCCTGTTGCACATGCAGTTACGATGTTTAAACACTTGCCTTTACAGCCAAACTGAATTGCCACATTTCCTGCTGCCATATTTGTAATCATCATCGGAACTAACATCGGGCTAATTCTTCCCGGTCCTTTTTCAAGTAACTTTTTATGTTCTCTTTCCATCGCCTGCAAGCTTCCAACTCCTGAGCCTATAGAAACACCCATTCTGTTTTTATCTGTTTTTTCCAAATCAAGCCCTGAATCTTCAACTGCCTGTTTTGCCGCTGCTACTGCATACTGAGAAAACAATTCCATTCTTCTTGCTTCGCGCTTATCCATATATTTTGTAGCATCAAAATCTTTAACTTCTGCTGCAAGTTTTACCTTAAAATCCGTAGTATCAAATTTTGTTATCTCTCCGATTCCTACTGTTCCTTTTTTCACATTTTCCCAAAATGTATCTATGTCATTACCAATTGGTGATATTATTCCTAATCCGGTTACTACTACTCTTCGTTTCAAATTCCCATACCTCCATCTACTCCGATAACCTGTCCTGTAATATATCTTGCTCCATCAGATGCCAAAAACAGCGCCGTCTGTGCAATATCATTTACATTTCCAAGACAATTAGCCGGAATTCCTGATAAAATCTGTTTCTTCACATTTTCATCCAGCTGACCCGTCATATCAGTTTCAATAAATCCGGGTGCAATTGCATTTACAGTTATATTTCTGGAAGCCATTTCTTTTGCAAGCGATTTAGTCATTCCTATTATTCCTGCTTTTGAAGCACTGTAATTTAATTGTCCTGCATTTCCATGAACTCCAACTACTGAAGACATGTTAATTATCCTTCCGTTTTTTTGTCGCATCATTTGTCTTGTTACATTTTTCATACAATTAAATGTTCCTTTTAAATTAACATCTATTACATCGTCAAATTCCTGTTCTGACATTCTGAGCAAAAGATTATCTTTTGTAATCCCTGCATTGTTTACAAGAATGTCTATTCTTCCATAAGTTTTTACAACATATTCCATCATTTCTTTTACTTCATCAAATGAGGCTACATTGCATTTATAAGCTTCTGCTTTTCCCCCTGATTTAATAATTTCGTCAACAACATTTTCTGCCTTTTCCTTAGAGCCTGCATAATTTACTATTACAACTGCGTTATTTTCAGCAAATGTCTTTGCCACCTTAGCGCCTATTCCTCTGGAAGCTCCTGTAACAATTGCTACTTTATTACTTAACATATTTCTAATCCTTTCAGTTTTTCTAAATCATCCACTTTTTCAATATTTATTACCGTTACATCTTTATTGATTTTTTTAACAAATTTAGAAAGTGTTTTCCCCGGTCCTATTTCAACAAATGTATCAACTCCATCATCTATCATTTTTTCAACACTCTGCATAAATTTTACAGGTGATGAAATCTGTTTTTTTAGAAGTTCTTTTATTTGTGAATTATCATATATGTAACTTGCATTACAATTTGCCACATACGGCATTTTAAGTTCTTTAAGCTCAATATTTTTCAATTCTTTTTCCAGCTTATCTCCTGCCCCTTTTAGCATGGCAGAGTGAAATGGTCCGCTTACCTTAAGTGGCAAAACTCTCTTTGCTCCATTTTCTGCTAAAGTTTTTGAAGCTTTCTCTACTGCATCAGTTTCACCTGTTATAACAATCTGACCCGGACAATTATAATTTGCAACTGCCACTTCTCCTTCTGTATTTTTGCAAATATCATCAATTTTATCTGCATCCATTCCAAGCACTGCTGCCATTGTTCCTTTACCATCCGGAACTTCTTCATCCATAAACATTCCTCTTTTTCTTAGGAGATAAACCGCATCCTCAAATGTAATTGTTCCGCATGAATAAAGTGCTGCATATTCTCCAAGACTTAATCCTGCACACACGTCAGGCTTTACTCCTGTTTTTTCAATCTGTTGTAAAATTGCTGCGCATACTGTAAACATTGCTGCCTGTGTATACTGTGTATTGTTTAAATCTTCATTTTCTTCAAAGCACATCTTTTCCATATCAAATCCAAGAATCTTCGATGCTTCTTCAAAATATTTTTTACTGTCTTCATATTTATCAAAAAAATCTTTTCCCATTCCAAAATACTGAGCACCTTGTCCCGGAAAAATAAATGCCGTCTTTCCCATGTTTCCTCCTAACTTTGAGTTATAATTCATGTTTTTTATTTGCTACATACTTATTTATTTTCCTGCTTTTATTTTTTATTTAAAAATTTCAATTGACATTTATAATTTCAAAAGTTTTTCTGCCTGATTTTCCATTTCTTCAATTATTTCCTTGCAGCTTTTTGTTTCATGTATAAGTCCTGCTATCTGTCCTGCCATAAAAGAGCCATTCTGTGTATCTCCATCTTGCACTGCCTTTCTAAGCGAGCCTAATGTGAGATATTCTAATTCTTCAAATCCTGCACCTTCATTTTCCATTTTTACATATTGTCTTGTCATATTATTTCTTAATGAACGTGCCGGATGTCCATGGCTTCTTCCTGTTACAACCGAGTCAATATCTTTTGCCTTTAAAACTTTATTTTTATAATTTTCATGAATATTTGTTTCGTTTGCCACTAAGAAACATGTACCTGCCTGAATTCCTTCAGCACCTAACATAAACATTGCTGCCATGCCTCTTCCATCGCCTACGCCACCTGCTCCAATTACAGGAATTTCTATCGCATCAGCTACCTGTGGTATTAAAGTCATTGAAGTTGATTCACCAATATGGCCGCCTGATTCACATCCTTCTGCGATAACCGCGTCAACTCCGGTTCTTTCTAATCTTCTTGCCATCGCTACAGAAGCAATAACCGGAATAACAGTTATTCCCGCTTCTTTCCACATTTCCATATATTTTTCAGGATTTCCTGCACCTGTTGTAACTACGGGAACTTTTTCTTCAACAACTACTTTTGCAACTTCATCTGCTGATGGACTAAGAAGCATTACATTTACCCCAAAAGGCTTATCTGTTAATTCTCTTGTCTTTCTTATTTCCTCTCTAACTACTTCTGCTGGAGCATTTGCCGCACCTATAATTCCAAGTCCGCCGGCATTTGACACAGCAGCTGCCAAATGATGGTCAGCTACCCATGCCATACCTCCCTGAATAATAGGATGCTTAATTTTAAGCAATTCTGTTATTCTTGTTTTCATTTATGCCTCCACGCCTTTTGATGTTAAATAGTCAGCAACATCCTGAACTGTCTTGATATTCTGTAATTCTTCTGATGGAATTTCTACATTAAATTCATCTTCTAATGCCATAACTAATTCCATTAAGTCTAATGAATCTACTTCCAAATCTTCTTTGAAAGAACTTGTTGCTGTAATTTCTCCATCAATGCTTAAATTTTCTTTTGCTAATTCAATAATCTTTTCTACCATTTTTTTAATTCCTCTTTTCTTTTTGTTCCACTTTTTTAACGCGGACATATACTTATACACAAAAAAAAATAAAACCTTGCAATTTTTTTGCAAAATTTTATTTTTTTTATTTTTTTAATATCTTATTGATTCACTGTTATGCAGCCTTTCGCTTTTTGTGAATAACTCTGATTGCAACAATTATTCCTGTTGTAAGGGATGCCGCAAGCACACCCACTTCAGTAACTCTTCTTACTTTCTTGTTATTCCACCATTTTTCAAGTAGTGTTTCTTCAAATTTTAGCTTTTCAATATCTTCGTCCGGATAATCTGTTTCAACTTCACTTATATCTATTTTACTAAATAAATCAATTAACTTGCTTTCAAAAATCGCATTTTCAATTATTGGATTACTCATAACTTTCTTCTCTCCTCTGGAATTCCTTTTTCATTTTCTTTCTAAGCCTTGATAAATATGAATCTACCGTAGTAACTTCCATATTCATTTCCTGCGCTATCACTTTGGAACTCTGTATGTAAAAATATTTTCTAATAACCAATTCTTTTTCTCTTGGTTTTAAATCATCTAATATATTTTTAAGCAAATTTACATCTTCTTCAATCATTGCCCTGTCTTCAGGTCCTTTGCTTATGGAAACATAATTTTTAAGCATTTCTTCCGCGTCCCCATGTTCAAGCATTATTTCATCTTTGCTTAAATCTCTTATTCTGTTAATCGCCGTATTTCTTGCTACATATTTCAAATATGTCTTAAGTGATGCTTTTTTTAAATCGATTTTATGTGCATTTTTCCATACCTTAAAATAAGTATCATTCAGGCATTCTTCTACATCTTCCGGTCTGTTTCCCACAATATTTGAAATAATGTAACTAAGTAACTTGTCATATTTTCCCGATAATTTATAAAGAGCTTTTTCGTCTTTATTTATCAGCAACTTTAAAATTCTTTCATCTGTCACTTCTTTGTTCTCCTTAAGGATTTTGTACGTACATTAACTTATACACTATTTTTATCATAATCTTGCAAAAAAATCTCTATTTTTTTGAATTAGATTGAATTTGGTTAAAAAAAGCTGCCGCATAAATACGACAGCTCTTCAAATATAATATTTTACATTTACAATTTAGTTTTCAATACAACTTATTTTTCAAGCCTTACTTTAACTTAATCTTTACAGCCTTTGAATATTTGCCATATACTTTTGTTCCATTAACGATAACATACGCTCTTACTTTTGCAAAATATTTTTTATTTGGTTGTAACTTTTTAACTGTAACAGATAACTTCTTTGCATCTACTGTTTTTGTTGTCTTTTTAGCAAATTTCTTTGATGTTGATACTTTTACCTCATATCCTGAAGCACCTCTCACTTTTTTAAGTTTAATAACAACTTTCTTTGCGCTCGCCTTCTTAACAGCTGATTTTATTTTTCCTTTTCCTACTGTAGTCTGTTGTTGGGCAATCAACGTATTTTGTGCATTTGTTGTTGTGTTCGATGCTACATTATTTTCTGTTTGTTTATTTCCTGCTGTATTGTTTCCGGCAGAATTTTCCGGCTTATTTGTAGTTGCCTCTGTCTTCTGCTGTGCATTATTGGCAGTTGTTGTATGTTGTGTATCATTTGCCAAAGTTGTGTTTTCCGACTTGGTTGTTGTTTCAGTTAAATTTGTTGTTGTCTCCGGTTTTGTTCTTTCCGGCTTAGTTGTAATCTCTTCATTTTTATTTACTATCAGCAAAACTTTAAATGTTTTTACATCTAATCCATTTGACACCTGACAGTAATAAATTCCGGCATTATCTTCATTTGCATTATTTATAGAAATTGTTGCATTGTTTTCTCCCTCGATAAGAGCATTTCCATTAAACCATTTATATGTAATAGTTCCGATATCTGAAGAGATTATTGCTCCAATTCCTATTGAAATATTTTCGCCTTCTTTGCAGATAATATTATATCTGTTATTTTCTACATCATAATTTGCAGAATAATTAATTTTTAATTTAACATCATCAGACTTTTTCAAAGTTACTCTAAATGGATTATAGTTTTGTTCGTTGCTACTTATAACAAAATAATAAGTTTTTCCTTTTTCAAGAGTGTCGATAACTACAAAATTCTTTCCATTTCCATATTCATTATAATCAATGTACTTTCCTGTTTCATCATATAAATCACAACGTGTCGTAGGCCCGCTATTTTCTTCTGATTCACTAGAATACATAGCATACTGTCCATCGCTGTCCGGCTCAAATTTGAAAACCATCTGCGTTGTCTCATTTTCCCTAAATGCCACTTTCTTTGAATCATTCAAGAAAATCTCTTCATTATTTTTTTCAAATTCTGATACTGAAACATTTGACAAAAGTTCTATTTCAAATATTTCTGAATTGATTCCATTTGAAACAACACATCTGTACCCTATTGGGCTCTGCTCATTAACCTGATTTATTGTTAACGTTTCACCTTTTTCATTTGGCAAATATGTCAAATTCATATTTTCATCATATGCATACCATGAATATGTAATTGTTCCTGTAGCTGATGTAACCTTGGCATTCAAACTAACTGTCACAGGCTTTCCTAATATTACAGGAATTTTTACATGATTAGATTTGCTATCTCCCAAATAATCAACTTTCAACGAAACGTCAGAATATTTTCTAAGCGTAACGCTTGTGTTTAAAGCATTTCCTGACTCACTTATTATCTGAAAATAGTAAGTCTGTCCCTGTTTCATTTCATAATTTGTACAAAAATTGATTCCTTCTGAATCCATCGGATAAAAATTAGATATTACATCGCCTGTGGAATTTAAGATGTTGCAATGGACACTTTGATTTCCCTCACTAAATAAAGCATATGTGTCTGTCTGTGTTGGTACAAATTTGTATAAAACACTTTTTGAATCTGTGCTTACAACCTGAATCTTCTGACTCAAATTAACTGTTACACTATTTGTAACATCAACACTTGCATATATACCATTAACCTGTGTACATGGTATGTTTGACATAATCATTCCGGCAGCTAAAACACAGACTGCTGCCTGTTTAAATAATTGTTTTCTTAACATAAAACCCTCTCCTTTATTTTTCCCAATAACGTTCTTATTATATTTTATTTTTACTAATCAAACAAGTATTTAAACGAAATTTGCACTAAAGTTTGTAAAATTATTTCAGAAAAATTTGTAATAAAATACGGTGGCAGACAAATTACCGCTATCACCGTATTTTATATTTGATATTTATTGATGATTCTAATCACTTAAATTTATTTTTGTTGTAAAAATTTAAGTCTATTTTTCTCATCTTTAGTTAAGTTCTTTTTCTTAATTATTCTAAACACTTAAGTCTATCTTCTTAATTATATAAACAATTGATGAACTGTATCCTATTCCATGTTCTTTCTCACACGCATATAAATGATAACTCATCCATTTATTAAACTGACTATCATTCATTGCATCAATTTGTTCAGTCATCATAGAACCTATTCCATCCATGGCAAATCTATTTGTAAATTCCATTCCGCTTGAATGAATTACATCTTCCATCTCATCTATGGTAAATGTAGTTTTACTTCCATGAAGAATCTTCATTGTTTTCTTGTCTACATTTTCAGATTTAAGAAAATCAGGATCGTAATTTAAAATTTCATTTGCAAGCATCATATCATTAGAAGTAAATGAAACGAAAACTCTTCCGCCTACTTTACACACTCTGTATGCTTCTTTAAGAAATGACACCTGTTCTTCTTTTGTCTTTAATTTATCCATAGGTTCAACTGCAAGTACAACATCAAAACTCTCATCATTAAATTCTGTTAAATCTATGGAATTAACAGAAGTAACTTTGTGACCTTTCTGTTCAAAATAAGCTTTCTTTGCTACAAATCTTGAGCTTATATCAAGAATATCGCTCTTCTTTGGCAATCTTTCCTCTACATAATAGATCGTTGTCAATATACCAATATTGTAAGAATTCGGAATATGGTTAACTTGTGAAGCTGCCTTTTCCTCTGAGCCCGTTTTTTCTTTTAAATGCTCTGCATAATCGTCTTTTCCCTCTTTAGTAAAATCATCTTCCAATTTATCGCTTATCTTGCATTCAGTCTTTAGTTTCTGTTTTTTCTTATTGTCATCTTGTTTTAAAGATATTTTAACATTATCAGAAGCCGTTCTTTTATTAGTAGCTTCTTGTTTTAATTCAACATCCTGTTCTAACTCATATAAAGATTCTTCTATTCCGTTCGCATTAGATATCTCTTCAAGCATAACTTTTTTCATTTCTATTTTATGAGCTTCCTCGTCTAATACTCTAAGCGCTGCCTGTATATTTTCTTTAAGTTCAATTTTTTCAACAGGCTGAAGTCCTTCAATAACTTCTTCCTCCTGATAACTGCCGGACTTCTGTGAACTTACGGCTTTTTCTACATCGTGGTTAATATTTTTTATCTTCTGAGTCTCGAATTCTTCCTCGCTATTCTCGTCACTATCTAACTCAAACATATCCTTGTCATCTACAAATTCAATTCGTTTTATCATAATACCTGTGCTAAAATGAAATTTATGATAAAACTTTTCCAACTGCTTTGTAGTTCTCCCATCTATCGGAGTTGGATTCGTAGTAACATGTTTAAATTTTCTTTTTTCAACATACAACATCATCATCTTCATAAGGGTTGAACCTACCCCTTTTCCATTATGCTTTTCACTTACAATAAGCATATCAATATGAAGTGAATTGTCTTTCATATGTGAAATATCATTTTCGTCTTTAGAGTTATATGAATGTCCTGTAATTGTTCCAACCGGCAAAACTTCTCCCGGATAAAAAGCCTCTCCGTACACATGATACCCTTCTTCTTTAAATTCAATTCGATAATCCTTGTATATATATGCTACAGTATCGTACATTCCTTTTCTCTCCTTAAAAGTCTCTATGTATATAATATCAAATTTGGCACTTTCTTTCCATAGAATATAATAATAAATATTAGTATTATCTAATCTTTTATTTAAATAAACTTCACGTAAAAATTTTTAGACATAAGTAATAATATAAACAGAAAACATTCATTATCTAATCTTTCATTTTACAATATATAATCTCAATAATTTAAATAAATAATATGTATAAATAACGCCAAAAGAAAATGAGCATTCACAAATCTTTCGATTGCAAACGCTCATTATTTTAAAGAAGTTCGTTAATTGATTGGGGTCTCTAATAAAATATGAAGGTATTTGATATAATTATATTAGGAATTTAACGACTTCTTTCTTCTTTCTCATTGTAATTGAACTGTTTTTATTATGCAACCCTTTATTTTATAGGCAGGTGTTATTTTTTTATTCAAATTAATAAAAACACTTTTATTAATATTTTGTTTGACAATATTCTCTATTTGTGATATAAATATCAAGTGCTTAACGCACAGCAACCTTTAGGGGTGTAGTTCATCGGTAGAATAAGAGTCTCCAAAACTCCAGAGGAGGGTTCGATTCCTTCCACCCCTGTTATAAAAAAATCGTGTTTTTAACACGATTTTTTATTTTTACATTAACTTATTTAAATTTAATTTCATAAACAACACCTTGTAAAAAACCTTCAGTGCTCAAATGACACTGAAGGTTTCATTTTATAAGTTTATAATTCAGCTTGCCGTATTGGCATTAATATATTTCCGAAAATAAATTTAATTATTTTCTTTTATACCGACACTACTTTATAAACATTTTTCTATTTTGTTTTAATAGCTTTTACTTTTGACCATTTACCAAATTTCTTTTTCTTTTTAACAATTGTATATGATCTTGTTCTTACAAAATACTGTTTCTTTTTCTTTAATTTCTTAATAACAATGCTATTTTTCTTTGTTAATTTAGTAATTGTTACTTTCTTTTTAAATTTCTTTGAAGTAGAAACCTGTACCTGATATCCTTTTGCTTTTGCGATTTTCTTAATAGAAATCTTTATACTTTCTTTACCGGCTTTTAAAACATTTCCTTTAACTGTCTCTTTAATTGTTGCATCTTTTGCTGCATTGCCTACTGTATTGTTTGTTGTCGGTGTTGTTACATTATTCTGTCCCGGTAATGTTGTTGGCTGACCTGATTGGTTCGGTTGATTTGGCTGATTTATCTGTGAGTTACCTCTAACAATAATAAATCTTGTATATCCAATACGCTCTCTATACTCTCCATCTCCATCATAACTTACCTTATAAACATCACAATAATAGGAAACAGGATTCTGATATGAATAAATATTAGTTGCTGTTACATTACTTATGTCATAAACTAATTTTGTTCCAAGATTTTCATCCTTTTCATTTGACCATTCACATATATAATTTTTATTAAATGATACTTTTGTTCCATTTTCGTAAACGTCCGGAACAAGTGTCGCTGAACTTCCTTCATTTGCATATACAACTTTCATTTCAGTAACACCTGAAAAATCAGCATCTTCTTTACTAATATGTGCATCTGATTCATCTATCTTTTTCCCGTTTTTATAGATTGCATATGTCCAATATGTACTTGTATCGCCATTTCTATAAAAATCTTTTTCAGATAAATTGTTTAATAAAATAAATCCATCTGAAGAAACTTCCACAGGATCACCATATTCATAATAATAATCGTCATTGCCACTATCATAATATCTCTTTCCTGTATACTTATACCATTTTACAGTTATTCCTTCATTTGCAGGATTAACTTCATTATATGTTTCTGCATTAGCAACATTAGCTTCAAGTATACAACTCTGTCCTGCCATTGTTCTTATCCATATACTCTGTGTTTCATATGCATAAACTCTGTCGTAAATATAAAATGTAGTTGCATCAATAAATTTATCATTTTTTTTGATTATACAACGATATCTTATATTTGAATCTTCATCATATAAATCATTTTGTTCAACGCTATCAATTGTATAGCTTTTTCCTTTTCCTATTTCTTTTCTTTCATCATCATTACATTTATACCAAGTACAAGTAATTCCCTCTTCATCCGGGTCAACTTCTTCTTTTTTATAATTTTCAACTTTAATATTTAATGAAACAGATTCTCCCTGGCTTGCGTATATATTGCCACTATTATCTGAGTTAATTTTATAAGAATATTCTATATCATATATATAAAACTCAAGCGTATCATTATATTCGCCATAACGCCAATCAACTTTGTATGTAACTTCATTAAATATATGCTCCGTTACGTTGTTAACTGTATAAGAACTTCCGGTACCTAACTCGTCAATTTTACTTGTCTCATCATCTTCCATATACCATCTATATGTTATTCCAAGATCTCCTAAATCCTCAATATAATTTCCATATTGATCTTCAGCATATGTTTTCAATTCAACTGTATCACCCACCCTGGCATATACATTAGAACTACAATTTACCCCATTAATTATTGGTGTATATTCTGTTGCAAATAATTCTGTGCTAAAATTGTTATTATCATATTCTCTAACATCTATCTTATATTCTTTATCCTTATATAATGTAGCTGTTAAAAGAAAGTTGTTTGAATCGCCGTCATCACCATCATCATCATGGATAAGTTCTTTCCAAGTTGTTCCTTCCTTTACATACAAAGTTCCGTATGTATCATCCTCTCCCTGTGTGTACAACATATAGTACCCATCTTTTTCAACTGTAAATTCATAACCTACTGTTTCACCCTGAGACGAAATTGGAATTGAAGTATCAATATGAATATTATTTGTTCTGGATGTTATATCCGCCTTTACTTGTGTTGCGTTGCCAAATGTAATTCCTACTGTCAATGTTGCAATCATTGCTACAGTTTCAGCAAATGCAATTGTTCGTTTTACATTTTGTCTCATTGTACTCTCCCTTCATTTATCTGTTTTGTTACTTTATAAGTTCACAAATTTAATGCATAATGTACATATTATTTAGAACCTCACAAAATATTATACATTAATATGTGACATTCCTCAACTGTTTTGTTTAGATATTTTTATAAAAAACCTGAAATTGATATATTCTTCCACTTTACATTTATTAGCAAAATTAAAATCAATTTCAGGTTTATTTATAATTATGTATATACTTTTTTATTTTTTAGTTTTTACAGATTTTATCTTTGTCCAGGCACCATATATTTTCTTACTATTTACAATTAATTATTATCTTATTCAAAATTAATTATTAATTTCTATCGTATATATTGCTAATTTGTAATTTTAACTTTTATTCTATAAATTTTGCCTTATTAACTCTTTTAGTTACTTCAAACTAAATCCTGTGCTTCTTTTACATTACTAATGCCTATTAATTCTATTCCACTAGTATCTTTTAAGCTATCCATTGATACCTTTGGAAGAACACAGCGTTTAAATCCTAATTTTTTTGCCTCAGCAACTCTTTGATCTGTCATTGCAACTGCTCTTATTTCACCTGCCAGACCTACCTCGCCAAAAAATATTGTATCTGCCTCAATAACTCTGTTTTTGTAACTTGAAAGCATGGCAATTACAAGCGCTAAATCAAGACCGGGTTCTGATATTTTCATTCCGCCTGCAACGTTTACATAAGCATCGAAGTCTCCCATTTGAATTCCAATTCTTTTTTCTAAAACTGCCATCAAAAGATTTACTCTATTATAGTCTGTACCAACTGCAGTTCTTCTTGGCATTCCAAAATTGCTTCTTGTAAGAAGTGCCTGTATTTCCACTAAAATAGGGCGTGTTCCCTCCATGAGGCAGGCTACAACTGAACCCGAAGCATCTGTAGGTCTTCCCTCAAGCATAAATTCTGAAGGATTAAGTATCTGCTCTAATCCTTCGCTTCTCATTTCAAATACTCCTATTTCATTTGTAGAACCATATCTATTCTTTACACCTCTTATAATTCTGTAAGCAGCATGTCTGTCTCCTTCAAAATATAGAACTGTATCTACCATATGCTCTAACACTCTTGGTCCTGCCACAACCCCCTCTTTTGTTACATGACCTACTATAAACATTGGAATTGTACTTCCCTTTGCGACCTGCATGAGAGCGTTTGTAGATTCTCTTACCTGACTTACACTTCCTGGTGCCGAACCTACTTCTTCACGATACATTGTCTGAATCGAATCAATAACAACAATATCCGGATTACATACTTTTATCTGTTCTTCTATGGTATCAAGACTTGTTTCGCACAAAAGAAGCATTTTGTCATTAAATTTTCCTATTCTGTTTGCTCTTAATTTTATTTGCTTAACTGATTCTTCACCTGATATATAAAGCACTTTTTTTCCATCATTTGACAGGTTTCTGCATACCTGCAACAATAACGTTGATTTTCCAATACCCGGATCTCCACCTACAAGTACCATTCCTCCAGGCACAATACCCCCACCTAACACTCTGTCTAATTCAGAAAATCCTGTTGAAATTCTTTCTTCATCTGCTGCATCAACTTCATTTATTGCTACCGGTTTACTTTCAAGTATATTTTTTCCCGTAAGTCCCTTTGTTTTCTTTGTGACTAATTCTTCTACAAATGTGTTCCATTCTTTACATCCCGGACATTGTCCTAACCATTTGCTTGTTTCATATCCGCATTCTTTGCAAAAAAATGCTGTTGTTTTTCCCTTTGCCATATTTCTCCTTTTCAATCCTATGGGGGTGAAGCAGGATAAATTTGCCTAAAGTACGCTCGCGCTGCTTGCCGCTCGTAGCGGTTCTGAATCTTTGGCATATATTCTGACTTTTGAACCTACGGTTCCAGTCAGAATATATGCCAAAGATTTGAACCGACGGCGTCAAATGCTCTTTATTCAAATTTATCCTGCTTCACCTTCCGGGCTTTAAAACTCTCGCTTCTTCTCAGTGATTATGCATTCGCCAACTCTTATTCTTTATCTTTTTTTGTTATACCCATGGCTTCGCCATGTAATCACTTCGAATCCGCTTCGCTTCTTCTCAGTGATTATGCATTCGCCAAATACTATCTGCTTTTTTTGCAAGCAAAAAGCAGATATTATTTGGCTCATTGCGTATAACAAAAAAAGTGCCATGTGGTTTGACACTTTTTTAGTTTATTTTTATTTTATTATTGTGCTTATTGATTATTAAATTGCTACAACTTTTACGTGTGTTACAGCTTCTTTATCAGCATCTACACTAATTGTAAGCTTACCGCCTAAATTAGTTTTCATTTTTCCTACTGCTCTGTTGCTGATGAAAACTTCATATTCTTTTTCTGCTGTTAATTCAAGTGTTATCTGAGTCTGTCCTAATCCTTCAACAAAGAAACTTACTTCATCAGCTGTTGCTTTGAATGCATTTACTGCTGTTCCCGGTGTTGATTCATATACAAACATTCCGTTTCTTTCTAATTTAGTAATCTCATTGAAAGTCTTTACTTTGTACATATCACCTGCAACTTCAAAATCTGCAAGCTTTGTCTTCTTATCTAATGTATAATCACCAAAGCTAATAGAACCATCGCTTTCTTTTCTAATCAATTCGCTTACTACTGCCATCTTATCCTCCTGTTATTTTCGCCCGTTAATTCCGTCAGGCGTCCTAGTGTTTTTTTCATTATAACATACTTGTCCGTTTTTTTCTTCCAAAAGTCGTATATAATTTATTAAATTTTTATTACAAATTTATCACTATTCGTTCAATTATTTCTTTAGAATAATAACCTCTTTATTTCTAACTGAAATAGTAATACTGTCTCCATTTGTAACATTTCCATTTAATATTTCATCTGACAATGTATCTTCAATTTTATTTTGAATCATTCTTCTAAGTGGTCTTGCCCCATACTTCTTGTCATAACCTTCCTGTATTATATACTTTTTGGCAGAATCTGCAAATCTGATATCTATATCCATCTGCTCTTTTACTCTGTGTTTAAACTGGTTAAGCATGATGTTTACAATCTTTCCTACTTCATTCTTTCCAAGACTGTGGAACACAATAATATCATCAATTCTGTTTATGAATTCAGGTCTGAAAATTCGTTTAACATCTTCCATGACATTTGCTTTCATTTTTTCATAATCCTGTTTTTCATTTTCTTCTGAATTGAATCCTAATTTTTTAGGTTCCATAATTCTTGAAGCACCTGCATTACTTGTCATAATCAAAATTGTATTTTTAAAGCTTACTTTTCTTCCTTTAGAATCAGTAATGTGACCATCGTCAAGTACCTGAAGTAATATGTTAAATACATCCGGATGTGCTTTTTCAATTTCATCAAATAGTATAACTGAATATGGATTTCTTCTTACTTTTTCGCTTAATTGTCCACCTTCATCATATCCTACATATCCCGGAGGTGAACCTACCATTTTAGAAACGCTGTGCTTTTCCATGTACTCAGACATATCTACCCTGATAATTGCTTCTTCAGAACCAAATACAGATTCTGCAAGTGCTTTTGACAATTCTGTTTTTCCTACACCTGTAGGTCCTAAAAACAAAAATGAACCAATTGGTCTGTTTGGATCTTTCAATCCTACTCTTCCTCTTCGTACAGCCTTGGCTACAGCTTTTACTGCTTCATCCTGACCTACCACTCTCTTATGAAGAACTTCCTCTAATTTAATCAAATGCTTTGTCTCATCTTTTGTTAATTTGCTTACCGGAATTCTGGTCCACATTGAAACAACTTCCGCTATTTCACTTTCACCTATTACAGGTTTATTTTCATATTTATTTGTGTTCCATTTTTCAGTAACCTTATCTAACTTAGTCATTGCCTTGTCTAAATTAATCTTAGCTTCGCTTCCCGTCTTAAAGTCACCCTTCTTTATGGAGTCTTCCAACATATTTGTGTAAAGTTCCACATTGTTTTCAGCATTAATAACTGCTTTTGTTTTTGGTGTTCCTTTAAGTCTTGCCTTTGCACATGCTTCATCAATTAAATCAATTGCCTTGTCAGGAAGGTATCGGTCATTAATATATCTTTCAGATAATTTTGCTGCTGCATCAATTCCTTCTTCTGAGATTACAACGTTATGATATTTTTCATAAGTCTCTTTCAAACCATTTAAAATTGTAATTGTATCTTCTACTGATGGTTCATCCACCATTATAGGCTGAAATCTTCTTTCTAATGCTGCATCCTTTTCGATATTTTTTCTGTATTCATTTATTGTTGTTGCTCCAATTATTTGTATCTGGCCTCTTGCAAGTGATGGCTTTAATATATTTGAAGCATCCATAGAGCCTTCTGCACTTCCTGCTCCTATGATTGTATGAATTTCATCAATAAAAAGAATAATATTGCCTGCTGCCTGAACTTCATTTATTATTCTTTTAATTCTTTCTTCAAATTCGCCTCTGTATTTTGAACCGGCAACCGTGCTTGTCAAATCAAGAATAAATATTCTCTTATCGAGCATTGTTTCAGGGACTTCACCTGCTTCAATTCTCTGTGCAATTGCTTCTATAATTGCTGTCTTACCTACACCCGGTTCACCTATAAGACATGGGTTGTTCTTTGTTCTTCTACTTAAAACCTGTATAACTCTCTGGATTTCTGTTTCTCTTCCTACTACAGGGTCTAATCTCTTTTCATGTGCATCTCTTGTTAAATCTCGTCCAAACTGTTCTAATGTAGGCACATCTGACCTTCTAACCGGCTCTTTTCTTCCCTGCTTAACATATGCTCTAAATTCATTAGGGTCTCTATCTGTAAGTTTTAAAATATCTATGCATAAATTCTTTAAATTTAGACCAAAACTTGTTAACATTCTATTTGCCTGACATTCTGAGTCAGCAATTATTGCTAGTAAAACATGCTCTGTACCGACTTCATTTACTCCCATTCTTCCTGCTTCAAGTTTTGCTCTATCTAAAACTCCCTGACTTCGGGATGTAAATTTTAAATTATTTCTTGAAATTCTTCTCTTCGTTTTTAAAATATCCTGCTCTGTAATGTCTTCGCCTATTGCCCTGATTATATCGTGAGCTTCAAGTTCATAATTGTATAATATATTCGCAGCGACACCGTCAGTAACCTTTGCAAGCCCACCTAGAAGATGCTCTGTTTCTATATAATCAGCCTCAAAATATACAGCAATATCTTTTGCATATTCTAAAGCCTGTAAAGTCTGTTTTGTATATTTTTTGTCCTCCATTGCTTTCCCTCCTATTCTGTATTTATTGTATCAGACATTTGTGATTTATTTGCAAATATCTTTATTATCATTATTTTAATAATTTAATAAAACTGTGATTATTAAAAAAATACTTTTATTATATGTCAGAAAGGACCCGAAAGCTACATCTTGCAACACTCCGGATCCTTGCTATTTTGTTATTAATCTACGAAAACAAAATCTTCATCGTCATCATCTGATTTTCCTGTGCTGTCTTTCATATCATTCTCTGTCTGAATGTCTTTTTCATTCTCCATCAGAATATTATTTTCATTTTCTTCGATTTCATTTGTTTCTTCTACGATATTAATTCCATTATCAGTATCATTATCTTCATTCTGTTCATCTGTATCGTCAAATATACCTGTTTCCATTGCCACAGCTAATTTTAAATCCTCATTTACTTCTGAAATAGCTTCTTCTATTTCATCTTCTTCTGTCTTTTCATGAGTTTCTTCTGTAGTATCATCACTATCTGTAGTCTCAGGATTTTCTTCGTTTTCAGAATCATCTGATTTAACATCATCATCCTGACCTTCTACATTGATTCCAAAATTATTAGTTTCTTCATCTTTTGATTTTTTTATCTTTTTTGTTTTATTTGACAATATAAGATTTAGCACTGCAAATATAAGAATAACAATTAAGATAATTAATCCTGCAATCGCTTTCACTAAGATATTATATCTGTCAACAATACTATTATACTTATCCTGTAATTTTCCATATGAAGTATTTGCTGCCTCAAGCTGTGTATTAACATCATTTGTAGCTATGTATCTCTGAAATACTTTTTCCTGATCATCATAACAATAAAGATTTATATCTCCATCCCAGTTCATTGCATATACAAGATACAATTTTTCTTCTGAATCAAGTTCCCATGCACTAACTTCCTGGTCATAAATTGTTATTCTTTTTTTTGTATAATTCTTAAGGCATGAATCTCTTTTTTCCGGTCTTACTACAGTGTACATTCTACTCTTAATAAGAATGTTTCTCATCGGATAAAAAGTGTCCTTCTTTTCATTATAAATATAAAATCCTGCTATGCCTTCTTCCTCATTTGTCATATAGACTGCTGTGAGTTGTTTAACTTTGCCTACAATACAAGGCACTTCTTTTTTATTATATGTAAATGTACTTTCTTCAAATCCTTCAGGAATATCACTTTTTTTAATTTTTGAAGAAATGGTCAATTCTGTTTTGTTTACAGTGACCTTAATGCCGCTATCTTTTTTAGTATTGGTATCTTCTTTATAGGTTTCTTCCTCATCTGTAGTAAGTCTCTTTGTTTTAATTGTGTATGTAGTTTTCTGGCCATTTGAATCTGTAACTTCAACATATGTTTTATTGTCCCCTTCATCTAATGTATCCCATGAGACTTTTACATCTGCTGAACTTTCAGTTGCAACGGCATTAATGTCTAATTTCTTAACACTGTTTTTTACTGTAGCTTCATAATCAGTTACATCTTCTGAAAATGAAGGGCTTAAATTTACTACCGTGCTATCTCCTGAATCTGTTTTACCATTAACTGTCAGTTCTTTTAAAGAAGAATCGGCAAAAACATTTGCTCCCATTAATGTTGTTAATCCTGCAGCCACAATTAAACTTAATAATAATGATTTACTTTTTCTCATTATTCGTACCCATTCCTTTAATCACAAGCATCTTGTGTTTAAAAGGTGCAAATCAAAGGCTTATATGATTTGCAATTTTCCTTTCTCACATATTTTTTTCATCTCTTTCCCTTACTTTTAAGCTTCGTCGATAGCTTTTCCGATATCATGTCTCATATACTTATTATCGAAATCTATCCACTCTGTTGCCTTATATGCATTCGCTCTGGCTTCTTTTAAATCTTTTCCCTTTGCAGTTACGCCTAATACACGTCCTCCGTTTGTTACAATCTTTCCATCGTCATCAAACTTTGTTCCTGCATGGAATACATAATATCCGTCTTTATCCTTAAACGTATCTAATCCTTTTATTTCAAATCCCTTTTCATAACTTACAGGGTAGCCGTCACTTGCAAGAACTACACATACAGCTGCATTATCTTCAAACTGCAAATCAATCTTATCAAGTGTTCCGTCGATGCATGCTTCAAATACATCAATTATGTCATTTTTCATTCTTGGAAGAACTACCTGTGCTTCCGGGTCACCAAATCTTGCATTATACTCTAATACCTTTGGTCCGTCTTCTGTAATCATTAATCCAAAGAAGATAATTCCCTTAAATGTTCTTCCTTCAGCTTTCATAGCGTCAACAGTAGCCTGATAAATGTATTTCTTACAGAATTCATCAACTTCTTTTGTATAGAAAGGACTTGGTGAAAATGTTCCCATTCCTCCTGTGTTAAGACCTGTGTCACCATCTCCTGCACGCTTATGGTCCTGAGCACTTGTCATTATCTTTATTGTATTCCCATCAACAAAAGATAAAACAGAAACTTCTCTTCCTGTCATAAATTCCTCTACAACCATTGTATTTCCGGCTGAGCCAAATTTCTTATCAAGCATTATGCTCTTTACGCCTTCAATTGCTTCTTCTTTTGTATTGCAAATTAATACACCTTTTCCTAAAGCAAGTCCATCTGCCTTTAATACAATTGGATATTTTGAAGTTTCCAAATATTCTAATGCTTTTTCAGGAGAATCAAAATTTTCATATCCTGCTGTTGGAATATTGTATTTCTTCATTAAGTCTTTAGAAAACGCTTTTGATCCCTCTAAAATAGCTGCTGCCTTATTTGGTCCAAATACTCTTAACCCTTCTGCTTCAAAAGCATCTACAACACCGCCTACTAACGGATCATCCATACCAATTACAGTTAAGTCAATTTCTTTTTCTTTTGCAAATGAAACTAACTTATCAAATTCCATTGCACCGATATTTACACATTCTGCATATTCTGCAATTCCTGCGTTGCCGGGCGCACAATAAATCTTATCAACTTTTGAACTCTTTGCTACTGCATTTGCAATGGCATGTTCTCTTCCACCGCTTCCAACAATTAATACTTTCATTGTCTTCTCCTTATATTGTCTACTGATATATTACTTTATTGTCTACAACTTTGATTTTACCATTGGCAATATCATTAATCGCCTGTGGCATAATCTTCCATTCAGCCTGTTCCATAACTCTTTTCTGAAGCACTTCAGGTGTATCTCCCGGTAAAATGTCTACCGCCTTCTGATAAATTATAGGACCTGTATCTGTTCCTTCATCTACAAAATGAACTGTAGCTCCTGTTACCTTAACACCTCTTTCTAATGCTTTTTCATGAACCTTTAATCCATAAAAACCATTTCCACAGAATGATGGAATAAGAGATGGATGTATGTTTATAATTTTATTTCTGTATTTTGAAATCATTTCAGGAGGTAATACAACCAAAAATCCGGCGAGAACGATTAAATCTAATTTATACTTATCTAAAGTATCAATTAACGCCTGATTAAAATCTTTTCTTTCAGCAAAATCTTTAGGTGAAATACATTCTGCATTAATTCCATTTTCCTTTGCTCTTACAAGCGCATATGCATCTTTCTTATTGCTTATTACTACTTCGATTTCTGTATTTGTAATTACTTTATTCTTAATTCCATCAATGATTGCCTGAAGGTTTGTTCCTCCGCCTGAAACTAAAACCCCAACTCTTAGCATAATTCAGCTCCTTTTTCTCCTGCCTCAATCTTTCCGATTTCATAGCATGTTTCTCCGGCAGCTTCTAATGCTTTCATTGTCTTTTCTACATCTGCAGGGTCAACTGCTAATACCATACCGATACCCATGTTGTATGTGTTGTACATCATTTCTTCTGCAATATCTCCTGTCTTAGCAAGGAGTTTAAAAATTGCAGGTACTTCATAGCTGTCTTTCTTTACAACTGCCTTTACTCCATCAGGAAGCATTCTTGGAATATTTTCATAGAATCCACCACCTGTAATATGACTGCATCCCTTAATTGTTACTCCTGCATCTTTAACATTCTTTAATGCTTTAACATAAATTCTTGTTGGTGCAAGTAAAGCTTCTCCTAATGTCTTTCCTAATTCATCATAATATGTATTAAGTGATTCTTCTGACATTTCAAATACTTTTCTTACTAAAGAAAATCCGTTACTATGTACACCTGATGATGCGATACCAATTAACGCATCTCCCGGTTTAATATTTTCTCCTGTAATTAAATCTTTTTTATCTACTACACCTACTGCAAATCCTGCTAAATCGTATTCATTTTCAGGCATAAGTCCCGGATGTTCTGCTGTTTCACCACCAACTAATGCTGCTCCTGACTGTTTACATCCTTCTGCGACACCACTTACGATTGTAGCAATCTTTTCAGGATAGTTCTTTCCACATGCGATATAATCAAGGAAGAAAAGTGGTTCTCCACCTGAACATGCAATATCATTTACACACATTGCAACACAGTCAATACCGATTGTATCATGTTTATCCATAATATAAGCTAACTGTACTTTTGTTCCACATCCATCAGTTCCTGATAATAAAACAGGGTCTTCCATTTTCTTAATAGAATCTAAACTGAAAGCTCCGGCAAATCCTCCAAGACCTCCTAAAACTTCAGGTCTCATAGTTCCTTTTACATGCTCTTTCATAAGTTCAACTGACTTGTAACCTGCTTCGATATCAACGCCTGCCTTCTTGTAATCCATAATTCTTTTCTCCTCTTACTTTCAAATGGTTTCTTAAATCATTTTTAATCATATAATGCAAAAACAAATTATAATAAATATGTTTTTTTATTTTTCATATTAAAATTTAGTACCGATTATATGAAAATATAATACCGTTACGTTTTTTAATATAATTTTAGTAGTTTTTATATCCTACTTTTTTCAACTTTGTATCTTTTGCTACAACGTCTTTTTTCATTTTTTCTGTATATGCTTTTAACTTTTCAAGCAACTGTGCATCAGATGTTGCAAGAATCTTTGCTGCAAGAATACCTGCATTCTGTCCACCATTAATAGCAACTGTTGCAACCGGAATACCTGATGGCATCTGAACGATTGAGTATAATGAATCTACTCCGCCTAAATCTGATGTTTTCATTGGTATACCTATTACCGGCATAGGGAATAAAGCTGCGCACATGCCCGGAAGATGAGCTGCCTTACCAGCTCCTGCAATAATAACTTTTACTCCTCTTTCTTCTGCGCCCTTAGCCCATTCAAAAAAGATGTCCGGCTCTCTGTGTGCTGATATGATTGTCATTTCATAATCAATTCCTATCTCTTCAAGAAAATCTGCTGCTTTGCTCATTACCGGCAGATCTGAATCGCTGCCCATTACAATTGCTACTTTTGCCATTGCTCTTCTCCTTCATAATTTCTTATAGTATTGCATTAAACTTTGATGCCTACGGATTGTTCCGTGCTACGCACTCACACAATCCTCCCCTGGCTTATTAAATCATAAAAACACTTACATTGTAACTGTTAAGACTTATTACGTCAATAAATGGGGTACTAAATTAACAATTTTATTACATTTATTTACATTTTTATGTTTATTTTATTTATCAAAAGCTTCATTTAAAAGTTCTGTTCCCGGAAGAACAAATCTTCCATCCTTTATAATGACAATTTCTTCACCATTTTTAGTTACGGCTGTAATTTCTCCAAGTTCATCATAAGGTATCGTTATATCTGTATGGCAACTGAAATATGCTTTTGACAAATCTTCATTTCTTAAAGCTGAGATTTCATTTTCCTTTGCTACAATTTCTTTTCCATCAGGATTAAATGTCTTAACATCTTCTTCCCAACTGTAACATGTATCACCTACTGCAAAATGAGGTCCCATTTTTTCCACTATTAAAATTGGAAGTTTATATACTATATCGTATTTATTTGCCATAACATAAGCTGTTGTATTTGTTCCTATGGCAAATTCCCCTATAGGTAAAGTGTCATGATTAAACATAACATTTTCTTTTATATACTTTTTATTTTCTTCTTCAGTATCGAAATTCTTACATGTATAGTCTTTTATGCATCCATTTTCAAATGTAATTTCCAAATCATTGTATTTTAATTCATTTAAATATACCTGACTCACATGTAACACTCCGTTAGTTCCTGTAAGTTTTGGCGAAGTAAACACTTCTCCTAATGGAATGTTTACATCTGCCAGACAGTTTTCAAAATTAGTTTCTTTTTCAGGATTTTTAAATTCATGCATATTAACCGTAATGTATGTCTTATTGCTTCCTTTTCCTTCGACCCTTACGAAATCTGCCTTATCAAGGGCATCTATTATACTCTGCTGTACCTTGCGATATTTATCCTGATCTAAACAGTTAATTTTAACTGTCTCTTCGAATAATTCTTCATAATCCATTCCAATTTCAGGAAGTGGAAACGCAATAATCGTAAAGCTTCTCTCATCGCCCTTAATATATTTTTGAACTATCTGAGTATATTCTCTTGCATATTCAACTTTTAATTTCTGTTGCTCCTTGTTTAACTGTAAAGCTTCTTTTTTATTTTCCGGCTCAAATGGATTTTCTCCAAATACTTCTATAACCGCCGGTCCTGCCATAAGTGCTGCTGTTTTCTTTCTATTTTCAAATGCTGTAGTTGCAACCTCTAACTTTCTTTGTACATAACCTTTGTCAAAGAATAATGCATCATCAAACTTATGGTCAAACCAATACTGTTTATTTATCTTGGTAGATTCATATCCTCCTTTATAAATAACCGGTTTTAAGCCCATATTTTCAAACTGCTTTATGGCCGCACGGATTATTCTTTCAAATCCAATATAATATCTTATGTCTACTGCACTTTTAATAGATAAATCCTTTCCTGTATTTATAAACCCCAGTCTATATCCTTCTGTATAAACACTTGCAATTTTATCTATTCTTTCCTGTGAAAGTGTATTTAAAAATTTTGCTGTTTCTATTTCGTTTTCACTAATACTTTCACCATATTTGTATAAATATCTTAAATCTTCTAAATCACTTTCCATTACAATCTTAACTGCAAAATCATTTTCAGGATTTATTATTTCATCTATTCTGTTAGTCATAAAAATTTCTGAATTATCTTTTTCAAAAGAATAAATCATATCATGAATTGATTTTTTTGTAAGATTTTCTCTATCTTCAAATTGATTATATATTTCTATAAACAATTCCATTCTCAATGTTATTTCTTCTAATTTGCCCTGAAATGCGTTAGAAATCATATTTCTATTTGCTGTAAATACATAACATAATAACTGTCCGTATTCTTCTCCTAATTTTTCTACTGCAAATTTAGGATTTGCGAAGCATTTTTCATATACAATTTCCGTTTCATCTTCATATAAATCTTTATTAAGGAATGTCAACTGTTCTAAAGTCAACTCTTCAATCTTTTTGCTTTCTATTAGCCCAAGTAAATTATCTATTTTAAGTATAAACTGTGCTGCTGCAACAAAATAAGGTAGAAATTTTTCTTCTACTGTATCTTCAGTAATTATTTCTTTTATTCTTTCTATAGCAATATCATATCTTTCTTTAATCATAGATTTACTCCTAAAGGCTATTCTTTAATTCTGCCTTTTTCTACATTTTTATTAATTATCTTTTCAAAATAATCCCATATTTTCACGGAACCATCCGGTGTCTTTTTGTTTCTCGCCATAATCTGTTCTTTTTTTACACCATGCTCCATCCATGCTCTACCGTCAGTAGCATCATTTAACATTATTGGCTGAGTTTTGTCTAATGTTATTGCAAATTTTGCTTCTTTTGTTTCTCCGGCTTCAAATTCATCCCAGAGTCCTCTAATCATTTTTGCCTGGTCATTTGGAAGTATATTAAAAATTCTGTCTGCGGCAACTAACTCCCTCTCTCTCTTTGTTTCATTTCCCTTATTATCATATGCATATGTATCACCTGCATCTATTTCAACAAGGTCATGTACAAGTACCATCTCTATAACTCTAAGCAAATCTACTTTTTCATTTGCATACTCATTCATTATCATTGCCATCATAGCCAGATGCCATGCATGCTCAGCATCATTTTCATGTCTACTGCCACTTGTCACATATGATTGTCTAAAAATTTCTTTTGATTTATCTACTTCTCTGATAAATTCCATCTGCTTTTCAAATCTTTCTTTATCCGACATTGTCTTACCATTACTGCTGTGCAAAGCATCCTTTCTTATATTTTTAAAATTGTAATCTAATTATCCGGCTATCGTTTTCTTGATCATATATATGATATCGGGTGGAGCAAACCTCCCCGGCTTTGATGTCCACGGATTGTTTCGTGCTACGCACTCCCACAATTTCACCCTGGCATCATACATATATTAAAAATACGCACAAAATTCCAATCCATATTACTGCATTAGAAATTGTTCCTATATATGTGTATTTTAGAAACTTTGTTTCTTCCTGATAACTTTTTAAACCTATTACAAATCCGGCAAGCGCAAGTCCAAATATAGCCCATGCCAAAATTCCTACATATATACCTGCGTTTCCATTCTGTACTATGCATAACGCAACTGTTAAAACAAATAATATAAAAGCTTCAAGTGCTATAAGCGAAGATATTCTTCCACCCTTTGTATAACTGCTTAATGCTATTCTTTGTTTTTTGTCTTTTTTATTTCTTTTCGCCATTGTTTCTCCTACATAACATGTTTGTGAAGTTTTGTTATTCTGAATATTATATATCCTAAACATCCGCCTAATGTATTAAGGAAAATGTCATCAACATCAAAAGCACCTACTTTTGTCAGCAACTGTGCTGTCTCTATTCCAAAACTAAGCAGCATTGCCCAAATTGTAACTGTTATTATATTTTTAAATATTGATTTTCTTGATATGGTTGGCAACAAAAATCCAAACGGCAGAAAACATACTACATTTCCTACCAGATTTATAAGTGTAACATTCCAGCCATATGTGTAGCGCATATTCCAAAAGCGCTTAATTTCTTTAAATAATGTTAAATTATATCTGTATGTATCACTAACCAGCTCTCTATCTAAACTTTCAGAGAAAAACATTACATACAAAGCACATAATAAATACAATATAAACAGGATACGACCCCAAAGCCGTATCCTTTTTTGAGTCTTTGTCACTACTTTAAAATCTCCCGACTATTTTACTCCATATTTGTCATAGTATTCGTCAATCGCTGCCTTAATCTCATCTGTAATTACTACTTTTCCATTGCATTCTTTATTATACAAATGTTCAACAACTTCTTCCATTGTTACTATTGCATTTGCATCAAATCCGTATAATTCTTTAATTTCATCAAGGGCACATTTTTCGCCACCCTTTCCAACTTCCATTCTATTTAATGAAACCATTAATCCTACGATTTCAACATCAGCAGCATTTCTTACCTTTGGTACTGTTTCTTCCATTGATTTTCCTGATGTTGTTACGTCTTCAATCATGACAACTCTATCACCATCTTTTAACTTACTTCCAAGAAAACTTCCCTTGTCAGCACCATGGTCTTTTTCTTCCTTACGGTCTGAACAGTAACGTACATCTTTTCCATATAATTCGCTATATGCAATAGCTGTTACAACACTGATAGGAATTCCCTTATATGCCGGTCCGAATAATACGTCAAAATCATCTCCATATGTATCATGGATTGCCTTTGCATAATATTCTCCTAACTTTTTAAGCTGTGAACCTGTTACATATCCACCTGCATTCATAAAAAATGGTGATTTTCTTCCACTTTTTAATGTGAATTCTCCAAATTTTAAAACATCACTTTCTACCATAAAATCAATAAATTCCTGCTTGTACGCTTCCATTTTGTTTCTCCTTTACCAATCTGTATTGCCCCTTCCCTTCGGTCAGCGGCTATTCGTCGGAAACATTTATAAAAAATGAACTTCGTTCATTTTGTTTCCTCCTCTATCATTTTACTAATCCGATTAATGAATTGATATCTTCAACATTGTGTCTTCTCATATAGTCTTCAATTCCTGCAACAACTTCTTCTGTTACTAATGGATTTGTAAAATTTGCTGTTCCTATTGAAACTGCTGTTGCACCGGCTAATATAAATTCCATTGCATCATTTGCATCTTTAATTCCACCCATTCCGATTATAGGAATATTTACGGTATTTGCAACCTGATATACCATACGAACTGCTACCGGTTTTATTGCAGGGCCTGAAAGACCACCTGTCTTATTTGCCAAAGCAAATTTCTGACGTTCAACATCTATCTTCATTCCTGTAATTGTATTAATAAGTGATAATGCGTCCGCGCCACCTGCTTCTGCTGCCTTTGCCATAACAGTTATGTCTGTTACATTTGGACTTAATTTCATGATAATTGGCTGTTTTGCAACTTTTTTAACTTCTTTAGTGATTGCTTCTACTGCCTTAGGGTCCTGTCCAAAAGCTATTCCGCCTTCCTTTACATTAGGACATGAAATATTGATTTCCAGCATATCTACAGGCTCGTTTCCAAGCTTTTCTACAACATCAATATATTCTTCTGTAGAATGGCCACACACATTTACAATAATCTTTGTATCAAACTGTTTAAGAAATGGGATATCTCTTTTTGCAAATAAATCAAATCCCGGATTCTGTAAACCGATTGCATTTAGCATTCCACCATAAGTTTCTGCAATTCTAGGTGTAGGATTTCCCGGCCATGGTACATTGGCCACGCCCTTCGTAACTACTGCTCCTAATTTATTTAAATCTACAAATTCGCTGTATTCGGCTCCTGAACCAAATGTTCCTGATGCTTCCATAACAGGATTTTTGAATTCAACGCCTGCAATATTAACCTTTGTATTCATTATAATTCAACCTCCTGTGCTAAAAATACGGGACCGTCTTTGCAAATTCGTTTATTATTTACATTTGTATGATGGTCTTTTTCTTTTGACTTGCATACACATCCAAGACATGCACCAATTCCGCATGCCATCTTTTCTTCTAATGAAATCTGGCACTCAATGTCATTTGCCAAAGCATATTCTTTTATTGCTCTAAGCATTGGTGTTGGTCCACACGCATAAATTACATCGCCTGTTACAGCACATGCTTTAATCGCATCTATAACTGTTCCTTTCGTTCCTGTGCTTCCATCTTCTGTAGCAATATAAACATCACCATTTTTTTCAAGTTCGTCAATCAGAAACAATTCATCTCTATATCCTGCAACTGTCTGAACTTCTGCGATTTCTTTTAATTCTTTTCCTAACTGAACCATTGGAGGTATACCTATACCTCCTCCGATAAGAATCGCTTTTTTGCCTTCTCTTTGCATAAATCCATTTCCAAGTGGTCCTAAAATATCGATATCATCACCTGATACATATCCTGACATTTCAGTAGTTCCTCCACCTACAACTCTATATACAATTCTTAAAGTTCCTTCTTCTTTGTTAACTTCGCAAATACTGATTGGTCTAGGTAAAAGCTTTGCTCCATCTTTACAATAAACAGATATAAACTGTCCTGCTACAGCTTTTGCTGCAATATCTTTTGTCTGAATCCACATACTGTAAACTCCTGTTGCTATGGATTCCTGTGAAATTACTTTTGCGATTTCTTTATGTTTCATCTAAACAGCACCTTTCTTAGATTGTGTTTGTATATTTTAATTTGAGAGTAGAAATCCGGTATGCATTTTTGCATTATACAATTCCACTACTCTTTTAATTATAAGCTATTTTAGAAAATTGAATTAATATCTTCAATCATATCAACAACAGCCTGACGTGAAGCATCTGCATAATTTGCTTCTCCAAATTTAGCATATTTGTCCTGCTTATATGCACAAATTATACCTCTTGAAGAATTTATAATTGCTCCTAATCCGTCTTCATTAAAGTATGGTTTTAATCCGTCTGCTGTTCCACCCTGTGCACCATATCCCGGTACAAGAATGTAACTCTTTGGCATAACCTTTCTAAGAACTTTTCCCATTTCAGGATATGTTGCTCCTACAACTGCTCCTACATAACTGTAGTCATCTCCCATTATGTCTTCGCCCCATTTAGCAACCTGTTCACCAACCCATTCGTAAAGTGGTCTTCCGTCAATCATTCTATCCTGAAATTCTCCACTTGATGGATTTGATGTTTTAACTAAAATGAATAAACCTTTCTTTTCTTCTTTACATACATCCACAAACGGCTTAATACCATCTGTTCCAAGATAAGGATTTACTGTAGCAAAATCTTCATCAAATAATGAATATGTATTATTGCCAACCTTAACTTTCCCAAGATGTCCTGTTGCATAAGCTGCAGAAGTTGAACCGATGTCTCCTCTTTTAACATCTCCAATAACAACTAAATCCTTTTCTTTTGCATATTTTACAGTCTTGTCAAATGCAACTAATCCCGGAATTCCAAATTGTTCATACATTGCAATCTGTGGTTTTACTGCAGGTATTAAATCGTATGTTGCATCGATAATTCCTTTATTATACTGCCAAAGTGCTTCTGACACACCCTCAAGTGTTTCTCCAAATTCAGCATATGCCTTATCTGTAATATGCTTTGGTATGTAAGATAACATTGGGTCTAATCCTACAACTACAGGTGCATTTGTTTCTTTAATCTTTTTTACAAGTTTGTTAATCATTCTATTCTGCTCCTTTATGCTTTATATTAATTTACTTATCTTTCTTCTTCAGGCTCCTTAACAATCTTTCCACCTAAAATTGTCCATTTAACTTTTCCTGATACTTTTGTTCCTCCAAATGGAGTATTTCTTCCTTTAGACTTAAATTCATTTACATCAATAATGTATTCCTCATCCGGATTGATAATTGTAATATCGGCTACTTTTCCTTCGTCCAATGAACCTTTGTCTATTCCTAATACTTTAGCAGGATTATAGCTCATCTTTTCAGCCATCTGCATAGGTGTGATAAATCCCGGTTTAAGCAAATGAGTCACTGTTAATGGTACTGCTGTTTCCAATCCTACAATTCCAAAAGGTGCTTCTGTTATGCTTCTTGCTTTTTCCTCTGCACTATGTGGTGCGTGATCTGTTGCAATTACATCCATAACATCTTCGCTAAGTCCCTTTATAAGTGCGTCAACATCCTCTCTTGTTCTAAGTGGAGGATTCATTTTATAATTTGCATCTGCACTATCCATATCATCTGTACTCATGGCAAAATGATGTGGACATACTTCTGCAGTAACTTTAACTCCGTCTTCTTTTGCTTTTTTAACCATTGTTACACTGTCTTTTGTTGAGCAATGGCACAAATGTAATTTAGCCCCTGTTTCTTTTGCAAGCAAAATATCTCTTGCCACAATTATATCTTCAACAGCGTTACTAATACCCTTAACTCCAAATTCTTCTGATTTGTCGCCCATATTCATTACGCCGCCATTTACTAAATTGATATCTTCGCAATGAGCTAATACCGGCACATCCGCTTTAACTGCATTTTTCATTGCATCACGATATACATTAGAATCCATAACAGATTTACCATCTTCACTTATAGCACATATACCTGCCTCTTTAAGTTCGAATACATCTGTTATTTCTTTTCCTGCCATTCCTTTAGTAACAGAACCTACAGGAAGTACATTTGTATATCCTGCTTCTTTTCCTTTATTTATAATATATCTGACCACTTCTGCATTGTCAGTAACAGGTTTTGTATTTGGCATGCAACATACAGATGTAAATCCACCATTAGCTGCCGCCATACTTCCTGTTATTATATCTTCTTTATAAGTAAGCCCCGGGTCTCTAAAATGAACATGTAAGTCTATAAGTCCCGGCATTACAAAACATCCCTTAGCATCAATAACCTTATCAGCTTCTTTTTCGATGTTTTCCCCTTTTTCAACAATTACTCCGTCCTTAACATAGACATCTAACACCTTGTCCATTTTCTCAGACGGATTAATTACTCTTCCGTTCTTAATAAGAATTGTCATATATACCTCTTTCCGGCCGCCTGTTTTCAGGCAGAATACGCCATCTAAAAGTATATCAAATAAATGTATTCGTTTCAAGGCAAGTAAAAGAAAATGAAATATATAAGTAAAAGAAAATGAAATATATAAAGTTCATAGCTATTTTGCATTATTTTATGTTATTATTATTTTATCTATTGCCAGTATGATAGTTTAGTGTTATACTTCATCTAGTATTGATAACTATATAGATTTTACAAAAGATTCTTTTATCTTAAGGAGTTTAGTTTTATGTATAAAATAATTAGCGATAGCGCATGTGATTTATCAAAAGAATATGTTGAAAAAAATGACATTACAGTTGTTCCTTTCTCTGTTTCTTTTGACCAGGAACATTATTTAAAAGACAGCATTGATATAACAAGAGATGAGTTTTACACAAGGCTTGTTAATGAAAATGTTTTTCCAAAGTCATCACTTCCATCAGTTGAAGAATATATGAATACATTTTTAGAATATGTTAAACAGGATATTCCTGTTATATGTTTAACAATTTCTCTTGTTCTTAGTGGTTCTTATAATTCAGCAAGAACAGCTGCTGATTTAATTAAGGAAGACTACCCTGATGCAAAGATTGCAGTATTTGATTCTAAGCAAAACACTGTTACACAGGCATTATTAGTAAATGAAATTGTAAAGATGAAAAATGACGGTCTTAGTTTTGAAGAGTCTGTTGAAAAAATTGACAAATTAATTCCTACAGCAATCATTTTCTTTACTGTTGGTTCTCTTGATTATCTTAGAATCGGTGGTCGTATTGGAAAGCTTGCTTCAATTGCAACAGGTAAATTAGGAATCAAACCTATCATCTTACTTAAAAACGGTGAATTAGGTTTAGGCGGAATCGGCAGAAGTCGTGCTAAGTTGAAGAAAGCTGTTTTGGATACTGTTAACAAGCACTTTACTGACAACAATTTGAGTAAAGATGATTACAACTTCAACGTTGGTTGGGGATATGATAAAGAGGAAGGAGCTGAATTCTTAAAGGATGCTGAAAGCACACTTGGAGTAAAATGCTTAGACGAACTTAATGTTGATATCGGTATGACAACTGCTGTTCACACAGGTCCTTATCCTATAGGTGTAGGTATTATTCAGAAATACGAAACTTTAAAATAGATATATATTACGAGAAGTAAATGTTTATACGCTTGGGTTTCACCATATTTTACAAAGATTCAAAGCGTGTGCTAAAAGGTGCACAATAAAACTTGGGTTACCCCATTCTTTACAAAGAGCCAATAAAACCAAAAGCCTCGCAATTTGCGAGGCTTTTGGTTTTATTCATCTATATCTCTGCTTTCTGTATCTATAATTGCATTATCATCTACCCATCTTCTAATTTTACCTGATACAGTTAATGTTGTAATTAAATCTACAACTCCTGAGTATGTTAAAATTATTCCTGTAATTCTTGTAACAAATACTGCTGTGTTCTGAGGATTAATTAATATTACAATTCCTAATAATACATTAACAATTGCCACTATAAGTAAAAATACCCAATGTGAATCCATTCTTTTCAAATCCAAAGCATTTTCAATTTTCATAATTCCACTTATCACTATAATTATTCCAACTATAAACGGAATGATTGATATAACAAAATCTTTTTTTACAAGAACAAATATTGCAGCAACTATAAAAATAATTCCAACTACAAGTTCATATTTATAAAAATCATTTATCAAATCTCTTTTTCTATATTCAAGTAAATATCTTATTGCTAAAAGTAAAAATATAACTGCTATTATATAACAAATTGTATTCAATATGCTACTTGGATAAATCATCATCAAAATGCCCATTAATATACATAACAAAGCATAAATTACCATTTCCCATTTAAGACTTTTCAAATAATTCATATCGCATCTTCCTTTTCAATATGAGCCCGGATTACTCCGGGCCCATAATTTTGTTTATTTTTATTATTTACAATATAAGTGTTTTTATTATTTAAAATACTTAACTCCGGCTTCAAATACCTTAAGATCCTGTTCGCCATAAATATTCATAGCTACTGAGTTTCCTTTTCTTTCGATATGAGCCATCTTACCTAAGCATCTTCCGTCTGGAGATGTAATACCTTCAATTGCATAATATGAACCGTTTACATTCCATTCTTCATCCATTGTAGGCTGTCCCTGTTCATTTACATACTGAGTAGCAACCTGACCGTTAGCAAATAATTCTTTAATACATTCTTCAGATGCAACAAATCTTCCTTCACCATGTGAAGCAGGATTTACATATGTACCACCAAGTTCTGCTAACTGTAACCAAGGTGATTTATTTGACACAACCTTTGTATAAACCATCTTAGATACATGTCTGTTAATTGTGTTGTATGTTAATGTTGGTGAATTTTCATTCTGTCCTGTAATCTGTCCATTTGGAACTAATCCCAGCTTAATTAAAGCCTGGAAACCATTACATATACCAAGTGCTAATCCATCTCTTTCATTTAAAAGTTTATGAACAGCTTCTTTAATCTTTTCATTTCTAAATGCTGTAGCAAAGAACTTAGCTGATCCATCCGGTTCATCACCTGCACTAAATCCACCTGGGAACATAATAATCTGTGACTGATTAATGCTTTCTTCAAAGATTTTTACTGAATCTCTGATATCTTCAGGTGTAAGATTCTTAAATACCTTTGTAATAACTTTTGCGCCTGCATTTTCAAATGCCTTAGCACTGTCATATTCACAGTTAGTTCCTGGGAATACAGGAATAAATACTGTAGGTTTAGCAATCTTATTCTTGCATACATAAACACTTCCTTTATCGTATACAGGAGTATCGATAACTGATGTGTCTTTATGACTTCTTGTTGGGAATACTTTTTCAAGTGGTTTTTCCCATGTCTTAATTGCATCATCTAATAAAATTGATTCTTCTCCATATTTAAGTGTAGCATCATCTGTTGTTTCACCGATTAATACATAACTTACATTTACATCATCAATCTTATCAGCAGGTACTTCTGCAATTATATCACCATATCCAGGTGCAAATAAATCTGCTCCAGGAATCTGTCCGCTGACAGAAACACCAATCTTATTACCAAATGCCATCTTACTTACTGCTGGAATAACACCTTTACTATCTAATGCATATGCTGAAATTATAGTTCCATTCTGAATCATTTCATGAATTGCATCATATAACTTCATCATACATTCGTAATTTGGCTTTTCGTACTGGTCTCTGCATATTTCAAATTTAACAATCTTACTTCCAACTTCTTTAAATTCGGGTGTAATAATATCTTTTTCTTTTGCAACATCTACCGCAAATGAAACAAGTGTTGGAGGAACATCAATATCATTAAATGTACCTGACATACTATCCTTACCACCGATTGATGGAAGACCAAATCCCATCTGAGCGTCATATGCACCAAGAAGTGCTGCAAATGGCTGGCTCCAACGCTTTGGATCTTCTGTCATTCTTCTGAAGTATTCCTGGAATGTAAATCTAATCTTCTTATAATCACCACCTGTTGCAACTACCTTAGCTACAGAATCTACTACTGCATAAATTGCACCATGGTATGGGCTCCAACTTGAAAGATATGGATCAAATCCGTAACTCATAATTGTTACTGTATCGCATTTACCTTTAAGTACAGGAAGCTTAGCTACCATTGTCTGAGTTTCTGTTAACTGATATTTACCACCAAATGGCATAAATACTGAACCTGCTCCAATTGAGCCGTCAAATTTTTCTACTAATCCCTTCTGTGAACACTCATTTAAATCTGATAATGTTTCTAACCATTTTTCCTTAACATCATCAACCTGAGGTTTCTTGAAGAAGTTCTTATCTTCATCCGGCATTTCAACTTCTACTGTTGTTTCCTGATGAGCTCCGTTTGTATCGAGGAATGCTCTTGAAATATTAACTATCTCTTTTCCTCTCCATTCTAATACAAGTCTAGGTTCTTCTGTTACATATGCTACTTCTGTTGCTTCAAGATTTTCTTCATTAGCATATTTTAAGAACTGTTCTACATCTTTAGGATCTACAACAACTGCCATTCTTTCCTGTGATTCTGAAATTGCAATTTCCGTACCATCAAGACCTGCATATTTCTTAGTTACTTTATCGAGGTTTACATGTAATCCGTCTGCTAATTCACCTATAGCAACAGATACACCACCTGCACCAAAGTCATTACATTTCTTAATTAAATAACTTACTTCTTCACGTCTGAACAATCTCTGTAATTTACGTTCTGTAGGTGCATTACCCTTCTGAACTTCTGCTCCACAGCTTTCAATTGACTGTTCTGTATGAATCTTTGAAGAACCTGTTGCTCCACCACAACCGTCTCTTCCTGTTCTACCACCTAATAAGATAATAATGTCACCCGGGTCAGAATTTAATCTCTGTACTGCACGTCTAGGAGCTGCTCCCATAACCGCACCGATTTCCATTCTCTTAGCAACATAATCAGGATGATAAATTTCCTTAACATATCCTGTTGCAAGACCAATCTGGTTACCATATGAACTATATCCATTAGCTGCTCCCTGAACAATCTTCTTCTGTGGTAATTTACCCTTTAAAGTTTCGCTCATTGACTTAGTTGGATCAGCTGCACCTGTTACACGCATTGCCTGATATACATATGTACGTCCTGACAATGGATCTCTGATTGCTCCACCTAAACATGTTGCAGCGCCACCAAATGGTTCAATTTCTGTAGGATGGTTGTGTGTTTCATTCTTAAAGTTAACAAGCCATTCTTCTTCCTTGCCGTCAACTTCTACAGGCACAACAATACTACATGCATTTATTTCATCTGATTCTTCCTGGTCGTCTAATTTACCTTCCATCTTTAACTTACGCATAGCCATAAGTGCTAAATCCATAAAGCAGACAAACTTGTCCTTTCTACCCTTGAAAACACTTTCTCTTGTTTCCATATACTCTTCGTATGTCTTAACAAGTGGACTATTAAAATATCCATCATCAAATGTAACATCTGTAAGTTCTGTATTAAATGTTGTATGACGGCAATGATCTGACCAATATGTATCTAATACTCTTATTTCTGTTATTGAAGGATCTCTGTCTTCTTCATTCTTGTAATAATTCTGAATGTGAAGAAAATCTTTAAATGTCATAGCAAGTCCTAAAGAATCATATAATTCTTTAAGTGGTGCTTCCTCCATATCCTTAAAGCCATCGAATATAATAACATCTGCAGGTTCTTCAAATTCTGTTACAAGTGTTTCAGGTTTTTCTAAACCTGTTTCTCTTGAATCTACAGGGTTAATACAATATGACTTAACCTGTTCAAACTGTTCATCACTCATATGTCCTTCTAAAACATATGTTGTTGCACTTTTAATTACAGGCTTCTCGTCTTCATTTAAAAACTTAACACACTGTTCTGCAGAATCAGCTCTCTGATCAAACTGTCCCGGCAAATATTCCACGCTAAAAATTCTGTCTGTTTCGTTAAACGGAAAATTTTCTTCATAAACATTATCAACCGGTGGTTCAGAAAATACTGTTGTTAATGCTTTCTTATAAGTGTCTTCAGATAAATTCTCAACATCATATCTTACTAAAACTCTTACGGCATCCAATGTGTTGATTCCTAAATAACCCTTGATATCCTCTGTAAGTTCCTTGGCTTTAACAGCATATGGCTGTTTCTTTTCCACATAAACTCTCTTTACCTTGCTCATGAGTTCCTCCTGAATAGTAGTTTTATTATGGATTATGTCATTGCGACATAACCCATACTTATTCGATAGTATAGCACTTTTTTTTTAATAAGTACACTTTAAAAATGTTTTAATTAAATTCATTCATATGTTTTCTATACCATTTAGGGACGTGTCTCATCTGACACTTTTCATTTCTTCTCTCTTCTATCGCTATCGCATCAAAAAATACTTTCCACAATTCCTCATAATCATCATCTATATCAATCTGATCAATCACTCTATCTAGCTCTTCTCCGGATACAACTATTGTTTCACTTTTATACCTGTGAACTAGCGCTTTTTTTCTAATATCATCATATATAATCCAGTTTTCTTCAGGATATCTGCATGTAAAATGATTCTCAATTAATAGTAAAACATCACACTTAGGACTTATTGTGCCAAATAAAAATTTACCGTTAATTTCTTTAAATCTTAATATTTCTCTGAATACATTCGCCTCATTAGAAACTTTTCTTGCCAATTCCATTACGGTCATTACTCTATTTTCACTAAGCATCTTAGTAGTTCTACTACCTGCTCTAAATCCCACTTTAAGGAATTCCAAAATAGCATTCCCGCGATTCTTATCATAATGATGTGCTGCCCTGAAAACATATTCATATGCTTCAACCGATATCTTCTGCTGAATTGCCTGTGCAACACTAATTGCCTTCTTTACGTTAGTCTTACAATTAATGTTCTCACAAAACAACTCATATGCATAATCATCTCCCGGATAAATCTTTACTTTATTACCCTTAAGCATTAAAACCCATCCGTCATATACAGCAGTCATAATTCCATCAAATGAGTCATCACATACAAGAGTTATTTCCTTAAATTCATTCATCAGTTCACCCCCATATCAAATATATTCATCTGCGTATAAGTAATATTATTATCAATGGCATAAGTATTCTTTCTGTCACTATCCGCTATTGAACGTGCTATATAATCCTGATTCATATTAAGAGGCATCATTGTCTTTCCGTTACATGTTATAAAAAATGCTGCTCTTTTTAATACAACACCCATCTTCTTTAAATTAGAAAACTCCAACTTACCATATCGTCTTGCTGACACAATTCGTTTTGCAGACTTTACACCAATTCCCGGAACTCTTAACAACGTATAATAATCTGCCCTCATAATCTCCACAGGGAACTGTTCTATATGATTAATAGCCCAGTCGCATTTAGGATCTAACGCCATATTAAAATTAGGCTTCTCTTTGCTTAATAATTCACCTGCCGTAAAGCCATAATATCTTAACAGCCAATCCGCCTGATACAATCTATGTTCTCTAAGTAAAATGCTATGACCTCCCAAAGATGGTGCCTCTATATTATGATTCACATCTACAAATCCTGAATAAAACACTCTCTTAAGTTTAAACTTCTCATACAATGTAGCTGTTACATTTAATATCTGGTAATCTGTTTCTCTTGTTGCTCCAATAATCATCTGAGTGCTCTGCCCTGCCGGGACAAATTTAGAACTCTTATAACCTCCATATTTCATTGGATAATAATATCCGTCATTCTTCCCCGGAAGCAAATGACCCATTCCATCTTTAATCTGTTTCATGGGTGTAATTATATTCTTATGATGCTTGTTCGGTGCAAGTTCAGAAAGGCTTTCCTGCGTTGGCAATTCTAAGTTGGCACTCATTCTATCAACAAGAAAACCCAATTTTTCAATAATTTCAGGTGATGTACCCGGAATTACTTTTACATGTATATAGCCATAAAAATGATGTATATTTCTCAATTTCCAAATTGCTTCATAAATAAGTGACATTGTATGATTAGGATTCTTAACTATTCCCGAGCTCAAAAATAGCCCTTCTATATAATTTCTTCTATAAAACTCTATGGTTAATTTACAAACTTCATCAGGTGTAAATGTTGTCCTCGGCACATCATTAGAAACTCTGTTAACACAATACTTGCAATCATATATACACTCATTAGTAAATAATATCTTAAGTAGTGACACACATCTTCCATCCGCCGCAAATGTATGACATATTCCACACGCATGAGTATCTCCAAGTCCACTTCCCTTATTGCTTCTGTCGACGCCACTACTTGTACACGCCACATCGTACTTGGCAGCATCTGTCAATATTCTTAACTTCTCTGACATGCTAAGATTATGAGTAACATTAACTTCCACGGAATCTGTATTAAATTTACTGTCATCAATAACGCTGGTTTTATTATATGTAGCATCATTAAGCTCTTTACTTAAATTGTCAATACTAATTACGTCTGATTTATTACTCAATTCCATGCTATCCATGTATGTGTCACCGCCTTTCTGTCGAACATACGTTCTGTTATGATGATAACACCCTTTTGCACAATTTGCAATAGTCAAATTCTGTAACTTTTTTATTGAGTAATACATTATTAATGAAAATTTAATATTCATAATGTTATTTTTTTTTTAATTTGTGCTAAAATAAAATTATACGAGGCTAGGGTAAAGAGTGCGTAGCACGAAACAATCCGTAGGTATCAACGTTGGAGTTTCTAAGCCCACTTGAGTTTACTCATACGCGGGTGAAAAAACTTGGTACGGCTAACTACAGAAGAATTTATACAAAAGTTTTATACTTAAGAAGGAGGAATTACTATGCCCTCATTATATGCTCATAACAAATTTGGCAAACTTGTAATTAAAAATTTGCCCGTTGAATATAAAGAAATTATCAGAAGATATCCAAATTCATTCAGACTTGGACTTCAGGGCCCTGATTATCTATTTTTCTACAGAGCCTTTTCAATGAACAAAATCAACCAATATGGTGTTAAACTTCACAAATCCGATGCTTACACATTTATGCTTAATTCCATTGATGTAGTACATAAATATGGAATTCACAGTGCAGAATTCAGTTATATCATGGGATTTATATGCCATTTTACATTGGACAGCATTTGTCATCCCTATGTTAATTTAAGTATGAATGAAACAGGTTGCGGTCACATAGAAATTGAAGGTGATTTGGAGAATCTTTTGCTTTCAAAAGATGGTTTTAAACCTGAACGCTACCCAATGCACAAACTTGTTTCTACAGATTATGCCACCGCCAAAAGTGCTGCTGTATTTTATAAAGGACTTTCAACAATTGCTTCACATAAATGCATGCGATGGATGCGACTTATTAAGCATTTATTTGTTGCTCCTAGAAAGCCAAAGCAAAAAATAATTGACATTCTCATGCGTGGAACATTTCATTATAAATCTTTTAAAGGTCACATGATTGAACCTGAGGCAAATAAGAAATGTCGTAAAAATACAATTGAATTAGAAAAAATGTTAAGAGATTCTGTTCCTGTGGCTGTATCACTTATAAAAAACTACAGAAAAGTATTGTCCGGTTCAGTTGCTTTGTCACCAAGATTCCATTATGACTTTAACGGTAACAGGCTTAATTAAAATAAATAAAACAACGGGTAAATAGCCAGTCAAGCTATTTACCCGTTGTTTGTTTCAATTCATAAAAATACCTTTCGTATTAACACTAAAAGTATTTTGTCTGAAATATGTTTATTTTCATTTCTGTTTTTTAACTATTTCATTAAGCAAAGCATTTGCTACCTCGTCTTTAGACATAATTGGCAACTCTTTTACTTCATCCTTAGTAATAATTGTTACTATGTTTGTGTCTGTTCCAAATCCGGCACCTTTAACTTTTAAGTTGTTTGCAACAATCATGTCGAGATTTTTCCTTTCAAGTTTTGCTTTTGAATTTTCAAGCATATTTTCAGTTTCCATGGAAAAGCCACATACAAACTGATTTTTCTTTTTAGGAGCAAGCGTTCCAATGATGTCCGTTGTTCTCTCTAATTCTATTGAAGAATCTCCTTCTTTTTTCTTAATCTTGTTATCCGCAGGATTAACCGGACGATAATCGGCAACTGCCGCACTCATTATGAGAATATCCTGATTGTCAAATTCAGCTGCTACTGCTTCGTACATATCCTGTGCACTTTCGACATCCACAACTTTAACAAAATCAGGTTTTTCTATAGAAGTATGTCCACTAACCAAAGTTACATCTGCACCTCTAAGCATTGCATTTTTTGCAATTGCATAACCCATCTTTCCTGTAGAATGATTGCTGATGAAACGAACAGGATCAATTTTTTCTTTCGTAGGACCCGCAGTAACTAAAATCTTTTTGCCTTTCAAATCTTTTTCAAATGCTAGTTCTTTCATAATATATGAAAGAAGCACTTCAGGTTCAGGCATTTTTCCACTGCCGGTAGTTCCACATGCAAGATATCCTACTGCCGGTTCAATAACTTCATAGCCATAATCCTTTAGTTTTTTAAGATTGTCCTGAACAATAGGATTTTCAAACATATTCGTGTTCATTGCAGGAGAAATATATTTAGGACATTTTGCTGCCATAATTGTTGTCGTAAGCATATCATCCGCAATACCATTTGCAATCTTTCCAATTACATTTGCACTGGCAGGAGCCACCATAAATATATCCGCTTTCTGTGCTAATGACACATGTTCAACCTGAAATTCAAAATTTCTGTCAAATGTATCTACAAGGCATTTTGTTCCCGTAAGCGATTCAAATGTAATAGGATTTATAAAATTTGTTGCATTTTTAGTCATTATAACATTTACATCTGCATGAAGTTTTACTAAAGCACTCGCCAAGCTTGCAATTTTGTACGCTGCTATGCTTCCTGTTACGCCTAACACTACTGTTTTTCCTTTTAACATAACGGTTCTCCTATTTTTCTAAATCAAATATTCTTCCCTATTTTATCCTATTTTTCTAAATCAGGCAATCTCCCATGTTTTCTATTTTTCCAAGTCAAATAATCTTCCATGTTTTTCGTAATTTGTAAGTCTTGTAATTTTGTTGTCATCATCTACGAAAACAACCTTTGGCTTGTTTTCTTTAACTTCCTCAGGTGTCATCTGTGCATAACACATAATAATTACCTTATCGCCTAATGATACACAATGTGCTGCTGCTCCATTTAAGCAAATCATTCCTGAACCGCGTTCACCGGCAATTGCATAAGTTTCAAATCTATTTCCATTATCTACGTCAGCAATCTGAACTTTTTCATATTCTAAAATTCCTGCTGCATCTAATAAATCCTCATCAATTGTTATGCTTCCTACATAATCTAATTCTGCCTGTTTTACTGTTGCACGGTGTATCTTGCTTTTTAACATTTCTATCTGCATTTTTATTTCCTTCCGCTTTTATTTTTACATTGTATTCCGTCTGCCATGCCCCATTCTAAAATGCTCCGCATTTTATCATGGACGGCTGCGCCGTATACCTGCATTTTTTTGCCATGCCCCATTCTAAAATGCTCCGCATTTTATCATGGACGGCTGCGCCGTATACCTGCATTTTTTTTGCCATGCCCCATTCTAAAATGCTCCGCATTTTATCATGGACGGCTGCGCCGTATACCTGCAAATAATTTTTTTCATATTTGAGAGCAAGCTCTCATCTGAAAAAATTATTTGCAGGTGCATGGCTTGGCTTAATCCCAAATGGTATTGTCTATTAATCTTGTTTTTCCGATGTAAACTGCCATAGCTACTAACATTGGCTTCTGGACTTTCTTGATTTGTTGCATTGTTAGTCCATCAACTGCCTTAACATAATCAATTCGGGCAAGTGGTTCAGTTTCAATATTTTTCTTCATAGCTTCAACAATCTTATCCGCATCAGTTTCACCTGCTTCAAGCATTTCTCTTCCAAGCTTAACTGTTCTGCTTAAAATTAAAGCTGCTTTTCTTTCTTCTGCTGAAAGATATGTGTTTCTTGAACTCTTTGCAAGTCCATCTTCTTCTCTTACTATAGGGCAACCGATAACTTCAATATCAAAATTTAAATCCTGTACCATATGCTTAATAATCGCTAACTGCTGAGCATCCTTCTGGCCAAAATAAGCTCTGTCAGGGTTTACGATGTTAAATAATTTGCTTACTACTGTACATACACCTCTGAAATGAACAGGTCTGCTAAGTCCACATAATTCTTCTGTCAACACTGACATATCAACGTATGAACTAAAACCATCTTTGTACATTTCTTCAGGTTCAGGATTAAAAATCAAATCTGCGCCAAGGCTTTCACAGAATTTGCTATCCTTTTCTAAATCTCTTGGATAACTTTCCAAATCTTCTGTTGGTCCAAACTGCATTGGATTTACAAATATGCTGACTACAACTTTATCATTTTCTTCTCTTGCTTTCTTTATAAGACTTCCATGTCCTTCATGAAGATATCCCATTGTTGGTACAAATCCAACTGTCTGTCCTTCTTTTTTCCAAGTATTTACATTTTCTCTAACTTCTTTAATTGTTTTTACTACTTTCATTGTTCGTCCTCCTGTAATCTGTATTGCCTCTCCATTCGGTCAGCGGCTATTCGTCGGAAACATTTATAGAAAATGAACTTCGTTCATTTTGTTTCCTCCTGTATTCTGTATTGCCCCTCCCTTCGGTCGGCGGCTATTCGCTTTTTACAATTCTTTAATATAATTTTCCTATTACTTCATCATCTATTTTATATGAATGTTCTGCAGCCGGAAAAGTCTGATTGTTAATTTCCTCTTTGTACTGTCTGAACGCGTTTTTCATTACTTCACCAACATTTGCAAAATTCTTAACAAACTTTGGAACGTAATCTGTAAACATTCCTAGCATATCCTGATATACCAAAACCTGTCCGCTACAACCTGCTCCTGCTCCAATTCCAATTGTAGGAATTGAAAGTTCTTCCGTAATCTTTGTAGCAAGCTTTTCAGGAACACATTCAAGTACAAGCATTGAAGCTCCTGCTGCTTCTACTGCTCTTGCATCATCTATTAATTTCTGAGCTGCATCTTCTGTCTTTCCCTGTACCTTATATCCACCAAGTGCGTTAATTGACTGTGGTGTAAGTCCCAAATGAGCACAAACCGGAATTGATGCTTTAACAATAGCTTCTATCTGTGGGCAAACTTCTTTTCCGCCCTCTAATTTTACCATCTGCGCACGTCCCTCTTTCATAAGTCGACCTGCATTTACAACTGCATCATATACTGATGACTGATATGACATAAATGGCATATCGCAAACGATTAACGGGTTCTTTGCCCCTCTTGCAACAGCTGCGCAGTGATGAATCATATCTTCCACTGTTACGCTGATTGTATCTTCGTAACCAAGCATTGTATTTCCAAGAGAGTCACCTACTAAAATTGTATCAACTCCTGCCTCGTCCATAAGCTTTGCTGTTGAATAATCGTAACATGTAAGCATTGCAATTTTTTTATTTTCTGCTTTCATATTCTGAAGTGTTGTTACTGTAGTTTTCATTTTAATATTTCCTCCATCTCACTATAATCAATATTTTTATCTCTGTTCTCCGCAACTTTCAAAACTTCCAAAGATACTGCCTTATATGTTCTTTTTTCATCATCATTAAGGCATTCCAAATGTTTTTTTATTGTGCCAATATCATTTCTCTGAATAGGTCCCGTAAGTGCATTAACCGTTCCGTCATTAATAATATGTTTGATATTTCCCATAACGATAGGCGTAATTGCCTCATGAGCACTTTTTTCATCAAATCCACATTCCTTAAGCAGATTTTCACTCATGTTAATAAGTCCTACCACAAGATTACTGCAAACAGCTGCCGCAGCATGATATTTGACTTTATCTTTTTTGTCTATGGTAATAACTTTATTTCCCAGATTTTCAAATAGACTAATCATCCGGTCTAAATATTTTGTATCACCTTCAATTGTAAAATAACTATTGGAAAGCTCTTTGTAAGAATCGTATTTATTACTTACTGCAAAGAGTGGATGGATGGAGTAACCGTAACAATTCATGTCGGTTATATCCGAAAAGACATCTGACGACATAGCGCCACTACAATGACAAATAATCTTATTCTTAATGTGCTGACTTTTCAACTGATTCCATACAGACTTAATCTGCCCATCAGATACCGTCAAAAAAATCACATCACTATCCGCTATTAAATCATTGATTTCTTTGTATTCTTTACTGTTTGTAAATTCTGCTGCTTCCACAGCATCATGTTCAAATTCACTGTAATAGCCACAAACATTCTGACCATTTTCAGCAAAATATTTTCCAAGGGAAAAGCCAACTTTCCCTGCTCCTATAAATCCAATTTTCATGGCATCCCTCCTAACCTTAGTTACGGGATAATGAGTCCGATTTTCTAAAATGAAATATCGGCTATGCACACTCAAATTATTAATATAAGAAATTGTCTTTTGGTATAGTTTCTTTCGAATACCATCCATAAAGCCGCAATAACATAGCGGTCTTTCCTCGAGACACTCTATCACAATTACAAAAATTTCGCAAGGGTATCTACATTTTGAACTTTTAAATATAGAAAAAATATATAGCCTTAAAATAAGAATAGCCTGCCATCTTTCAATGTTATTCTTATAACCTATATAATTTGTTATTCAAAATATTGATTTATATAATTAAATATATTATACTTGTCACATCATTTGAAAGTAGGTGTAATTGTGGCTGAACGAAATTATTTTATTAATGGAATAACTGAATTACTTATTCTATCTTTTTTAAAGAATCACGATGCTTATGTATATGAGATTACTAAAAGCATTGAAGAGAAATCAGGTGGACTTCTTTCTATTTCTCAAAATACTATTTATACAGCTACATACAAGCTTGAGAATGAAGGAAAAATTAGTGAATATTCTAAATTAGTTGGTAGAAAGAGAACTAGAATTTACTATCACATTGAAGATGAAGGTATTAATTATCTTGAGCAATTATCAAATAATTACAACAATACTATAAATGGTGTTAAGACTATTTTAGATTCACTTAATTAATTTTTTACGAAAGGGGGATAAACTATATAATGAATAGAGTATGTAAGATGTATGTTAAGAACGTAAAATCAGCATTTCCCATTATAGGTAAATCTGAAAGACTATATATAGAAAAATTGCAAAACTATCTTGAAGAATATTGTAACGAATATAATATTTCTTCTCTTGAAGAACTATATAAAAATTTTGGTACTCCTGATGATGTAATTAATTCATATTTTGTTTGGAATGCTAACAACAATTTGTACTATAATGTACATAAATTAAATATAGTAAGTTGTGTTTTTCTTACTATTATTGCAGTTCTTCTGTTATTTTCAATTGTTATATAATTTATGATTATCAGAAATAAAACAACCTTCAAAGATAAGAAACATTTCTATTTTTTGAAGGTTATTTTTTACTCTTCTATTTCACTCTCAACCTGTTATTATTCATCTAAATATTCTTCTAAGCAAATTCCCTTACTCATTATTTCTTTTGCTGCTGTTTTACCGACATATCTGTAATGCCATGGTTCATATATTACACCTGTTATCTTTTTCTTATTCTCAGGATATCTCAATATAAATCCATATTTCCAACAGTTTTTCATCAACCATTTTTGAACCGGTGTATTCTCCTGTTCGTTCTCTAACATTTGATAGTTATCATCTACTATATCTACTGCAAGCCCGATTTCATGCTCACTTGTTCCCGGAATAGCCACTACGGTTGCGGCTTCGTTTTTTGCTTTCGTTTGTGAATAACCTTCATTTAAAAGATCATAAATTTTCTGTTCATATAAAATCTTTTGCTTTCTATGGCTTCTATATGATGAACAAATAATAGGGTCAAGTCCTTCATCTCTGCAATCATCCATCATTTGCTGTAATTCTTCATAACATCTCTTATCTATTGCCTGTCCATTCTTCAATTGCACCACATCAATTTTTGTATCACTGTTAATTTTATTTTGATAATTCACAAGAATCAATTTCCAATCTGATTTTTTAGATGGCTTAGTTGTTTCTATAGTTTTCTCATTTTTATTAGCAGCTCTTACATTATTTTTAGTAATCACAAATTTTCCAAAGTTATTCACACACCCTGTAATAATAATCAATGCTATTAATATTCCTAATACACCTATGCACTTTTTCAATTTACTTTTTCTTAATTTTTTTATTTCATTGCCCCTTTCCTTTTCTTTTCTTATTTTGTATCCATTTTCACTTGTGTACATAAAAAACACCTCACTATGATTTTTTGTTATAAATCATCATAGTAAAGTGTTTCTAAAAAACGGCTATGTTTTGGCATCGTTTTGGCATCATTTACTGATTAAAATAAACTCCGTATTTATCGGTATTCATATACACTATAATTTGTTTTTTTGAATTATTATCAGATAACATTATTTCTATCTGCCCGTAATTTTTATTATTAATTTGCGCTTCCACTCCATAATATTTTCCAAGTGCTTTTACAAATTCTTCTACATCAGTAATAAATGGTGTATATTCTACATTTTCATAATCTATTGAAAATCCACATACAAGCCCTGTTGCATCCTCTATCTGCATGTTTATACTAATTCCCTCAATACCTTCTAAATTACAATTCCATATAACCATTTTAGTTGCAGTTGCTTCACTCATAATTTTTTTCTGCATCTTACTATTTTTTTTGTTCTCATCACTAGCAGTTGCATTGGATGTTCCTGATATTCCATAATTCAAATTATCGTTTACATATATTGAATTTTGTGAGTCTTCTATATATAAATCTGCTGATTCATTATGATACTTTATATTCTCAAAGTCTAAATCTGAAGAACAATATTCTTTTATAATTTTCAAAAATGATTTTTCCTGTTCATATATTTCAGCTCTGCTTTTTTCCATACCACTTACTATTTCACGCGAATAGTAAAAATTATTATTTGATATATTGTTTAATATATTAAATATTTCATTCTCAGTTTTAAATTCAATTTGATTTATGTTATATTTAGATACTTTTCCCTGAAGAATTTTATCCTGATATGTTAAAACTGTTTTTGGGAAAAGAGCACCTACAGTTATCATTATGGCAACCAAAGCTATTGTTTTAATTCTATACCACATTTATGCTCTTCCTCCCTTCAGTTCTACCGTTACAGTTGTTCCTTCATTTTCTTTACTTTCAAATTTAATATCGCCATTATGAACTTCTACAATTTTTGCACACAGCGCCAATCCTAATCCGGCTCCACCCTGTTTTCTTGAACGTGATTTATCAACTCTATAAAAAGCTTCTGTTATGTGTTGTAATGCTTCCGGCGGCATTCCTTTTCCATTATCCTTTACGATAATTGAACAACCATTATCTGTCATTTTAACTTCTACACTAATTATACCATGCCCGTTATCAGTCATTGCTTTTCTACTATTATCCATTAAATTAATTATAAGGGAACGCACAAGGTCTGGTTCTAACAGGCAGACTCCTTTTTCATAGTTATATTTTAATGCAATATTTCTTTTCAAATAATCAGCTTTAAGATTTTCTACTAACTGTTCAACTATTTTCCCCGGCGAAACTAAAACCAATTTCACCTCACTATTTTCAGTTACAAATATGTCCAATAGTTTTAGTGACAATCTTTCTAATCTCTTGCCCTCTGAAAAAATATAATTTGCTGCTTCTACCTGTTCATCCATTGTCAGTGCCTGACTTCGTAACAAATCCGCATATCCTATAATTGAGGTCATAGGCGTCTTTAGTTCATGAGTAAAATTTCCTATAAACTGATTCTGACTTTCCATTGTATCCTTCAATTCAATTATATTATTTTCCAGTTTGTCCGCCATTTTATCAAATTCCCTTGCCATTGTTCCTATTTCATCTTTTGTCTTTATTCTTGAACGATACGAAATATTACCTGCGGCAATTGCTTTTGATGTTCTTGACAATCTTACTAATGGTCTTGTCATTATAAATGAATTGCTGTACGAAAGTATTCCACATAAAGCAATCATTATTGCAAATACTTCATAATATATTTGCTGTAGTTTATCCCTTTCTTCATATATCGGTGAAATATCATATGCTACATCTAAATAACATTTTTCTTTTCCTACTTTTAATGCCCCTGAAACTTTAAGATATTTTTCTTTATCATTTCCTGCTATTACTTTTGTAATGCAACTTTTCTCGTCGACATTTTTCTTTGATTTTGTACTTTCTAATAAACTTCCCGATTTATCTTTCATTTTTCCATCTTTATACAATTCATTTTTTTCTGTATAAATATGTATTCCAGCCCATGATGTATTTCTTTGAGTTGACATTTCCTTAATTGTATTTGATATATCTTTGCTGTCAGCCCACGCTTCTACACCATTTACTACTTTTAGTGTATTTAATATCATTTCATATGACTGGATTGCACTTTTCTTTTCCCTATCCAATGCGCTGTTAAATGAGTTCAAAATCAGTGCACTTGAGCCTGCACCAAATATAATTGAAAGTATACTTATCATGCATACAACTACTTTGGTTCTAAATTTCATTCCGTTATTCCAATCTTTATCCTTTATCTATACTTCTTTGATTAAAAATATATTTTTCATTTGTAACCTAGTCCTGCTTTTATTTTAAATTTGTTCTATACTTCTAATCTATATCCTACTTTATTAACTGCTTTTAATTCTTTCTGCCATCCAACTTTTTTTCGCAATCTTTGTATATGCAAATCAACAGTTTTTGTACCATATTCGTATTCTTCTCCCCAAACTCTCTCATATATTGTTTCCCTATAAAGTGCCACATTTGGATTATGTGCAAATAATAACAGTATATTATATTCCTTTGGTGTCAGCAAAATTTCCTTTCCATCGCGGCTCACTTTCATTGAAATCATGTCTATCTGCAATCCTGCTATATTAATTACATTGTCTGTCTTATTATATCTTCTAAGTACAACGTCAACTCTTGCCAACAATTCTGTTGTTTCAAATGGTTTTACTATATAATCTTCTGCTCCCATTCTAAGTCCTCTAACCTTATCCTCAACTGAATTTTTTGCTGTCAGAAAAATTACAGGTATTTTACGTGGTTCTATATATTCTAAAATTTCAAAACCATTTACTTTAGGTAACATAATATCCAATAAAATTAAATCATATGTTTTTTCATTTATTTTATCTATTGCAATTTCACCATCTAATGCTGTATCACATAAATACCCCACTCTTTTTAAACTCATCTTTATTAAATCTGAAATTGGTTTATCATCTTCGACTACTAATATATTAATCATTTGTTATATTACTCCTGCCATGCTTTCTTGCATTTTATGTATTTTTCGTATATTTTGAAATTAATTATACATCAAAACGGCATCCAAAAAGCATACTTTAGAAAAATAAAAACAGATAGTCTTTATTACGAAGTGCCACCTTTCAATCGTTAGCTTCTGTTCTAACTTTTGAAGATTGGCACACTGTAACAACTATCTGTTTTTATTTTTCTATTATAACCACTATTAATGTTTAGTAAGAATCTTATTTACTTATACAATTTTCCATGAATCACTCTGTATTATTAATAAAAGTACCATTGAGTATTTTCTCTAATAAATTAACATAGGCTTCAAATTGTTCTATTCCAAATTCTGTTATCTTATAACTTGTTTTAGGTCTTTTTCCGCATATAGTTTTTTTCGATTCAATATATCCCCATTCTTCCAATTTGGATAATTGCACACTGATATTACCATCTGTAGCTTTTGTAATCTGCTTTAATTCTTTAAAAGTCTTTTCTCCATTAAGCAAACAACTTATTAACTTTAATCTTATCGATAAACTAAATGCTTCCGGTATATTAGATATTTGCACTTTTTTTCTCCTGACGTAACAATATTAAACCTAGACCGATATATCCAAATATATTAACTACACAATAAAATATGGAGGATATGCTTATTTGTAATTGGTTATCCAAATTTAATTTAATATAAATATTTACAGTTGGCAATACTTTAATAGTTATAAAACAAAACAGAATTAAAATTGCCAATCCCACTAACCCTCTTTTGTTTACTATATATCCAACAGTAATTATTGCAATGCAAACTAACACTATATTAATTAAGTTCTCATAATCTGTTAAGAATACTAAGTTATCAGTTACCAATTCACTTTTACTTAAAGCCAGCACTAATCTTGTTGCAAACAATATAAATGGTGTTGATATTGCTAATATTCCCCAGATACTAAGAGTTGATAAATAGTATCTATTACTTGCCCTTCTTTCATTCACTTTATATTATAAAGTTATTTTTATTTTAAAGTTATATTGTAAAATTGTCAAGAAAAAAGATAATCAATTATACGAATCGATTATCTTTTTTACAAATATTAACATTATCTATTTTTGTTATCTTAAACTATTTTTTTATAATTCATATAATATATAAAAATATAATACTTATCTTATTTTTATGAAATATATTATATAAATTATTTACTTAACTTTCTTTTTCCCCTGATGACCAGTCGATGTATCTTCAAATAAATATTCTAGTCCATTTTTTTTTGCTTCATCTTCAATAATTTCTTCAACACTTGGAATAACATCATATTTTGTATAATAATATTCATTATTGTAAGAAATATAATCGCTTAATATTACTATTCTTTCCTCTTGATTACCATCACTTATTAAATCCAAGAAAATTCCACCTGCCCGTTCTTCTGCTTTTTCTTTACGTTCCACCGGAACAGTTGATAAAATCTCTACTATATTTTCTACATCTACTTTATCAGTTATTTCAATACCTTGCCCACCTATCCAATAAACAATCTTATTATATTCTTTATTGTTAAGAATATTATTTTTATCAGTTTTTTCATTTTTTGTATTTATTTCATCATTACTACATGCTGTGAGTAAATATCCAACTATAATTATTATACCAAATATATATACTTTTATCTTCATTACTCTTATCCATTTCTAGCAGCTGTATATTTCCAAGTCCATACACTATTATTATATGAAAACGTTGTTCCGGCCGTTTTGTATAATACAATAGAAGTACTCTGTGTACCAGGATTCCAAAAATATACATACTTTTTCTGATTATTAACTTTATATCCAAAACATGCAACCGCATGTCCGTTTCCACTCGAAGTTGCTGCAACATAAATAGGTCTCTTCTGATCAATATTCTTTTTTACCAGAGTCCAACTAATTTGGTTATATATTGCCTTATACATAACTCCATATAGATTTAATGCTAAAGACGCATTTTCTAATGTTCCACCTGTATTATATTCTATTCCCATTCTATCCGCAACATTTTTAGCTGTATATGCCGTTCCATTTCTATAGTTTACTATAGTTGCAACAGATGCCGCCCAACATAATCCATATTTTCCTTGCCCTTGTTGATTAAACAATCCACATACAACTACATTACTTGCTGTATTGAGAAATTCCGGGGTATATGTCGCCTTATCAGCTATTTCACAACTAATAGTTCCACTATTAGTATCATTTTTTATATTTATCCCTTTTATTATGTAATCAATTTTTTTATTCATATTCATTTTTAACAAATAGCTTTTAAATAAACCTTCTTCGCTCCATACAATTTTTCTTTCATTATATTCTTACCTCCTGTTACTATATATTTTTAATTCAATTATATCATTAGCAATATTTTTGTCAACATATGCTTTCTTCTATGATATATTTGTATATTTTATATTTTATTATTCGTGTAATAATAAATAATAATAAATATATCCTTTTTTTCATTAATATAATAAAATGATTTATCAATTTAATTAAAAATTACATTGCCTATATATAACAATACAAATACTGAAGTCAAAATCGGTATATTTCTTTATTTGTACAAAAAAGCATACTTTACAAAATAAAAAACCTTCAAAATAAGATTTCTCCCATTTTGAAGGTTTTAATTTATCTGTAATCTATTTTTCTGCGTTTCTATTTCTGCTCAGCCTTTTGTGCTGCAACTTCTTCAATTTCTTTTTTAACTAATTCTTCATCATTAAATTCATAGTCATTTCCAGGAAGAATTGCATTTAATAAAATACCTGCGATTGCGGCAACTGCAAGTGATGTAAGGCTAATATCAAAGCTTCCGATTGAGAAGTCAATTGATGTAATACCTAATGCACATACTAAAATAATTGCGGCAACCATAAGGTTTCTGCTCTTTGTTAAATCAACTTTATTTTCTACCATGTTTCTTATACCGATACTTGAAATCATTCCATAAAGTACAAATGAAATACCACCGATAATACCTGTTGGTAAAAGGTTAATTCCTGCTGCTACCTTTGGTGAGAATGAAAGTAAGATTGAAAATACTGCTGCAATTTCAACTACCTTTGGATCATAAACCTTTGTTAAAGCAAGAACACCTGTGTTTTCACCATATGTTGTGTTAGCCGGTCCACCAAATAAAGCTGAAAGAGTTGTTGCAAGACCATCTCCTACTAATGTTCTCTTAAGACCAGGATTAGCAAGGAAGTTTCTTTCTGTTGTTGCACTGATTGCTGAAATATCTCCGATATGTTCCATCATTGTTGCAATAGCGATTGGAACAACAGCGATAATTGCACTTACTGCTAATTTAGCATCCGGCACATTACCAAATACAATTTCATTACCATGAATTGGTAATCCAATCCAAGCTGCATTTTTAAAATTAATCCATTTATCAATTGATACTAATAAGAAATTTGGGTTTCCAAACATTGCCACATATTCATTTCCATCAACCCATACATGACTTCCTGTTGTGATAGCTAAAATAACTGCTATTGCAATTGCTACTAATACACCTAAAAGAATTGGAAGGATTTTTGCCATTCCTCTTCCCCAAATGTTAAATACAATTACTGCACCTAATGCAATTAAAGCAATAACCCAGTTTGTCTGACAGTTTGAAACTGCACTTCCTGCAAGACTTAAACCGATTGCTACAATAATTGGTCCTGTTACAACAGGTGGGAAAAATTTCATAATCTTCTTTATATCAAATATTGCAAACAATGCTGCAACTACCAAATATAAAAGACCTGCCACAGCAACACCTAAGCATGCATATGGAAGCATATTAATATCTGAGCCTTCAGGCTTCAATCCGGCTACAGCTGCATATCCACCTAAAAAGGCGAATGATGAGCCAAGGAATGCAGGAACTTTTCTACCTGTAATAAAGTGGAATAATAAAGTTCCTAAACCTGCCATCAATAATGTTGTTGCAACATCCAACCCTGTAAGAAGCGGAACTAATACTGTTGCGCCAAACATAGCGAAAGTATGCTGTAAACCAAGTACAAGCATCTTTGGTACTCCAAGAACACTGGCATCGTAAATACCGTATTCACCAATTGTGTTTTTCTCGTTTTTGTTCATTTTTTCCTCCTAAAGTTTATATTAATCTACCACAGATTAACGTTTGATAAAAGCATACACCGGCTAACACCAATGCCGCTCCTAGCACAATTTGATAATATCGCTGCTTTGATACCTTTATCTGAATTCTGTTATTCCATAAAGTGTACGCAGCCGGAAGCAAAAGCGGTATAAAATATCTTGCCTGAACTCCTTCTATTGCATCCGCTCCAATAGGTGTAAATGCCAGATACATAGCAAGCCATACCAAAGCCACACTACATACAACTGCAATTCCATTTACAACTCTAATTGTCTTTATATTTTTAGGTTCATTTTGTTCATCATCTGTATTTGTCAGAAACAACATTGCAAGAACAGGTAATAGAACAAATGACCATGCATCTTTTAGCATTCCAAGTCCATATAAATTTAAAAACATTAAATTACTTGGTAAAAACTGATTTTTCGTCTTATCTCCAAAGTTTCTAAAATTATCAAAAGTAAATATCTCATGGATAAACATCTTAATAAATGCTATCGGATGTTTAATTATTGAAACTAACTGACCGATAATTCCCGTATTTCCACCTCTGGTGTCTCCACCATAACCTGAATTACCCTGTAATAAATTTATGATTACATGTCTCATGGAAATTAGTGCCATAACCATACACACTGCAATTACTGCAACTGCTATAAGAGCTATTGTCCTCTTTCCATTAGCGGATTCTTTCACTCTGTCCTTTATTATTTTCCACAATATAGGAACCATCAAAATCATAACAGGAAAATAAACCGGTTTCGCAATACATCCTATGCCAAGTAACACTGCCACAAGTGCAATCTGTTTCCATGTCGTTTCTTTGTCATTATTTGTGTCATCCATTAAATTCATCCAAAGTACAAATCCAAGATTCATACATGCAAATATTACTCCATCATAAGTGTATAAACTTGCCTGAAATAATAAAGTAGGCATTAATGCTAATGTAGCAACAAGTAACTTCTTTCTCCTTGCCACATAAATAACAAAGCAATTAAGCAATGCACAGAATATAAGATTTCCAAATCTTCCAATTGTATACTGCATCGTATAAGGCAATCCTATCGCCTCACAAATATGATAACTTACAATCATCGGCAGATAAACTATATATCCTTTATTGATAAGTCCAACCGGTTTCTGCTGTTTTAATGCATTATTAGAAATGTTATTCATGTACTTGTTTAACATTTTAAGCTCTTCTCTTGTATTTGCTACCGGAGCCTCTCTTGTGCAATTTAACTTTGATGCTTCATTCCAATTAACTTTCTGATGAAAATTTAATGTATAAATTGAATTATAATGAACTTCTTCATCCCATGTCGTTGACACAGGACCTGAAGCCATAATAATCAGACTTCCAAATCCAAGTGCAAATATAAGATAGAAAATCTGGACTTTTTTTAAATATATTTCTCTTTCAAAAATTAATATCAGGCCTAAGAAAATAACTAAAGCAAAAAATGCCATTCTATAGCCATTAAAATTCGCCTTATTTGAATATGATATCTCACTTACATTGATTTTTTCCGGAGAAGTAAATATTACCTGGAGTTTTGAAACTTTCTCCCTAACATTCGTATAGGCATACCCGAATTCCGGGTATGCCTTATCTGTAATTTCAACTGACTTTGTCTTTCCAAAATCATTAACAACGGTAGCCACTACAGTGTATGAATTTTTCTCCAAAGTCTCAGCCTTAATTTTTAATTTGTTTACGTAAACAGCCTTGTCCATATTCTGTGAATAAACTAAATCACCATCTTCATTCAATTCACCTGAATTACTAAACAAAACTGCTTCATAGCTTTTTGTCAGGGAAGGATAGTTCATCCCAAATTCAATTACAACTGCAATAATTATTGCAAATGCAATTTCTAAAATAATTCGAATCTGAGGCTTAACTTTTTCTAATGATATATTCTTCATCTAACTTCCTTAACCTTATTTATTCTACTCAGCTGTTGTTTCTTCTGTTGTTGTCTCGTCTGCCGGTCTTGAACCTTCTAATATTTTTGCATTATCTGCGATAAGCTGATTTACAGCTTCGTTAAATGCAACTGATTCTTTAATAATAACCTGTCCATAGTATGCCTGATACTGTGTAAAATATGATTCTAATTCATCAACAGACTTATATCCCATTGATGTAGCTACTTTCTTAAGTCCTGCATTGTAATCCTTTTCTGATGCCCAAAGACCTTCGCTAATTGCAATTCCTTCAATTACCATTGCCTGCTTAGCAGTTTTTTGTGCTGAATCTTCCATCTTCTTGTTCCAGTCTTTCTTTGACATCTTGCATGCTTTAAGATATGTGTCAAGATTTGTCTTGTACTTAGACTGAAGACGTGAAGCCATTGCGCTGTTATTGAAATCTTCTATGCTTTCAACTTCTTTTTCATCGTAAGCTGCAACATCACATTTATCAACATAATCACTAAATACTGCATTTACAATTTTATTTGTTCTAAGCTGATTGCTTATATAGCTCTTTAATTCATCTACTGTCTTTGTTCCGTACTGTTTTTTGTAATTCTTTTTTACAAATTTATCAGTAAGTTCAGGAAGAACTTTTCTTGAATTAATCTTTACTACAAATTTGACTTTCTTTCCTGCAAGAGTTAATTCATTGCCGTCTGCATCCTTAGATGTCTGTGAATAATCTTTAGGGAATTTAAGGTTAAGAGTTACTTCTTCACCAACTTTATGTCCTACAAGCCCTTCTGCAAATCCATCTATAAACTGACTGTTGTCAATGTCTAAATCATAATTAGTTGCTGAACCACCGTCAAACTTGAAATCTTCGCCATTTAACTTAATTGTTCCTGTATAGTCAATATTAACTGTATCAGATTCTACAACCTTACCCTTTGTAACTACATTGCTGTCCTGCTTTTCTTTTAAAAGGTTGTCTATCTGGCTCTGAACTTCTGTATCTTCAACTTTAATTTCATCTTCATAAACTTCTAATCCTTTGTAATCAGCAAGTTTAATTGAGCCCTTTATTAAATCTGTTGAAATCTTTTTACCACTGGCACTGGTAACAGTTCCCTTCTGGTTATTACCACAACCTGCCATTGTTACTGCCATTGCTAATGTAAGTGTTAATGCTATAGCTTTTTTCATTGTAATACGCTCCTTTATAGTAATCCCACCAATTATTCAGCTGTTGTTTCTTCTGCCTCTGTTGTCTCTTCTACTGATGCATCTTCTGCTGCTGTTGTTGCTTCTGTTGTTGTTTCTTCTGGTCTTGTACCTTCCTTAACATTTCCTTTATCAATTAAGATTTCCATTGCGTCAAGATATGTGCACTGAATTGTAAATGTATCTTCGGCATCAATTTCCTGTCCGTAATATGATTTATAGTACTGTTCATAAGCATTGATAAAGTCATCAACCTTTTCATACTTGCTCTGTGCTGCAATCTGCTTTAACCATTTATTGTATCTTTCTTCTTTTAATACTGTTCCTGATTTTTCAACTACTGCACAAATAACCGCGTATGTCTTAAACTGATTTGTAATGCTTTCTTTTATCTTTTTCTTTAAATCTGCTTCTGATTCTCCATTACCATACTGTGTAAGGTAATCATCCATTGTCATTGACTGCTGTTCTAATGTATCCTTAAAGCTTGAAAGCTGTTTATCAACCTCTTTCTTTACACCATCTTCATCTACTTTGACATCACATTTTTCAACGTAATCAGCTAATGCATTTGTACTTCCAACTTTTGAAATTTCTAACTGATTCTTAAAATACTCTTTTAAGCCGTCGGCTGTTTCTACACCATATTTGTCTTTTAAATTCTTCTTTACATAATCATCTGTAAGTTCAGGTGTAACTTCTTTTACAATCTTATTAATTGTTACTTCAAATTTAACTTTCTTTCCTGCTAATTTAAGTTCGTTACCATCAGCATCTTTTGTTGAATTTGTATAATTTTCAGGGAATGTTAAGTTTAATTCAACCTTTTCTCCTACTTTATGTCCAACTAAACCTTCAGCAAATCCTTCAATATATGAGCTGTTTGCAATATCTAATGTCTGGTTATCTGCTGTACCACCATCAAATGCAAAATCTTTTTTCTTTACCTTAACTGTTCCAACATAACTGATGTCAACAATTGACTTATCTGTAACATCTGTTTCATCTGTATCTTCGTATGACTTATCTGATTCAAGTACTGAGTTAATTTCACTATCTACATCATCGTCTGAAATACTAACTTCATCTGAGTACATTTCAAATTGATCGTAATCAGCTAACTTAACTGTTCCATAGTAACTTGATTTACATTTATCATAGTCGCTTCTCTTTCCTGTAGCGTCTGCTATCTTTTCCCCTGCGGCACATCCTGCTAATGATATTGTCATCATCACAGCCATTGCCACTGCTAAACTTTTCTTAAACATCTTGTTCTCCTCTTTTCATAACTGAAAAAATCAGTTGTATTTCGTGTCACACACATACAACCGATTTTATCACATTTTATTTAATATTTAAAGACTTTATTGCTTGTTCACAATTACGTCACAATTAAATTTATACGTTAATTGTTGCTGTTAATCCTAAGATTTCTTTATTTGCATCAAGAATTGGCTGAATTTCATCTCTCAAGAATTCTTCAACCTGTTCAGGTGAACGTCCTACATACTTACTTGGGTCCATTGTCTTCTGTAAGTCTTCTAAACTCATGTTAAATGATGGGTCATTTGCAATAAGTTCAAGTAAATTGTTGTCTAAGCCTTTTTCCTTAACGTTCTTTCCTGCTTCCATTGAAAGTGTACGAATCTTTTCGTGCATTTCCTGACGGTCGCCACCTGCTTTAACGGCATCCATCATAATATTTTCTGTTGCCATAAATGGAAGTTCACTCATGAGTCTCTTTTCAATAACCTTTGGATATACAACTAAACCATCTACTACATTTAAGTATAAATCAAGAATTCCATCGATAGCAAGGAAGCATTCCGGAACGCTTAATCTCTTATTTGCTGAATCATCTAATGTTCTTTCGAACCACTGTGTTGCTGATGTAATAGCCGGATTTAATGCTGTAACCATAACATAATTTGCAAGAGATGCGATTCTTTCACTTCTCATAGGATTTCTCTTGTAAGCCATTGCTGATGAACCTATCTGATTCTTTTCAAATGGTTCTTCAATTTCCTTCAAATGCTGTAACAAACGAATATCATTTGAGAATTTATGAGCACTTGCTGCGATTCCTGCAACAACGTTTAATACTCTTGTATCCATCTTTCTTGAATAAGTCTGTCCTGAAACAGGAAAGCATTTTTCAAATCCCATTTTCTTTGCAATCTTATTTTCAAGTTCTTTAATCTTTTCATGGTCTCCTTCAAATAATTCAAGGAAACTTGCCTGTGTTCCTGTTGTTCCTTTAGAACCTAACAACATCATGCTGTCAATCATGTAATTTAAATCATCCAAATCTAATTTTAATTCCATTAACCATAATGTTGCTCTCTTACCTACTGTTGTAGGCTGTGCAGGCTGAAAATGTGTAAAAGCCAATGTAGGCTGAGATTTATATTTATCAGCAAATTTAGCAAGTTCATTGATAACGTTAATTAATTTCTTTCTAACAAGTTTTAATGCTTCTGTCATTATAATTATATCTGTGTTATCACCAACGTAACATGATGTTGCTCCTAAATGGATAATTCCCTTTGCCTTAGGGCACTGCTGACCATAAGCATAAACATGAGACATTACGTCATGACGAACTAATTTTTCTCTTTCTTTTGCTACATCGTAGTTAATATCATCTGCATGAGCCTTAAGTTCATCAATCTGTTCCTGTGTAATGTTTAATCCTAATTCCATTTCAGATTCTGCTAATGCAATCCATAATTTTCTCCATGTTTTAAACTTCATATCAGGTGAAAAAATATACTGCATTTCCTTACTTGCATATCTTTCTGATAATGGGCTTTGGTATCTGTCGTTCATAAATTCCTCCTTAACATTTGACCTTATTTTATATATTCTCCACGGATATCCTCTTTTGGTGGCTCCATTGGATATTTTTCATCAAAACATCCTGTGCAAATCCCAAGTCCGCCTGCGATTTCTTTTAATCTTTCAACTCTAAGGTATCCTAATGAATCTGCACCGATTATTTCGTTGATTTCTTCTATTGTTCTATTGTGGGCAATTAACTGATCTCTTGATGGTATATCAGTTCCAAAATAACATTCATATAAGAATGGTGGTGAACTGATTCTTACATGTACCTCTGTGGCACCTGCATCCTTTAACATCTGAACAATTCTATCACTTGTGGTTCCTCTTACAATTGAATCATCAATCATTATTACTCGTTTACCACAAACTGCCTCTTTTAAAACATTTAATTTAATTCTAACACTTGATTCCCTGCTCTTTTGCTGAGGTTTAATAAATGTACGACCAACATAACTGTTTTTGACAAATGCTGTTCCGTAAGGGATTCCTGATTCCATTGCATAACCCATGGCTGCTGCATTTCCTGATTCAGGTACACCCACAACAACATCTGCTTCAACCGGGGAATCCATAGCTAAGAATCTTCCTGCCATAATTCTTGAATGATATACACTCACTCCATCAAAATTGCTGTCCGGTCTTGCAAAGTAAATATATTCAAATACACATCTTGCTTCTTTTGCCTTAGGAAGACACATTGATGTATCTGATTTAATTCCATCTTTGTCAATAGTTACAACTTCTCCCGGAAGTACATCTCTTACAAATTCAGCACCAATTGTATCAAGGGCACATGTTTCAGATGCTAAAATATAAGCATTGTCCCTTTTGCCAATACATAATGGTTTAAAACCAAATGGATCTCTTGCACCAATAAGTTTTCGAGGACTTGAAATTACGAGTGCATAAGCACCTTTTAATTTCTTCATCGCATTTGTAACTGCTTCCTGTGCTGTCTTTGCATTAATTCTTTCCCTTGCAACAAGATAAGCAATAACTTCCGAATCAATTGTTGTTTGGAAAATTGCTCCTGTATATGCTAACTCATCACGAAGTTCATTTGCATTAATCAAATTACCATTGTGAGCAAGCATCAATGTTCCTTTAACATAATTGATTACAAGTGGCTGTGCATTACTAGGAATACTTTCACCTGCTGTAGAATAACGAACATGTCCTACACCGATATTTCCGTGAAGTTTTGACAAATTTTCGCTGTTAAATACTTCATTTACAAGTCCCATTCCTTTTAACAAATCCACTTTTCTAGGTCCAAACGTGTCTGATACAGAAATACCACAGCTTTCCTGTCCTCTGTGCTGCAGTGCAAATAATCCATAATAAATGGATGATGCAACATCATTGCCATCTAAATCATACATACCAAACACACCACATTCTTCATGCAGTCCATCATCTTCCCAATTTTGTTGAAGCTCGATACTATTCATTTTCTTTTCTCCACCTACGTATACTAACTTTTATATTTTTCCATTGCATTATATATCAATGCGACAACTATAGCAACTCTCTAAGCATCTGATTTATCATCTGCGGATTAGCCTTACCCTGTGTAGCTTTCATTGTCTGACCTACTAATGCTCCAATCGCCTTCTGATTTCCACCCTGATAATCTGCAACTGCCTTAGGGTTGTTAGCAATGACTTCCTCGATTATCTTCTTAAGGTCATCTGTATTGTTGTCCATCTTCAATTCATGTTCATCTACATATTTTTCAGGGTCTATGTCATCATTAAACATTGCCTCAAATACTTCTTTGGCAACTGTTTTGTTAATTACGTTGTCATCAATAAGTTTTAAGAACTTACTAAAGTTATCGGCAGAGAATTTAACCTCGTCAGGTTCAATTCCTTTTTCCTTTACAAGACGCATTGTTTCTACCATCAACCAGTTGCTGGCTTCTTTTGGTTTGCTTCCATTTGCAACTGCTGCTTCTAATAAAACTGTTAAAGGTTTATATAAAGTCAAAAGATTCGCGTCATATTCAGGAAGTCCATATTCTTCAATGTATCTTTCTTTCTTTTCATCTCTGAATTCAGGCTGTTCTGATTTTAATCTTTCTAACCATTCATCACTAATATTGATTGGAACCAAATCAGGGTCCGGAAAATATCTGTAATCCTGTGCATCTTCTTTTGAACGCATTGCATAAGAATACTCTTTTGTATCGTCCCATCTTCTTGTTTCCTGAACAACTTCCTGTCCTGATTCTAATAAATCAATCTGTCTTTCTCTTTCATTTTCAATTGCTCTTGCAATCGCCTTAAATGAGTTAAGGTTCTTTGTTTCTGTTCTTGTTCCAAATTCAGCTGCTCCAACTTCCCTTACTGAAAGGTTAACGTCAGCTCTCATTGAACCTTCATTTAACTTACAGTCAGAAGCTCCTAAATACTGAATTATCATACGCAATTTTTCAAGGTATGCAATTACTTCTTCTGCTGAACGCATATCTGGTTCTGATACAATTTCAATAAGCGGTACACCTGAACGGTTAAAGTCTACTAATGAGCAGTCAGCCCAATCATCATGTACAAGCTTACCTGCATCTTCTTCCATATGAATCTCGTGGATTCTTACTTTTTTCTTTCCTTCTTCTGTTTCAATTTCTACATATCCGTCTCTACAGATTGGAAGATATAACTGTGAAATCTGATAATTCTGTGGATTATCAGGATAAAAATAATTCTTTCTGTCAAATTTACAATTCTGTGTGATTTTACAATTTGTTGCAAGTCCTACTGCTGCTGCATATTCAACAACCTGCTTATTTAATACAGGAAGTGAACCCGGCATTCCTGTACAGACAGGACATGTATGTGTATTTGGTGCTCCTCCGAATTCTGTTGAACAGGAGCAAAAAATCTTTGTTTTTGTTGCTAATTCTACATGAACTTCAAGTCCAATGACTGTTTCGTACTGTTTCATTTACTTCACTCCTTATGCTTCTACTAATGGGCAATGCTCATATTCTCTTGTCTGTTCATAAGCATATGCTGCTCTTATAATTGTCTTTTCCTTAAAGCAGTCTCCAATAATCTGCATTCCTATTGGAAGTCCGTTAGAATCCTTTCCACAAGGAACCGTAATTCCCGGAAGACCTGCCAAATTAACTGATATTGTATAAATATCTCCAAGATACATCTTAATAGGGTCAGCAAGACTGCTTCCAATCTTAGGAGCTGTTGTAGGTGCAGCCGGTGCGATAATAACGTCATATTTAGCGAATGCTTCATCAAATGCCTTTTTAATTAAAGCTTTTGTTCTTAAAGCTTTTAAATAGTACGCATCATAATATCCACTACTTAATACAAATGAACCAAGCATAATTCTACGCTTAACTTCTTCACCAAAACCTTCTGAACGTGTCTTTTTATACATGTTATGAAGACCTTCATATTCCTGTGTTCTGTATCCGTATTTTACACCGTCAAATCTTTCAAGGTTTGAACTTGCTTCCGCACTGGCAATTACATAATATGCAGGAATTGCATATTCAACAAGGCTTAAATCAAATTCTTCTACGATTGCGCCTTTGCTCTTTAAAACTTCTACTGCATTTAAAATAGAATCTTTTACTTCTTTATCTAATCCATCACCAAAATAGTCTTTAGGGATACCAATCTTCAATCCCTTAACATCATCAACTAATGCTTCAGTGAAGTTATAATCGTCTCTCTTAACTGATGTTGAGTCTTTCTCATCGTGACCCGCTATTGTTTCAAGTATTGTAGCTACATCAGTAACATCTTTTGCAACAGGTCCAATCTGGTCTAATGATGAACCGTATGCAATTAGTCCGTAACGTGAAACCGTTCCGTATGTTGGTTTAATTCCTGTTACTCCGCAAAATGAACTTGGCTGTCTGATTGATCCACCTGTATCTGAACCTAAAGCATATGAGCATTCTTCTGATGCAACAGCTGTACATGAACCACCTGATGAACCACCCGGTACATGTTCTGTGTTCCAAGGATTCTTTGTTGCTCCAAATGCAGAAGTTTCTGTAGTACTTCCCATGGCAAATTCATCCATGTTAGTCTTTCCAATTATAACTGCTCCTGCTTTTTCAAGATTTTCAACTGCTGTAGCTGTATAAGTAGGAACAAAGTTTCCTAAAATTTTAGAACTACATGTTGTAAGCATGCCTTTAGTACACATGTTATCCTTAATAGCTACAGGCACGCCTGCTAATGGTCCTGTAAGTTTTCCTTCGTCAATTAACTTCTGAACTTCTTCAGCTTTCTTTAATGCCTCTTCTTTATTCGTTACAGTAACAAAACTATTAATTGTCTTGTCCTGCTTTTCTATATGAGCAAATGCATCATTTACCGCATCTACAACTTTAACCTCGCCGCTTTTAATCTTTTTCCCAAGTTCAACGGCTGTTAAACTCATTAAATTCATAACACTATATCCTTTCATTTGCTGTAAGTAAATTATTCTACTGTCTTTGGAACAACAAATGCTCCGCCTCTTTCCTCCGGTGCATTTGCAAGAATATTTTCTCTGTCATCACCGTTTACAACAACGTCTTCTCTAAATACATTGTTTACAGGGAATATGTGGCTCATTGGCTCAACATTACTTGTATCTAACTGATTTAACATATCAATATAATCAAGCATTCTGCCCATATCACTCTTTGCTTTTTCTTTCTCATCATCTGAAAGTTCAAGCTTTGCTAAAATTCCAACATACTCTATTGTCTCGTCTGAAATTATATTTGCCATATCTTCCTCCTCTAGCATTCCTTTAAGTTATGGTTATTATAATGAACAATCTGTTTTATTCAAATAAATTAACTTTTATATTAAATATACAGACTTACCCCATTAAACCATAAACATCTACTCTTCAATATAGCATAATCACCGTATTACTTGCAAATAGTTTCACTAATTTCTTTATTTTTATTCATATTGCAGGTTTTATTATTATTCCTTTAAATATTTCCACTAAATTTATAACGATTTTTAACCTTTAAATTACACTTAATTATTTCATTTGTCAGCTTTGTGATGTATAATATTAGTATATTTTTGAGCGGAGACAAATAAATTTGAGTAGAAACAATTTCTCAGATTTTATAAATAATAAAGAGCATAATGCTCTGTTACTACAAGGAGGTAGACACATTATGGACGAGGGAAGAATTGTAAAATATTATGCTTCAAAAAATCCTAACATTGCCCTTAAAGTTATAAAGGGACATTTTGCTACTACTCATTCACACGTTAGTCATTATCTTGATATGACTACAATGAAAACAAGACAACGTGAAGCTGAGCAGATTGCAGTCGCAATGAAGGATTACTACAACGTTATGGGGAAACCTATTGACACAATCGTATGTATGGACGGATGCGAGGTCATTGGAGCTTTCTTAGCAAGCGAACTTACTAAGGCCGGAGTATTATCTATGAATGCACACAAGACAATTTATGTTATTTCACCTGAATATGATTCTAACGGCCTTATGATATTTAGGGATAATCTTAAGCATGAAATTAAGAATAGAAATGTTCTTTTATTGCTTGCTTCTGCAAGTACCGGAACTACTGTAAAGAATTGTATTGAATGTGTTTCCTACTATGGTGGAATTCTTCAGGGTATATCTGCTATATTCAGTGCCGTTGATAACGTTGACGGTTACCACATCGATTCTCTGTTTAAGGCAGATGATATTCCGGGATACAACATTTACTCTCACAATGATTGCCCTATGTGCAAGGCAAATGAGAAAATTGAAGCCATCGTTAATGGATATGGGTATAGTGAATTATAATGTAATCTTTGCATTAAAGGTCAGACTACTATACGAAATATAAAACTGAATAGTAATAATATTTTAAGGGTATTGCATCGACTAAATGCAATACCTTTTTATGTAAAATCTTATTTTTCTCTGCTAATATTTAATATTATTCCGGCTAGTAATACGCAACATATTGTTGTTATTGACATTTTGATAAATTGTGATGTATAATTAGTTGTACACATACAGTATGTGTACAATCGGTGAAAACTATGGTATAAATCAAATTATCTACGTAATAAAGTATTATTTCTGCATAATTTAGATTTTTATATAGTTGTCAATGAACAAAAGAACAATTATAATGAAAGGTAATAAAAGATTGAGCATAAGTGAACAACTACAAAACAATAAAGATTTAGAACGCCTACAGGCTCTACGATATATAGATGATGATTTTATGACAGTATGCTTAGAAGATAACTTCGAAGCTGTTGAACTAATACTTAGAATAATATTGAACCAAGATGATATTATTATTAAGTCTATAAAGACACAGGATCCTCTTAAAAATCTACAAGGACGCTCTGCTGTATTAGATGTGCATGCATCAGACAGTACCGGTAGAAAATTTGATATTGAAATTCAAAGAGCTAATAAAGGTGCAGGTTCCAAAAGAGCCCGTTATAACAGCAGCCTGTTAGACGCTCATATATTAAAGCCTGGTGATAGTACTGATAACATGCCCGATAGTTATGTGATTTTCATTACAGAAAATGATGTTATGCATGGAAATCAACCTTTATATCATATAGACAGATACGTTGTGATGGAAGGCGAAAAGAAACTTTTTGGTGATGGCTCTCATATAATATATGTTAATGGAGCATATCGGGGAAATGATGCGATTGGAAGACTCATGCATGATTTTTCATGTACAAATCCTAACGATATGAATTATAAAGAATTAGCAAAAAAAGCAAGATATTTCAAAGAAGAGAAAGAAGGTGTTGCATCTATGTCACAAATATTAGAAGATATGAGAAATGAAGTTGCAAAAGAAACTGCTAAGGCAACTGCGAAAGAAACTGCAGAACGGATGATAAAAATCGGCAAAATGTCCCTTGATGAAATTGCTACATATGTTCCCACATTATCAATTGACGAATTAAAAGAATTAGAAGAACAGGTTACAAGAGTTTAAATATGAATGGTGTAATTTTTTCTAAGTTCAGGTTTTCGATGATAAAAAATAACACTTTGACAAGTCGTTTTGCCAAAGTGTTTTTTTATCTATAATCATAATTAAATTATTTAACTAACATTATTCCACTACCCGTAGCTGAACCATTAGGATTATTTGTATCATATTCTAAATCTCTATCCAATGGATGAATAATAACATCTGCCGGTATTCCACTAATTGTTTTTCCAATAATGCTACCATATATTTTAATAGAATTACCACACCATGATATATCTCCATTTGGTGCAAATACAAGTCCGTGATATTCTGATGATGCCTGTCCACCATTTATATTTCCATATTTTGAATACATAGTCATTGTAGAATCAGAACTACTATTTATCTGTGCCATGGCACCAGTAATGTTTATATCTTTTTCCGTTACCAATGCTCCTGACAACACAAAACCATTAGAGGCTGTAAAACTATTTGCATATATATATGTAGAGTCAAACTTTACATCTCCTGATTCCAAATACAAATCTCCAACACAATATACATTTCCCTTAATATGCACTTTTGTTCCAGCTAGTTTTAATTTGCCAGTACAATATACATTTCCATTTATCTCTATTCCTCCCGAAGAAAAAGATAATGTAGTGTTTTTGTTTGCATCTCCATTTATATACAAATCTCCATTGATTATTAGTTTTCTTCCTCCCAAATTATAGTCTCCACTTCTAGAACTATTATCTATTAACAAATCATTTCCAAATGACCAAGTACCTTCCCACCACGTCTCATTTCCTATATATTTAATGCTCTTATAACCTTCACTTCCTTTTTTATTAACTTCAGCTATCGTCAAATCAAAGTTCTCTGGAACTGAAGGCTTTACAATTAACTTTTCAATGTTTTCTCCTAAATAAGTAGGCATTTCTTCATATCGTGCATTTGAATTTATATGTTTCTTAGCATCATCAGTTGTAACATCTAAAAGATTTACATTATCTCCATTTTTAACACCAACCTTTGTTGTCGATGAATTCAATTTATCAAATCCTTTTGAAGCTTCAAAAGAAAATGCATATCCATTTCCAGGGTCAGACCAAATTTTTCCATTTGCATGCACTGCTCCATCAACTTTATAAACTCCTCCAAGTTTCAATGTTGCATCTTTATCTCCGGAAAATATTGCATATTTAAATCCTCTCGGATTGCTTGTTCCACCTTTTGTAGCTACTGCAACCGTACTTATCTTATTACTCTTAATACCAAGGGCTCTTGCAAACGTTGTCTTTCTTTCCTCTTTAAGATATACCTGCACTTTTGAGTTAGAATCTTTAAATTCCACCTGCACATTTCTTGTGTCCGTGAACCCATTTTCCTTCATGTAATACTTAGCAAGTTCCGTAGCTTTCGTAGTATCTGGCAAGGCTGAAGCTGCTGCTCTTGATGCAGTATCACACGCTGTCTGCATCTTTGCCTTATACACATAATCTGCGCCTAAATCAACAACTAATGCTGCCATTCCAAGAAATACAACCATAAGAACTGCAACAAGAATTATAACTGATCCTTCTTCGTCTTTATCTTTACGATTTCCTAAAAACCTCTCCATTGTTTAACCCTCCATACAAAAATAAATAAACTAACTATTTATCACGTATCTATATTAAATACATTATACAAATTTTCTTTTTATAAAATCAACCTTTTTTTGTATTTTTGGTTATTTTCACTACTTTTTTTCACAAAAGCAACAATAAAAGGACTATCAATTAATAATATTATTAAGTTTCAGGCTATACTATTTTGCCTGCCTACTGTAAGAAAACTTATCAATTAATAGTCCATATTTTTATTTCAATTATTCTATAGTTGTACTTACTAAAGTTTTATACTTTCAACCTTACGATACATCCTCTATTTATTCAAAGCCTTAATTCTTTCAATAGCCTTAACTGTATTTTCATATGTTCCAAATCCTGTAAGTCTGAAGTATCCTTCACCGCTTGGTCCAAATCCTGAACCAGGTGTTCCTACTACATTTGCATTTTCTAATAAGTAGTCAAAGAATTCCCATGATGTCATTCCTTCAGGTACCTGAAGCCATACATAAGGTGCATTAACACCACCTGATACTTTATATCCTGCTTCAGAAAGACCTTCACGAATTGTCTTTGCATTGTTCATGTAATAAGCTACCTGCTCAGCTGTCTGCTTCTTTCCTGCTTCTGAGTAAACTGCTTCGCCGGCTCTCTGGATAATGTATGGAGCTCCGTTAAACTTTGTTCCGTGTCTTCTTGCCCAAAGGCTGTTTAACATTACATCTCCCTGCTTTAATTCCTTAGGAATTACTGTAAAACCAAGTCTTGTCCCTGTAAATCCGGCATTCTTTGAAAAGCTTCTCAATTCAATGGCACATGTTTTAGCACCTTCACATTCATAGATTGTATGTGGAACATCTTCTTCTGAAATGTATGCTTCATATGCAGCATCATAAATAATAACAGCTTTTACTTTATTTGCATAATCAACCCATTCCTGCAACTGTGCTTTTGTAATAGTAGAACCTGTTGGGTTATTTGGATAGCAAAGATAAATGATATCCGGTGTTTCCTTAGGAAGTTCAGGTACAAAATTATTTTCAGCAGTACATGGCATGTAAATTACATTACTCCATTTTTCTTCATCTTCAAGAAAAGTTCCTGTTCTTCCTGCCATTACATTTGTATCTACATATACAGGATAAACAGGGTCACATACTGCAATCTTATTATCCTGTGAGAAAATATCTCCAATATTACCTGAATCTGATTTAGCACCATCACTTACAAATATTTCATCAAGCGCAATCTCAACACCTCTTGCCTTGTAATCATTGTCGGCAATTGCTTTTCTCAAAAATTCATATCCTAAATCAGGTGCATATCCATGAAATGTTTCTGCAGATGCCATTTCATCTACTGCTTTATGAAGGCTGTCAATTACTGCCGGTGCTAATGGCAATGTAACATCTCCAATTCCTAATCTGATTAATTCTTTATCAGGATGTGCTTCCTGGTAAGCTGCAACTTTTTTTGCAATTGTTGAGAAAAGATAACTTCCCCTAAGTTTCAAGTAATTTTCATTAATTTTAAACATTTTTTTCAATCCTCCTAATGTTAATTAATATATGTTAATCGCGATACAACATAACTGAAACCATCTTTGCCACTTCAACCATTGTGCACCCGCTATCCATAGCGTTCTTTTGCAAATATCTGTGTGCCTGTTCTTCAGTCAGATTCTGTACCGTCATTAATGCCTCTTTTGCCTGATTAATTATCGCCTGGTCTTCCGGGCTCCTAGTACCCGGTTTGCGCTTTGTCTTATGTCTTTTTGACAAAATCTGATTTTCCATCATTTCAACGGAATTAATCAAATCTCTAACCTTTAATGGCATCTCAAGAGTTGCCACCCCGGTATTATCTTCCATCAGTCTGTTTTTTGATGCAAGTAATATCACTTCAAAACTGCTTCCTACATTGTCTACAATATCACTGTATAACATATCAGGCAGTTTATATCCTGTTATAATAATACCTTCGCCAATATCATCAGCTCTGTTTATTGCACTGGCACCAGTAGTACAATTGGCCACTACATTAAAGCCATTTCGGGATAACAAACTCCTTATTGCCCGGCTGTCTTCAGGTTTTGGAAATGCTACTATAATTCCAACCACGTTCATTCCTCCGGTTATTAAATTCTGTCTAAATATTTGTTAATTTCCCAATCTGTAACCTGAGATGTGTATTCCATCCATTCGGATTCTTTTGCATATACATATTTATCAAATGTTTCTTTTCCTAAAACATCCTTAACAAATGAAGATTTCTTCATTTCCTTAACAGCTTCATAAAGATTCTTTGGAAGGTTTTCAATTCCCGCCTCATCTCTTTCTTTACTTGTCATTGAGTAAATATCCTGTTGTACACTTTCTTTCGGAACTAATCCTCTCTTAATTCCATCAAGTCCTGCTGCAAGACATACGGCTAATGTCAAATATGGATTAGCTGCACAATCCGGACAACGGAGTTCAACTCTTGTACCTACACCTCTGGCTGCCGGTACTCTTACAAGCGGGCTTCTGTTAGTAGCTGACCATGCAATGTATGTAGGTGCTTCATAACCCGGTACAAGCCTCTTGTATGAATTTACGATAGGATTTGTAATTGCTGAAATGCTTCTCATATGTTCCATGATACCTGCTATGAAACTGTAAGCCTCCTTACTTAATCCTCTTTCATCATTTTCATCTGCAAAAATGTTTTTTCCTTCTTTAAACAATGACATATTAGTATGCATTCCTGAACCACATACTCCGTATTTTGGCTTAGGCATAAATGATGCATATAGTCCATGTCTCTTAGCTATTGTCTTTACTGTAAGCTTAAATGTCATAATATTATCAGCAGTCTTTAATGCTTCATCATATTTAAAATCAATTTCATGCTGTGCAGGTGCTACTTCGTGATGTGATGCTTCGATTTCAAATCCTAAATCTTCAAGATTAAGAACCATGTCTCTTCTTGCATTTTCACCTAAATCTGTAGGTGCTAAATCAAAATAGCTTGCATTTTCATGTGTAATTGTTGTTGGACATCCATTGTCATCTGTGTGGAATAAAAAGAATTCGCATTCAGGTCCTACATTAAATGTATAGCCCATATCTTCTGCTTCTTTTAATACTTTCTTTAAGACATATCTTGGATCACTTTCATAAGGTGTTCCGTCTGTTTTATATACGTCGCAAATAAGTCTTGCAACTTTTCCCTGATGCGGTCTGAAAGGTAATATTTCAAATGTATCTAAATCAGGATATAAATACATGTCTGACTCTTCGATTCTGGCAAATCCTTCAATTGAAGAACCATCAAACATACATTTATTATCCAATGCTTTTTCTAACTGACTTCTTGTTATTGCAACATTCTTCAATGTTCCAAATAAATCTGTGAACTGAAGACGTATAAATTCAACATCTTCTTCATCTGCAATTTTAATAATTTCTTGTTTTGTATATCTCATGTGTTTCTCCTTTCACAAAACAAAGTATGTGGCGTCTAACCCTTATAAAATAATAACAAACCACAATTTGATAGTCAACGTTAGATTCTTAAATAAAATTTAATTAAATTTACAAAATCCGCCTATTGCAATTACTCCGTTTTTACAATAGAATTATGTGAGAAAACAGGCATCAAAGTCGGTGACTTTTTGTTCCGGCATCATATTATGATTAATATGTGCCTTTCTATTTACTGTATATGACAAAACTTGAAAGATGAGAATTAATACACATGAAAAAAAATAATCCAATAAACAAATACGTACTTGTAATAATATTTTTAGCATTATTTGCAATAATCAGCATATTCTTAATATCAATAACCGAACACAGGTCTGATGCAAATATGAATAATAAAAGTAATTCCGAAAAACTTACAACAAAAAATACCGAAGATTCATCTTCATTTGAAGAAACAACATCATACAATCCTGCTGATTCTGCCATAGAAGAGATGAGTACAGTTCCTTCAGGCGATGCTGCAAAGCATTTGATTGATTTTGATGCTGATTTTCCTTATCAGATAAGAGTTAACAGAACTCAGAATTATGTAATTATATATGGAATTGACAAGAACGGAAGATACTCCATTCCTTATAAAGGATTTATGTGCTCTGTCGGAAAAGATGTAAAAGACACCCCTACAGGTTCATTTAAAACAAGCGATTATTATCCTTGGAGACTAATGGTTGATGGTTCTTATGCCCAATATGCAATCCGTATCAACGGTTCAATCATGCTTCATTCTATTCCATATTACAGTGCACACAACGATGATTTGGAAAGTGAAGAATATAATAAACTTGGAAGCAACGCTTCCCTTGGCTGTGTAAGACTTAACATTAACGGAATAAAATGGATATATGATAATTGTCCAAAAGGAACTCCTGTTACAATTTACGATTCAGATTCAGAAGTTCCACCTGTAAAAATTAAAAAAGTAAAAAAAATCGACTTAAACGATGAGAGAGCTAATTGGGACCCTACTGACCCGGTTGCAGGAAATCCTTGGAAAGATGGTAAAGAGACTGATGAAAGCGAAGAATATATGGAATATCCTTCTGAGACTACTTCTAATAAAAATAATTTAGAAACTACTTCTAAAAACAATTCAGAAACTACTTCTAAAGTTAAAGATAAATCAGTTTCTAAAACTACATCCAAAAAGGATTTAGAAACAACCACAAAATAATTACGGAAGGAATATGTTTTATGGCAAAAAAAATATACGCTGTTAAAGTTGGAAGAACAAACGGAATATTTGAAACGTGGGATGAATGTAAAGCAAGTGTAAACGGATATCCCGGTGCCTTGTATAAAAGTTTCACAAATATGGCTGACGCTTACGCATATCTTAATTTGGAAAGTAAGCAGATGTCTCTCTTCGATATGGCATCTGACGATTCTGTTGATGATTCTGATTTTCCTGTCATAAAAGAATCTGTTGAAGATGATGACAAACCATTTTCCAATTCCGTAAAAGCCGTTGCTTATGTAGACGGAAGTTATAATATTGCTACAAAGCATTTTTCATATGGTTGTGTTATTTTCTATAATGGAGAGGAATTTCATCTTTCTAAAGATTTTGATGACCCTGAACTCGCTTCTATGCGAAATGTCTCAGGTGAAATATTTGGTTCAATGGCAGCAATGGATTTTGCTATAGAACACGGCATAAAACATATCGCAATTTACCACGATTATGCCGGTATAGAAAAATGGTGTACGGGCGATTGGCGTGCAAATAAGCCCGGCACAATTGCCTATAAAAAATACTATGAACAGGCAAAGAAAAAAGTTGACATTACATTTTGTAAAGTTAAAGGTCATTCCGGTGACAAATATAACGATCTTGCTGATATGCTTGCAAAAAAAGCCTGCGGGATAGATTAGAAAAAATATGGGAATAGATTTGTACGAAATCTATTCCCATATTTTTTCTTACTTCCTCTCTGTCCAGTTTTCATACGGAAACATGTGATGCAATTTATCAATTGTCTTTTTCTGGCTTGGGTAAAGTTTTGATATTTCATCTTTCTGTTTAAGCAAATCTTCATCTATCTTTTCAAGCCCTGTTTCGGGTAAATTTATTTTCTTATAATATTTTCCAAAATACATGACTTTTGCATCAGTTCCTGTTTTATCACACGCTTCATCTACAATATTGTGTGTCATTATATGATGTATGTGCCCATATTCTCCCTTTTCGTTATGAGTTACTATTTCGTCCCAATTCTTATAATTGATTATTGTCTCAATATCTTTTTCAATATCTTTCTTCCATCTGCCCCAATTACTTCTTTGACCTGCTATTTTATCAGGATATGACAATATAATTCCTTTATCACCTGTTGCTTTTATTACATTTTCAAATTCTTTTTTTCTTGTTTTATCATATCCTCTTGTTATGCATACAACCAAATAATCATCCTCTAAAAGATGCGCTCCACCCCATATAAGTTCATCATCCGGATGTGCCACAATCATTAATTTATTATATTTTTCTAAATCAAGTTCATCCAATTGCTTATTTTTTACGGACGGAATAAATAAAAATTTGCCATATTCTGTTCCCATTATCGTTGCCACAACTATTGCTATTATTACAATTACTGTAGAAACAATCGCTATTTTTTTCTTTGTTTTTACATTTTTCTTCATAAATTATCTTTAGTAGCCGACTATATCGTATGCCCTGAAATTTTACAAAATAAGTATTTTTTGCTTTCTTAGCACCAAATATTGTCTGCTACTTTCTCCTTTCCTTTTATCAGTAACTCGTCATCGGAAATATTTATAAAATCTAAACTTAGTTCATTTTATTTTCTATTTTAAAGATTATCCGGTAAGTTTTTATTTCGACTTATTGTAACATACGAAGCGGTCTTTTTTTCATTCTTAAAGAATACTTAAGATATTTCAATATGGTTCTTTAAATTTTGAATTGTACATTATTTATGTAATATAAAAATAAAGTTATTAACTGTTTTGATGATTATTTGGCATATTTATTAATAATTCTATTAATGCAGTTAGTACTTATTAATTTGAAATAAAATTTGTTAGCGGGAAAAGGAGTAAGTTATGAATTTTATTAAATCTATTAAAAAATCGCAAAAAAAATATATAGAGTTAAATGATTTCATTTACCTTTCTTTGGTGACTGCTTTTATTCTTGGAATTGTCTTTCTTATAACAGGTTCTGATTATATTTATGGTTCTTCCGTAGACTGGCTGTCCCAGCACAGTGTACTCCCTGATTATTTTAGGCAGTCATTTTATGATACAGGCAGACTTTTTCCTGAGTTTAATCTTAATTTAGGTGCCGGACAAAATGCGTATAATTTTTCTTATTACGGATTTATGAATCCAATTATTTTAATAAGTTATTTTTTACCAAATGTCCAAATGGCATTATATATAAGCATTTCAAGTATTGTAGTTGTTTTGTTATCTGTTTATATTTTCTACTTTTGGCTTAAATCACACAACAACATGAATCGAAGCACTGTTTATTTTATTACTTTTTTATTTGCCTGCGCCGGTCCATTATTGTACCACAGCCATAAGCAGGTAATGTTCATGGATTATATTCCATTTTTATTATTAGCTTTAGTTGGTGTTGACCGTTTATATAAAAAAGACAGAAAGATACTTCTTATTCTAAGCATTACATGTATGTTTTTAACAAGTTATTTCTTTGCTGTGTCAGGAATTGTTGCCATAAGTATTTATGCTATTTACAAATTTTTTGAGTACAAAGAAAATCAGGAACTATACTACAAACTTCCTGCTGGTAAAAAGCCGTTTTGGTTCTTTGCTTTAAGATATGGTGCAAGTTCATTTATTGGAATTTTGCTTTCCGCAGTAATTTTACTTCCAAGTCTTGCTGCTATTTTATCAGGACGTGGTTCCTCTGATGGTAAATCAATTTCTTTAGCTAAATTATTTATACCTCAGTTTCCTAATAACGAAATGTTTTACACACCTTATGGAATGGGTGTGACTGCTATTGCATTTTTAGCTTTAGCCTGCATATTAATATTAAGTAAAGATTTTTCAAAGAAGTTTCTTTGCATTTGTATTTTGTTTGTTTCAGCATTTCCTGTAGGTCAATATTTATTAAACGGTTTTCTATACATTAGAGGGAAAGCTCTTATTCCATTTGTTCCTTTAATTTTGCTTGTTACCGCATTTTTTGTAAGGGATTTATTAGCTAAAAAATATGAAACCGGTAAATTAGCACTCGTTACATTTGGCATATTAGTTCTTATTGCAATTTCTGCATATATGCATGAAAATCCAATATACATTGCAATAGTTATTGACCTTATAATTACTTTTTGTTTTATTGCTGCCTATTGCCAAATAAAAAAGAACTATGTTTTTATGTTGCCTACAATTTTAATTGCCATTTTCTGTTGCTATGTTGGAAATGCTTCTGACACTTTGGTTGCAAAAAAAGATGCTGCAAAATATTATGATAAAAGTAAAAACGCTGCTATTGCAATTGCATTAAATGGTGATGATACATTTTTCAGAACGAGCAATATAACTGATAGTAAATTTACAAATAATATCATATATGGAAAGAAATATTTTTCAGAAGGTTGTTACTCATCTGTTTTTAATAAGCCTTATTTAAATATGTGTAATTATGACCTTCAGCTTAGTAACCCTACCGTTAATGACATTTCCATCACTTCATCAAATGATGTTTTGTTTAAAACACTTATGGGTGTTAAATACATTGCTTCCACAACAACTGCTCCTGCAGGATACAAGGCAGTCTGTCAGGCAGGCAATGTCAAGGTATATAAATCAGATAATGCTTATTCTCTTGGATTTGCATCTAAAGATACTATGAGTTTAGACGAATATCTTTCTCTTTCACCTGAAGAAAAAGAGATTGCTTTATTAAAATATATTGTTGTTGATGATGATGTTAATTCTTCTTATCATTCTATGTTAAAGAAGGTTAATCTTAATATGGATTTAAAATTAGAGCGTACTACAGATGGATATTATCATGTTGATACTATGAAGGGTGCAAAAACTTTTAATGTTGAGATTCCTGATAATTTAAAGGACTGTATTTATATTATAAAATGCAATATCAAAGGATATGGTAGAAACCGTTCAACAATTAAAATTAATGGTATTCAAAATAGTTTAAGTGGTCTTAATTCTGCTTATCCTAATAAAAATTTCAATTTTAAATTTGTTGTATCAGATTCTGCTGACAATAATATATTAAACATTCGTTTTCCTAAAGGATGTAGTTTTGAATTCAGTGAATTTGAAATTTATAAAATTGATTATGACCAGGTTTCTGCCTTAAAAAATAACATTACAATGATGACTGATGTTGCTTATGAAAATAATATGATTACAGGGAACATTACTTTAGATAAAGATAGTTATTTTACTACAACAATTCCTTACGATAAAGGATTCTCAGTATATGTGGACGGCCAAAAAATTGATTACTTTATGACTGATAATGCTTTTTTAGGATTTTCTCTTTCAGCAGGACATCATATTATTAAATTAGTCTATCATGCACCTCTTATAAAGGTTGGTAAATACACATCCTTATTAGGACTTGTTCTTTTTCTTATATTTTGTGGCAATGATTTTATTCGATTGTGGATTCAGATATTGAACCATTTTAAACGGAAAAAACTTACGTACTCAAATGGTCTTTCAGGAAATATTGTTTATCAGAATGATAGTCTTGAAAGTAACCAATGATAAAGTGGGTCGAACATTAGATACAATGAAAACCCTGTTTATTTAATACAGAAAAATGGTCAATACCTGCCTAACAAATGTTTTATAATCTATATTTAATAATAAAGAGGGACGAATAAATTCGCCCCTCTTTATTATATTACTTACGCAATCACATCTAATAACTTCATTGGTTCATCTATTATTTTCTTATAAGTAAGTTTTTCTAAAATGTCTTTTGTTCTGAATCCCCAACTTACAAGAATGCAATCAAGTCCTGAATTAACAGCAGTCTGACTATCAACTTCTGAATCTCCTACATAAATTGATTTTTCCTGTGTACTGCCTAATTTATCGAGTGCTGACATAACCATGTCTTTTGCCGGTTTTTTCTTAATTCCGGCAGCTTCATTTTCTCCTAATGCAACATCTATTAAACCTTCAAAATAAATATTTTTCAAAGATTCAACTGCCTTGTAATTCTTATTTGATACAATTGCCATTTTAATATTTCGTTTTTTTAATTCTTTTATCAAATCTAATATACCGTCATAAGCTCTTGTTTTTACCTGACAATGTTTCTGATAATACTCACTAAAATCAGCAAATATCTTATCAAAATCCGGATTATTTTCACCTTCAGGAATTGAACGGTGCATCAAAAGTCTAAGACCATTTCCGACGTGTTTTTTTACTTCGTCTACTGTGTGAACCGGAAAGCCATATTTTTTCTGAGCATATTGTACTGCTGCTGCTATATCATCTATTGTGTTAAGTAACGTTCCATCTAAATCAAAAATAACTGTATCGTACATATTTTTCTCCAATCTGCTTATCCCATTTCTACATATGTTTAAATGTTTAATTTCATTTTAAAATATGTTAATAAAATTGCTTTTTGTCATATTGCTTTGTATTATTTACGCAAATGCCCAACTCATTATATAAAGTAAAACAGACCCCAAGTGTTAAAACCCCGGGATCTGTATTTATATCTTTATTACTGTCTAACTTTAATATGAACTTCTCTAAGCTGCTGTTCTGTAACTTCACCAGGAGCTCCGCACATCATATCCTGAGCGTTACCATTCATTGGGAATGGAATAATTTCTCTGATATTTTCTTCATTTGTAAGAAGCATAATCATACGGTCTACACCAGGAGCCATTCCTGCGTGTGGAGGTGCTCCAAACTGGAATGCATTGTAAAGTGCTCCGAATTTTTCTTTCAAATCATCTTCTGTGTAACCTGCAATTTCAAATGCCTTAACCATGATTTCCATATCATGATTTCTAACAGCACCTGATGATAATTCAACACCGTTACATACAATATCATACTGGTATGCAAGAATGTCTTCAGGTTTCATTGTTTCTAATGCTTCAAGTCCACCCTGTGGCATTGAGAATGGGTTATGTGTAAATATAATCTTCTTTGCTTCAGGATCATATTCATACATTGGGAAGTCATTGATGTAACAGAATCTATATGCGTTCTTTTCAATTAAATCAAGTCTTTCTCCTAATGCTGTACGTATTTCACCTGCATATAAAGCAGCCTGCTTTTCATTATCAGCGATAAAGAAAATTGTATCTCCTGCTTCTAATCCTGCAATCTCCTTAATTTCTGTCTTCATATCATCCGGAATAAATTTATCAATTGGTCCCTTATATGTCATATCTTCTTTAACTTCAAGATATCCAAGTCCTCCCATTCCGATGCTCTGAGCAAATTTCAATAATTTCTCATGGAATCCCTTTGACATATCAGCATGAACTTTAATAGCTCTTACTGTCTTGCCATGGAATGGCTTAAATGTACATCTCTGGAAGAAGTCTGTAACATCAACTATTCTTAATGGGTTTCTTAAATCAGGCTTATCTGTACCAAATTCAAGCATTGCCTGCTTATAACTGATAATAGGATATGGAGCCTTTGTTACTTCAAATCCTTCAGGTGCAAATTTTTCAAATGTTGCACTTAATACTTCTTCACCTACTCTGAAAACATCTTCCTGAGTAGCAAAACTCATTTCAAAATCTAACTGATAAAATTCCCCAGGTGAACGGTCTGCTCTTGCATCTTCATCTCTGAAACATGGTGCAATCTGGAAATATTTGTCAAATCCTGATACCATAAGCAACTGTTTATATTGCTGTGGTGCCTGTGGAAGAGCGTAGAATTTTCCTTTAAATTTTCTTGAAGGTACAATGTAATCTCTTGCGCCTTCAGGAGATGATGCACAAAGAATTGGTGTCTGAATTTCTAAGAATCCCATCTCTGTCATCTTTTCTCTTAAGAAAGAAATAACCTTTGATCTGAAAATCATGTTATCCTTTACTTTCTTATTTCTTAAATCAAGATAACGATATTTTAATCTGACATCTTCTCTTGTTTCCTTAGATGTCATTATTTCAAATGGAAGCTGTCTGTAAACTTTTCCTAAAACCGTTACTTTCTGTGCTTCTAATTCGATTGTTCCTGTTGCAATCTTATCATTGTACGTTTCTTCATCTCTATGCTGAATTGGTCCTTCTACAGAAATACAATCTTCCTTATTAATTCCATCAAGTAATGAAGTATCTCTCATTACTACCTGCATCTGGCCATACATGTCTCTTAAATCGATAAAAGAAACACCACCATGGTCACGGATGTTTTCAACCCATCCGCAAATCTTCATTGTCTGTCCAACATTTGCTTCAGATATGTTGTCCATTGTAACATCACGATAAATGTTATTTGTGTTTGTATCCATTCTGTTAGTCTCCTTCATATTTTTATATATTGTTTAGGAAAACAATTAAACTATATTGTTCAAATTTTATAGCAAATTCAAACAAAAAAAGCCCATCCTAAACTACTACAGTTCAGGACGGACAGTTAATCTAACTTATTCCGCGGTACCACCTGATTTGCTGCATTGCAGCCACTCATGGGATAAACCCTGTTGTGTGTCGTACAACCACGTCGCACCTACTTGCCATTGCTTTCGGATTGCAGCTCGAAAGTGTTATTCACATAAATTCATTCTGCGGACATCTCACCATCATCCGCTCTCTGGAAGCGATAATCTATGTTACTTCTCTTCGTCATAGCCTTACTGATATATTGTGCAAATGCACCTAATTAATGTGATTATAAACCACTCTTTTTTTATTGTCAAACTAAACTTTTTTTGTTGATAAAATTGTATTTATAAAATTGTGTTTATAAGATAAACTTTTTTGTGTTTACAAAATTATTCATCAATAATCTATTATAAGTATACTAAAATTCTAATTCTGTAATTATTTCATTATAAGTATAGTTTATTTTTTTATCTCATAAGAATATAGACTGTATAAATAACATAAAGGACTAACATTATTATTCCTTCTTTTTTATCAAGCTGTTTCTTTGTCCAGGCAAATGCCCATACAAGTCCACTAAATATTACTAATACAATAATGTCTATTATATTTTCTGTTAAAAATGTAATTGGACTTATTGTTGCTGCAATTCCAAGTACCATTAATATATTAAAAATATTTGAACCTATTACATTGCCAACAGCCATATCAACTTCTTTCTTTCTCGCTGCCACAATTGATGTAACAAGTTCAGGAAGACTGGTTCCAAGTGCTACAATTGTAAGCCCTATAACTGTTTCTGTTACTCCTACTGTTCTTGCTATTGAAGTTGCACCGTTTACTACAAAATCACCACCAAATTTTATTGCAACAGCTCCACCAACTATATATAACAGACATTTAACTCCTGACAAATTTTCTGATATTTCTTCGATTTCTTCATCTATTTCCTGCATTTCCTCATTTGAAATCTTTCTTGATTTCATTGTGCTTTTAACCATTATAAGAATAAAAAATGCAAAGCAGATTAAAAATACTATTCCTTCTGTTCTACCCAATGTCATTGATGTATAACCCGTAAATAATAAAAGGAGTGCACATGCTATTGAAAGTGGGAAGTCTCTTTTTATCGTATCCTTAGCTACTTCAAGTGGAATAAACAAAGTACAAATTCCACACACAACCATAAGATTAAATATATTTGAACCAACTGCATTGCTGATTGATAAAGAATTACTTCCATTCATTGAAGCAATAATGCTGACTGAACATTCAGGCAAACTTGTTCCCATTGCCACAATTGTCATTCCAATTACAAGTGATGGAATCTTTAACTTCTTTGCTACACTTGCACTTCCTTCTACAAAAAAATCTGCTCCTTTAACCAGCAATATAAATCCAACTATTAAAAGTAATAATGCCGTTATTATTGTTATTATCATATCTTTTTCCTCCATAAAAAGATGTACTGCCCTTCCCTCCGGTCGGCAGCCATTTGTCGAAAACATTTATTAAAAATGAATTTCTTTCATTTTATTTTCTTTTCAAAATTTAAAATGCTATCCATCCCATATGTTCGCATAAAATCTTTACACCTATTAGTACTAAAATGATTCCACCTGCAAACTCTGCTCTTTTCTTATATCTGTTTCCAAAAAAGTTTCCAATATAAACACCAATAATAGATATAACGAATGTAACCACACCGATAATGGCTGATGATTCCACTATTGGTCTGTCAAGAGCTGCTAAAGATATACCAACTGCCAATGCATCTATACTTGTTGCAATTGCAAGCATAAGCATTTCTTTCATGTCAAGTGGCGGATCCATTTTTTCAACAACTACATCTTCTTCCTTTTCACTCAATGTTTCTATAATCATTTTCATTCCAATAAATGCCAATAATGCAAAAGCTATCCAGTGATCAAAAGCTTCTATATAGTTTTGAAAACCCTTACATAAAAACCATCCGACTATCGGCATAATTGCCTGAAAGCCACCAAAAAACAACGCTATGACAACTGCCTGTTTTTTATTGACTTTGCGCATAGCTAATCCTTTGCAAATAGACACTGCAAACGCATCCATTGCAAGTCCAACTCCCAACAATAAGAACTCAACTAAATATTCCATTTTTATCTCCTGCCCTTTTGTATAATAGAATTAGATTTAATATCCGATTTGTTCATAGTATATATCTTGTATTTATACTTAATAATTTATTTCCCATGTAAATTATTTAAAAATTAACGTCTTTTGTCCCAAATATACATTTTAACAATCTAATGTTTTAACGATATCTAAAATATACATTTTTGTCATATTCAAAACAGATTTAATCTCATATGTCTATGCCTTGACATTACAGGTATAAAAAAGACTCATAATTTTGAAGACACTAATTATTATTAGTATCTTCAAAACCATAAGTCTCATTCTTTAATATTTGCCAGATAGCTTATGCTATCGGGATTGTTGACAAATCACGCTTTCACGCGAACTACTCCCTCACGGACTATTAATTTCTCGTGTAATTATATTTAAATAGTCGTAAAATGTCAACTCCGTTTTTATTTAAAACTATTGTCTTAATTTATTCTGTTTCATCTGTCATTTCTAATAGATTAATCATTCTTAATTTCTAACCAATTTCTCTATTATTTTAAAGAAATTGATTTTGTCTCTGACAAATAACTATTGCATTTAGAGTTTGAATAAACCGCTCTAACTTTGTAATAGTATTTAACACCTTTTTTCTTATTTTTATCTATATATTTTGGCTTTTTAGTTGTAGCAATTTTTTTGTATCCTGAACCTGATGAACGATATACATAATATTTAACTGCATTAGTATTCTTTGTCCATGTAATTCTTATATTTGCATATCTTCTTCCTTTTGCTTTTGTTGAAAGCTTCTTAACTTTTACATTTTTAGGTTTAATAAGTTTTACTCTTATGTAACGTACTGCCTTAATACCACTTGTTGTAGTTGCTGTTATTTTTGCAGTTCCTACTTTCTTTGCTGTAACAAGACCTGTATCACTTACAGTTGCTACAGATGTGTTATTACTTGTCCATTTAACTGTATCTGTTGTATCACTTGGTGCTATCTTTGTTGTGTACTGAATAGTATCGCCCTTATATAATTTGGCTATTCCTGTTTCGTTAATTGCAAATGATGTCGAAGGCTGCTTTACACTTATTGTACACATTGTAATCAATCCACTGTCTGTTGTTGCCATTATCATTGAATCTCCAACGCCAATTGCATTGTAACTTCCGGTATATTTGTTTACTGAAATAGCTGTATCGTTTGAACTTGAATACTGAATTTCATTTTTATAATCTTTCAAAATTTCATTCTTTTCATTTGCAATCAATGTTGCTGTTACTTTTGAATTAAATCCTTTATTTACCTCTACATATGAAGTATCAATTGTCAGTCTTGGGTCTGCTATAGCCTGCATTTTTAAAGCAGCTTCTTTAGTAACTTTCTTAAGAAGTCCATTAGAATCGTATTCACTTTCAGGTAAATACTTATTTTCTAATGCTGTTGTATTAAATATTGTTCCATAAATTGTACACGCTGCCAAATAACTTCCTGTAGGTGTAGGATGTATGTTATCCGCATTGTATAATTTTATATCAGGAAACTGTTTTAAGCATCTTTCAAAATTAACTCCTGATGAAATAACTTGCGCGCCATACTTATTTCCCATCATATAATAACCCTTTATCATATAATGCTGTATTTCATTATGTGATAAATAATAGCTATATCCTGTTGCAGTAAAACTCCTTCCAATATAATCAGCCTGTGTATCATAAAGAAGCATCTTTGCACCTGAACTCTGAATTAATGGTTTTAATGTTTCGATTGCTGTCTGAGTTTTTGCAATATCTGTGATAATCATTTCTCTGTGATCCTGAAGAATTACATAATCCCACTTATAATTTTTTAATGCACTTATAAGCTGAGAACCATATGTGTCCTTTTCATCAGCGAACTGATAAAGTTTGTAATTTGCTGCTGTAAGTGCCTGAATTGTTACATTCACTCCATCAGCCTGTGCAAGTCCTTTTACCATCTGTGGCATATCATTATAATAAGTTGAACTATTACCAACAAATAAAATTCTTACATTTGGCTGCGTTGTATTTGTTCCATTATTGTTTTCACTAGGGGTTGTTGTTTCTGTCTCTCCTGAAGGCTTTGTTGTTTCTGTCTCATTTGCTTTAGTTGTTGTTTCAACTTCACCTGTATGTTTTGTTGTTTCTGTTTCTCCTGCTACCTTTGTCGTTTCTGCTTCTTTTACATTTTCCGGTGCCATTGTTGCCTCTATTTCCTGCGCCATAACACCAATGTTAAAACATACTAACATTGCAAGAACAAGCATTAATGCTTTTCCCATTTTTTTTACTTGATTTCCCATTCTTTTCTTCCTTACTCATATATTTTTGTGCTTTACACACCTAACATATTATAATACATTTTTTTATTTCTTAAAGGGCAAATTAGTAAAATTAAGAATTTGCCCCAGTTTTGCCTTTTTATTTAGGATATAAAATCCCAATTATCGGTTTCTATACTCACTATGTTCTTCTTTAATTGCAAGTGCACATATAATTCCTGCTGCACAACTTGCCGAATACCCACAACCATGTCCAATTTCAGGCATTGCATCATATTCACATATAATAGCCACTTTAGGCAAATTTTCTTTTATTTTTTCTTCCTGACATGCCAAATCCGCTTCGCTTCTTTTCAGTGATTATATTCGTATAACATTTTCTTTTTTGTTATTTTCACGTGAGTATTTTCTTATGGTTTTTTCAGATTATTTTCTGTATTTCTTTACATCTTTTTTAAATTTTTTCCACGCATCTTCATGTTTAACATAGTATCTTGGGCATTCTTTTCCTGTTATATCATAATGTCTAATTACATGGTCTTCATTTAACCCACATGCCATTTCGAGCCATGCAGTAAGTTTTACCAAAGATTTATAAGTCTTTTTATTAAATTTTCCTGATTTGTCCGGATGACATACCTCTATCGATATAGTGTCATTGTTTCGCCAATTACTTGCTGCTGACATTTCATCTAGCGGAATACATTGAATTACTTCGCCATCTAATCCTACCACAAAATGAGAACTTACATTTGACTGATTTCCAGCATAAAAATCATGGTTTTGCTGTGCCGTACTTCCCGGATTTCCGACATAGTGAATAACTATATCTTTAATGCTGTCAAGTTTTTCTCCACTTCTTGATGCACCATCAACATCTATAATCTGTACATCTATCCATTCCGGTCGTTCCATATTTTCCAACTTACTCAAATTTATTTTGCCATAATAAATTTCACTTGCCTTCCATGCAACCATAGCCACTAATGCAACTATTAATAATATTCCGATTTTTTTAATTCTTTCTTTTCTACGTTTTGATTTTCTCATGTATCTCATTTTATGCCATCCTATGTTTCTTAATTAAATAAAATTTCATATATTTTCCACGGCTTATTATACTCTATAATTTATAAATTTGTAATCATATCCATCCCGTATTTTTCATAAACTGTACAATAAAACATAGGAGGTTACAATGTCAAATAATTCTGAATATCTTAGTATGACAAAAAGGAGTATTTCCTGGCTTTTCTTTATCGCATTAGCAATTGGTGTTACATATTATTTTCAGGGTTTTTCCTATAAAGATACATTTGATTCTCTCCCTGTTTCATCTACTGCAAAAGAACTTCCAATTTATTGTGTAGATACTGCTAAACCTCAGGTTTCCATTAGTTTTGATGCTGCCTGGGGAAATGATGATACACAAAAAATATTAGATATTTTAAAAGAAAATAATATTAAAGCCTCTTTCTTTATGACAGGTGGCTGGGTTAAGCAATACCCTAATGACGTAAAAGCGATTTACGAGCAAGGGCATGATTTAGGCAATCATAGTGCAAATCATAAGAATATGAGTTCTCTGTCAAACGAAGAAATATGCAATGAACTTAATACTGTTACCGAAAACGTTAAAAATCTTACTTCCTATCAAATGAATTTGTTTAGACCTCCTTACGGCGATTATGATAATCATGTTATTGTTAAAGCAAAAGAATGTGGTTATTTTACAATACAATGGTCTGTAGATTCTCTAGATTGGAAAAACTATGGTGTTGATGCAATTGTAAATGAAGTTCTTAATAATAAGTCTTTAAAACCCGGCGCCATCATTTTAATGCATAATAGTGCAAAATATACTATTCAGGCTCTTCCTAAAGTAATTGAAGGTTTAAAAGAAAAAGGATATGAGATTGTGCCTGTTTCACAGCTTATTTATACTGATAATTATCATATAGATTCAGAGGGAAAACAAATAAAAAATGAGCAACCGGCTTCTTCCCAATAAAATAGGAGTACCCTCTACGGATACTCCTCTGTTTTATATATTAACGCTAAATATATTTACAATTAAGAAATCTAGCTTAATAATACTAATCATTAACTACTTCTTTTCCCGAGCCTAAAACTTTAATTCCTACAATAGTTCCAATCATAAGAATAATTCCGATAGGAAGTGCAGCCCATCCAATTCCTGCTGCTTTCTGCAATGCTCCTGAAATTATGTATGTTATAAATGAAACTACAGCAACTGTTACTGCATATGGAATCTGTGTAGATACATGATTTGTATGTTCGCATTGTGCTCCTGCCGATGACATAATTGTTGTATCTGAAATTGGAGAACAATGGTCTCCGCAAACAGCTCCTGCCATACATGCAGATATGGCAATAATCATCATTGCAGGATCAGTTTTCTGGAATGCCTGTACAACAATAGGAATTAGGATACCAAATGTTCCCCATGATGTACCTGTTGCAAATGCAAGTCCACATCCTACTACAAATATAACCGCAGGAAGGAATATTGCAAAACCTTCAGCACTATTCTTCATTATTACTTCAACAAATTCTGCTGCTCCTAAACTACTTGTCATGTTCTTTAATGTCCATGCAAATGTTAAAATAAGAATTGCAGGAACCATTGCCTTAAATCCTTCCGGAAGGCAATCCATACACTCATTAAACGGTAATATTCTTCGTACAACATAAAATACTAATGTAATAACAAGTGCAAATATACTACCTAATGCTAAACCAACTGATGCATCACTATTTGAAAATGCTGTCACAAAATCTGTACCTGAGAAAAATCCTCCCGTATAAATCATGCCAATAATACAGCATATAATAAGTGTAATTACAGGAACTACAAGGTCACATACTTTACCTTTTTTCTCTTTTCCTTCATTATCAATTTCTTCATATATTTTTTTACCTGTTGTAAACAAATCTCCTTTAGCTGCATTTGCTTCATGCTTTGCCATTGAGCCAAAATCTACTTTCATTACAACAATTGTAATCATCATAACAATCGTCAATAAAGCATAATAGTTATATGGTATTGATTTTATAAATACTACAAATCCGTCCTCACCTTTTACAAATCCTGTAACTGCTGCTGCCCATGAAGAAATCGGTGCAATAATACATACGGGAGCTGCCGTAGCATCTATTAAATATGCAAGCTTAGCTCTTGATACATTATGTCTGTCTGTTACAGGTCTCATAACACTACCTACTGTAAGACAGTTAAAATAGTCATCTACAAAAATCAAACAACCAAGTGCTATAGTTGCAAGCTGTGCTCCTACTCTTGTCTTAATGTGCTTAGAAGCCCATTCTCCAAACGCTGCTGATCCTCCTGCCTTATTCATCAATGCAACTATTGTTCCAAGAACAACTAAGAATACTAAAATACCAACATTATAAGAATCTGAAAGTGAACCAACTATTCCATCACTAAGTACATGTGTAAGTGTTTTTTCAAATGAACCACCCGCATATAGTACTCCACCAATTACAATTCCGATAAACAATGAACTATAAACTTCCTTTGTAATCAATGCAAGTACAATTGCCACAAGTGGCGGTATCAACGCCCAAAATGTCCCAAATAATTTAGGAACATACTCTGCTTCATCTGCTGCAAATACCGTTGTTGAAAATAATGTTATCAACAGCAATGTAACAAGCAACATTAAACCTTTGTTTCTTCGTTTCATAAAACTCTTCTCCTTGTCTTTTTTTATTTCATTACCCATATCGCACATTATAACATAAAGCCGATGCTTTCGCATCGGCTTTATTACTATTCCTTTAAATATTAAGTTACTTTTTTATTTATCCACGCATAAGATAATCCATTATCTTTTTAGAATCTTCCAATTCATGGGCAATAATTTCCATTTCAGGTATTTTTGCTGCTGACGAAAAAATTGTTGATAATGAAACTAACTGGCATAATTTTGATTTTAAATTTAATCTGTCTCCATCATCTGTAATTAATTCTACTTTGCCTTCACAACTGTCAATAACCTTTAAAAATTCTTCGGGATTTGAAATATTTTTTACCTTCATAGCTTTCTATCTCCTTTTTTATTTTTGTTTTTGCTTTTCTTCAATTTCCTTAATCATATCAATTCTAACCTGATGACGTCCGCCTTCATATTCAGCATTTAACCACTCATCTACTATCATCTTGGCTGTTTCAACACCAATTACTCTTGCGCCAAATGCTATGATATTAGAATTATTATGCTGCTTCGATAATTTTGCACTATATGGTTCGCTACATACACATGCTCTTATTCCATTAACTTTATTAGCTGCAAGTGAAATTCCTACGCCTGTTCCACAAATTAAAACACCACAGTCTACTTCTCCACTTACAACAGCATTTGCTACTGCCTCACCATAAACAGGATAATTGCATCTTTCCTTAGAATCTGTTCCAAAGTTTACAACTTCATATCCTTTGCTTTCAAGATATTCTTTAATTTCATTTTTCATGTCTACTGCAACATGATCATTTCCAATTCCTATCTTCATAGTTCACACCTCTAATATTTATTTTTGTATTCACATGTTTTATTTTTGTGAAAATTTTTGCAACAAATTTAATACTATGTTTATTCTGCTATTATGTAATTATTGCCTGCTTCAACAACACTTGTTTTCTTATCACAAATTATTGTTGCTTCCTCTAATTCCATAACTTTGCATAATGTATTTTTGCCTGATTTCGTGCTGTCTGCAAGAACGTATGATTTTGTTGAATTATGATGTACTATACGCTTCTTTTCAGCTTCAAGTAAATCAGGTGTGTTGAATCCTGCCCCTTCTGAGAAACCGGACATTCCAATAAATGCTTTATCAAAATAATATTTTTTAAGGAAATTATTTGTTGTAATTCCTATTATTGATGCAGTTGTTATATTAATCTCTCCTCCTGCAACAATACATTTAATATTATTGGTCTGCAACTCCTGATAAATCATTGCATTTGTTGTTACAACAGTAATATTTTTTTCTCTCAAATATTTTATCATCATTAAAGCTGTACTGCCTGAATCAATATAAATTGATTCACCGTCTTTAACTAAATCAGCCGCATACTTTGCGATACGTTCTTTCTCTTCAACATTTTTGCCAAACTTAGAAATTACAGGCACTTCATAACTTCCCCTCTTTAGGCATGCACCACCACCTCTAAGAAGAGTTATCTCTCCTTCTTTTTCCATAGTCTTCAAATCTCTTCTAACGGTAGACTCCGATACGCCCCCTAAAGATTTGCAGAACTCATCCAAAGATACAACTTCGCTTTTTTCCAGTAAATCTAATATTTGTAACCTTCTTTCATATGGAATCATATCTGCCTCCTAACATTGAAAAGTATAAATAAACAGTTATAGTTTATACTTTCTATATCCTATTCCTTCTTGGTTTTATTAGATAAATTATACCTATTTATAGTTTATACTTTTGCGGAAAACTTTTCAATCATTTTTTGTCATTTTTTGTCATTTCTATTCAACTTCTTCTAAAGTTGGCATTGAAGGCTGTGCGCCATATCTGCATACAGTTATTGCGCTGCACTTTGTTGCAAATTTACAAGCTTCTATTAATCCTTTTCCTTCAACTATCGAATGACTTACTGCTCCAATATATGAATCTCCGGCACCTGTAGTTTCTACCGCATCTACTTTCATTGCCGGAATTACTTCTATTTTACCATCTTCGTATACAACCGCTCCATCCTTACCTAATGTAAAGATTACATTGTTTCCATATTTTTCAGCAGTTTTCTTTATTTCTTCTTTTGCTTTATCAAGAGAATCAATTTCTGTCTTGCAATAAAAAGCTGCTTCTACTTCATTAACAACTAATATATCTGTTTTCGCCAAATATTCATCTTTGAGTTCTATCGCCGGAGCCGCATTTAAAACTACAATACATCCGGCTTCCTTAGCTTTATCAATTGCATATTCAATCATTTCTACAGGAATTTCATTTTGCAAAATACATACTTTCGATTCCTTTAATGCAGGCATTGCATGGTCGATATCCTGTTTTGTGATTTCATAATTCGCGCCTCTTACTATGCAAGCAAATACACTACCGTCATCAATTGCGTTTATAATTCCCATTCCGCTGCTTCCCGGAACTTTTCTAATATAATCTGTATTTACTCCATACTGCTTTGCTGTACTTACAAGGAAATCTGCTGCTGCATCTGTTCCAACACAACCAACCATATATGTCGGTGTATGGAGCTTTGCTGCCTGAACTGCCTGATTTGCGCCTTTTCCACCCGCACTATATGCAGCTTCATTTGCCGGTAATGTTTCTCCTTTATATGGCAATCTTGATATTTTTAAAATAATATCATAGTTCAGGCTACCAATAACTGTAATCTTATCTTTCATTTATGTTTCTCCTTTGACATTTTTCCGTTCACATTGCTAAGTGTCAACACAAGTTTCTTATTTTCACAAACACAATCGCCATTTATTCTTTTGACACTTACATTATGTAATTATACAACAAGAGGTGCATAAATATTTAAATTAATATTCCTGCACCTCTTAAATCAAATATTTATTTTAGTTTCTTATAATGTTCATAATATAATGCCATTATTTAGTTTGCAGCTTTTTTATGACGTGCAACAAATCCTTTAATATCCTGCTGAATAAATTCAAAGTATGAAGCTACAATGATTATAATACCAGTTACAACGAACTGCCAGAAAGAGTCAACGTTGATAACTACCATACCTACTTTTAATACTGCAAGCATTAATGCTCCAATGAATGTTCCAAGTGCTGTACCTTTACCACCTGCCATTCTTGTTCCACCGATAGCTGCTGCTGCGATGGCATTTGTTTCATAAGCCTGACCTGCTGTAGCTTCTGCTGAACCTAAACTTGCTAACATAATCATACCTGCTATTGCTGCACATATTCCGCAGAAAATGTAAGCGATATACTTTGTTTTAATTACGTTAACACCTGATAATTTAGCTGCTTCTTCATTTCCACCTACTGCATATAAGTAATCTCCGCTTCTCATTTTTGATAAAAGAATGTGAGCTATTACGAATACTACTACCATTACGATGATGTAGTTTCTTACACCACCAAACACGATTCCATTGAAAATGTCTCTGTATGATGTTGGAACATTAGTTACAGGAACACCACCTGTTACTACGTAAGCAATACCTCTGTATAAACTCATTGTACCTAATGTAGCAATGAAAGGCTGAAGTTTTAACTGATTAATAAGGAAACCATTGAATGCTCCAAGAACTGCTCCAATTAATATACCTACTAAAATAGCTAAAAATGGATTCATTCCATAGTTAACTGTACATGAAGCTACTACAATACCTGTGATTGCGTATGTACATCCTACTGAAAGATCGATACCTCCGGTAATGATTGTAAACATCATACCTACGGCAAGTATACCATTTAATACCATCTGTTGCAAAACTGTTAAAAAGTTACTGTAATTTAAGAAATTTTTATTTAACACTGTGAATACTACACACATTGCAAGTGTAGCTATTAACACTACAAATTCACGTTTATATTTATTCCATATACCTTTCATTCTAATTACCTCCAATTGCCAAATCAAGAATTGAATCTTCTACAAAATCAACCTTACTTGTAAGTTCAGCTGTTACTTTTCCTTCACTCATTACGATGATTCTGTCGCTAATACCCATTGCTTCCGGTAACTCTGAAGAAACTACGATTATACTCTTACCTTCTTCAACAAGTTCTTCCATCAATCTGTAAATTTCTGCTTTAGCACCTACGTCTACACCTTTTGTAGGTTCATCAAATATGATTATATCTACATCTGTAGCCATCCATCTTGCTAAAATTACTTTCTGCTGATTTCCACCTGACATGTTACTTGTCAGATAATCAACTCTTCTTGGATGTACATCCATTTCTTCAAAAAAGCGTTCTGCATTTTTTATTTTCTTCTTTTCATCCGTAAACGGACCTTTCATATATTTTTCCAAACTTGAAATTGCTATATTTTCATAGTTGTTAGAAAGATTCATAAATCCTTGTGTTTTTCTATCTTCAGGTAATAATCCTATTCCGGCCTTCAACGCTTTTGTAGTATTCCAGCCATTCTTTACTTCTTTTCCTTTAAGGATAATCTTTCCGGATGTTTTTTGATCCGCTCCTATAATGGTTCTCATTACTTCTGTTCTTCCTGCACCTACCAGGCCAAAGAAACCAAGAATTTCACCTTTATGGAGTTCAAAACTAACATCGTTATAATTTTCATTTGTTAAATGTTCTACACTCAATACAACTTCATCAGTTTTTGGACTTGGTTTAAGTCTTGATGCAACTGCTGATACATTTCTACCAACCATTGCATGTATAAGTTCATCTCTTGTTGTGTTTGCAATATCCATTGTCTGAATGTATTCACCATCTCTAAGAATGGAAGCCCTGTCGCAAATCTGGAAAATTTCTTCCAGTCTATGGCTTACATAAAGAATTGTAACACCCTGTTTTTTCAATTTTCTAACTACATCGAAAAGGGCTTCTGTTTCTTTTAATGTAATAGATGCTGTTGGCTCATCAAGAGAAATAATCGTTGAATGATGATACAACGCTCTTGCTATTGCTAACATCTGCATTTCACCTGCTGTCAATGTACTAACTAAATCAGATGATTTGAAGTTACAATTTAATTCTGCCAATATTTCATCTACTTCTTTATTCATTTTTTTGAAATCTATAAAAATTCCTTTTTTAGGTTCATAACCCATTGTTACATTTTGACCAACTGTAAGATCCTTTACTACAAGTGTTTCCTGATGAACTTTAGATATTTTGCCATTTACAATAGCATCATTTGTGTCTTTAAAGCTTACTTTTTCTCCATGAAGTCTTACTTCACCTTCATATTCCGGATAAACACCATGAAGAATATTAAGCAGAGTTGATTTTCCTGCTCCATTTTCACCTAATAGTGCGTGAACTTCTCCTTCTTCTACTGAAAAAGATATATCTTTAAGGACGTGTACTCCTGGAAAGCGTTTGTTAATATTAACAAATTCAACAGCCTTCGCCATAATAGTTCCTCCTTCTTTATAGATGGGAGAAAGTTCTCACTTTCTCCCATTATCTAAACCTAACTGTTCCTTTTTATTTTTTACTATTCAGTTACATATTTAGCATCTGTCCATCCAATGATTTCAGCTGCGTCTTTGTCTACGTTTGTTGAATCAATAAGAGCCTGTGGTGTATGTGTTACTCTTGGAATATCCTGTCCTGCTAATACACGTAATGTTACTTCTGTAGCAACCTGTGACATATAGTATCCAAATGAGTCAACTGTTGCATCTAACTTGCCTTCTCTAATTGAATCATAAGCTTCGCCGATACCGTCAACACCTACTACTAAGATGTCTGCTTTTGCTTCTTCTACTGCTTCAACAACACCTAAAGCCATATCATCGTTGTTACAGAAGATTGCCTTTAAGTCAGGGTTCTGCTGAATCCATGTGCTTGCTAATTCTTTTGCTTTCTGTCTATCCCAGTCAGCATTCTGTTCTGCTACTACTTTAAGTCCTGAGTTATTGTCCTTAATCCATCCTTTGAATCCTGCTGTTCTTTCACGAGCTGCAAATGCCTTTGCCATACCTACTACGATAGCAACTTCGCCTTTGTCACCAAGCTGTTTTGAAACCCATTCAGCTGCCAATTCACCATTCTGGTAAGCATCAGGTCCTACGAAATAATCTGCTGCTGAAATTAAACCGTCATTTACGTTGATTGTAGGAATCTTCTTTGTCTTAGCATTGTCAACTGATGATGTTAAGTTTGAATCTGAAATTGGGCTTAACATTAATGCGTTATATCCCTGGTTAACTAAGTTATCTGTCATTGTCTGCTGTCCGATTTCATCACTTTCATCTGTTGTTCCGTCTACTTTGATTTTAACATCAACTCCTGCATCTTTAAGTGATTTTTCTGCTGCTTCATAACCATTCTTGAAGTTACGCCAAAATTCATTTGAGAATGATTTTGCGATAGCTCCTAACTGAAGTCCACCTTTAACCTTAACTTCATCTCCTAAGTTCTGACGAATTTCTTCGATTGTCATACTATCTTCAACTGTGTCCGGGTTAAATTCTTCTGTCTGTGTTTTTGCTGAAGAACCTGAACCACTGTTTGATGCCTGGCTGCTATCTCCTGAGCCACTTCCGCATCCTACTAAACCAAATACCATTGTTGCAACTAATGCTGTTGCTAAAATTTTCTTTCTCATTTGCATTTTCTCCTTTTCTTATGCTTTAATTTTCCTTATTTTAACATGTCCAGAACAAGGCGTTGTGCCTCAACTCCGTCACGTTTAGATACTACTTTGGCTATTCTGTCCATTCCGATTTCATCTACTATCTTAGAAATCTTTTCGAATGAATTAATATTTGCTTGTGTTTCAAGTTTTGCATTTTCTCTTATTGGGAATGTATCAAAGAATACAACTCCCTGATAATTATATTTCTTTAAGTAATATATAAATTCTGCTGCATGAGCTATATTAACTGAACCAAATATCATTCCGCTGTCCATCTGTGAATATCCGTCATTCATATGCAATCCGTAAAGTTTTCCCATACTTGCTGCAAGTGCAAGTCCATATGCCGGGGAGTCTCTCTTCATTAACATATGGCAAAAATCTAATGTACATCCAACATTTGGTTTATCAATTTCTTTAATAAGAAGTAATGTCATTCCTGTACTGTCAACCATTGAGAAGTTTCTCGGTTCAAACGGTTTATATTCTATGCTGTACTTCATATCCGGTCCATAGTCTGCTATTTCTCTGAATGCATCTATCATCTGTTTCCATGCTTCTTCGTAATCAACCTGAAACGCATAATCAAAACCATCGTTTTCCAACCATAATGTAATGTAGGTTCCTCCAAGTTCTCTACAAATATCTGTTGCCTCTTTGCAATACCTTATTGCTCTTTCTCTAAGCTCTGGATCAGGATTAGTTAAATCACCGTTTGTAAAATCATTTCTCCAACGAACTGCTAAACCGTTTACCTTTAAATCACCCATTGCTTTTTTAATTTCTTCTAAATCATATCCTTCAAAATGTTCCGGATAGTTAAACTCTAAATGAGTAATTCCATCCATTTCATGATACGCTTTAATTGCATCAAATACATTTTGACCTTTTAAAATAAAAGAATTAAATCTTCCTGCGTAATTCATATGCTCATCCTTTCTTTATTTTTATGTCATTTGTTTTCATTTATTTTCATCTCTTGTCATAATTGTATGTCTTTTGCCTTTTTTTGTCAATATCTTTCATCATTTTCAACTATTATTACAATTATTGGCTCGATATTATGTGCATTATGCACAATTTTTTCTAATTAAAAACGTTTCATTTTCTTTCATTTAAATTTAGCATCCTTTTTCTTTTTAGAAATTATTACCAAATATTCTTAAGTTAGTTTAGACTAATTTTACAGTAAAAAAAGAGAAACTAGAATATTTCTAATTTCTCTTTTCAACAATTTGAATATTTTTGAAATTATATTAAAGTTTTTGCAAAAATTATTGCACCCTTTACTCCATTATCAGGTTTATCTACAGAATATTTAATATCCAGATTCTCTGCCGGATATGGTTTTCTTGCATGAACATACAATCTTTCTTCCAAAAGTTCTTTTGGGAACCCTTTCATATTAATTACACCACCACCAAATATTATGGAATCCGGATTTAATATATTTATTTCACTGCAAGCCACACAAGCTATGGCATCTACATACTCACGTAATATATGACTATTGCTATGTTTTACAAATAATTCATTCATAGTTGTTTCAGGAAAACATTTATCTTTAATTTGTACAAGTTTCCATCCTGAAGCATAACATTCAGAGCATCCAAGATTTCCACATCCGCACTGTTCTTTTCCTCCAATCATTGGTATATGTCCCAATTCGCCCGCTGCTCCATCTTTTCCTGCAAGAGGTTTACCATTTATGAATATTGCATTTCCAACTCCTGTACCAATATATATTCCTATTCCAATTCCATCATCTGCAATTTTTTGCTCATATTTATCCCAAAAATAAAGCATATGAACATCTCTCTCCAGTGCCACTTTAATTCCAAGAACTTTCTCCAATTCCTCTCCCAGTCTTATGTTATTCATTCCTTTTATATTGGGAACCTGCAAAATTTCTTTTCGATCAGCACTCAAAGTTGCAGGTATACCTATTGCTATCTGCTGTATCTCTTCATCCTTGCAATATTCACCTATATATTTTTTTATTATATTAGCTAAACACTCTACTATTTTTCCTTCTTTTAAATTTTCCTTAGTGGATATTTTAACAAAATCCTTGAGTTTACCATTACAATCATGACCTATTCGGATATTTGTTCCTCCGATATCTATTCCTATTACACTCATTTTGTTTTCTCCTATTAATACACATTAACCACTCTACCAGGCAATCAATTATCTGTGTCATTTTGCCAAATAAACTTAATACGTTTTCTTTTCATCTATATGATGTCATGCAAATTTCGCATATTCTATAATGCTCTTAATCCATCTAAAAGTTCTTTATATGGTTTTCCCTTTCCAAATAAAGCTGATGTTCCAAGTATAAATCCTTTTACACCCATCTTAGATAATGTTTCTACTCTTTCCGGAGAACATGCTCCATCTAACATTACTTCATATCCATATTTTTCTTTTAATTCAATTAATTCCTTAATTTTTTCATCAACAGAGCTGATATATTTTTGTCCTGCAAATCCCGGATTTACACTCATTACCATTACATATTTTACAAATGGCAATAATGGCTTAATCGTTGCTACTGCCGTTCCCGGATTTATTGCTATCCCTGGTGTCGCTCCTGCATCTATAATGGACTGTAATGTTCTTGTCGGATGAACATCTGATTCTGGATGAATATAAATAATTTTTATTCCCATTTTTGCAAATTTTTCAACATAACTTCCGGGATTTTCAATCATTAAATGGGCATCTACAGGTATCGTTGCTTTTTTGCATATAAACTCCACATCCTGAAGTCCCATTCCAAAATTAGGAACAAACTGTCCATCCATTATATCTATATGAAATATATCTGCTCCTGCCTTCTCTAACTTTTCTACCTCTTCACTTAAATTTCCATAATTTGCGCACATCATTGATGGACATAATAACTTTTCCATTGTATTCTCCTTTCTGCACTCTGCAATTCAATTAACTTTAAATATTTTCTTGAATTGCTTTTCATATTACCTTTTTATTTTTAAGTTCTTATCTTATGTAAGCGTTTACATTTTGTATAAATTTTTTTCTTATGTTATCATTAGTGTAAACGTTTACATTTTTCTTGTCAAGTAAAAGGAGCTAAACATTAACTCCTTTTTTATTAAAATCGTTTTAATTCTATTTTTTATTTATAACGTGTTCTTTTTTACCATATTTTTATTAAAAATAATATCTAACCTGTACTTATCTTTCTTTTATTTTCACCGGAAGTATCAATCTGTTTTCTTTTATCTTCTCTCCATTCATATTTTTTTCCAACATTTCTACTGCTGCCAATGTCATCTCTTCAATTGGCTGAACAATTGTTGACAATGGTGTTTCTATCACTTCCGACATATTGCTTGCATCATATCCAAATACTTTTACATTTTCCGGTATTTTAAATCCTGCTTCTTTTATAGCTTTTATAGCTCCTATTGCTATAATATCTGTAGTTGCAAAAATCCCATCTATTTTATTATTCTTTATATATTCTTTTGTTTTATTATATCCTTCTTCTAAAGACACATTATCTACAATTATAATCTTTAGATTTAATCCGTTCTCATTCATTGCATATGCATAGCCCTGACATCTTTTTTTATGAGTAGAAACAACGTCTTTAGGGCTTAAGCAAATTATATTTTTACATCCTTTCTTTATCATTGCATCTGTTGCTATATATCCACCTGATAAGTTATCACTTTCTATTATCGCCATATCTTTTCTTTTATTACTAAATTTGGGCTCTCTATCTAAATATACTGTAGGAATTAATATTTTGTTTTCTTTATTTGCTTTTTCTGAAACAATATGGATAATGCCTCCTACCTGCTGTGCCTGAAGCATTTCTATACATTGCTTTTCTATTTTATCATCTTCACTTGTATTACATATAATTGATGCATAACCTTTATTAAAAAATAACGTCTGAATTTGTTTTGCTATCTTGCTGAAAAACTCATTTGAAATATCAGGTATAACAATACCTATGGTCGTAACCTTATTAGTTCGCATTCCTTTTGCCAACAAATTTGGAACATAATTATTTTCTTTCATAATTTGAAGAATCTTTTCTTCCGTTTCCTTTGCCACTTTTCCACTTTTATTAATTACTCTCGATACCGTTGCAATTGATACCCCTGCCATTTTCGCAATATCTTTGATAGACACATTATTTTTCATTGCATTTAATCCTTCTATTTTGCTATATTTTATCTCTTAAATATTCTACTAATTTTAGCATAAAACATCAATAAATACATTTTTATTCACTATATTTATTGTAAAAAATGAAACGTTATTATATTATAGTATTAGGTAAATTTTCAATAGAAAAGGGGTTTTAACATGAATAATATTCTAGACTTTATTTTTGATGAAGATGGACAAGGTCTTGTTGAATATGGACTACTGTTAATATTAGTAGCCGTTATCGTTTTTGCAGGTCTCCAGATTTTTGGTAAGCGCATTGAGACCTTTTACAACTTCGATATCCCGAACAGCAATAACTCAACACCATAAAAAATAAAAGCATCACAAATCCGACTAATCAATTGTCATATTTGTGATGCTTTTATTTTTTTATATTTATTTTAAGATTTAATCTACTGGCAAAGCTTTGCTACCGTCTGGTTAATCACCTTACCATCTGCCTTACCTTTAAATTCAGGCATAACTGTTTTCATAATCATACCTTTATTCTTTGTAGCAAGAACATCTGCAAATTTTTCTTTTAAGATTGCTTCAACTTCTTCTGCTGACATAAGCTGTGGAGCGTATTCACTAAACACATCGTATCTTGCCTGATATTCATCTTTTAAATCTGTTCTGTCTGCCGGACATGAATCAATCTGCTCTTTTACAGTTTTCATTTCCTTTAAAATTACTCTGTCAACCATTTCTGTTGGAATGTCATCTCGGCATCCTTCATCAATAGCCATTTTCTTTACAGCCTGAATAAGTGCTGAAATTGATTCTTTTCTTGGTTTGTCTTTGTTCTTCATAGCTGCAATCATGTCTTTTTGTAATGTTTTAATGTCCATTTATATGCCTTCTTTCCAGTTGCTATTTTAATGCAACAAAAATTTTATTCATATCTTTCATTACGCCATTATTGATAAGCATATCAATAATTTCCTGATTAAACTTCTCAGATAAACATTCTATTGAGCCCATCATTTCACGGTTAAGCATATCTTCCATTGCCTGACGTCTTACAACTCTGCTCTTAATAACCTGCGCACATATTGTGTCATAAATCTTATCTCTACAACTGTCAAATGTTTCCTGAGCTATTTCATCTTTTCTTGCTTCAATTTCTTCAAGTAATGATTCATCAATGCTTGACTTATCATATACAATACCATTTTCATATACTGCTTTGCCCTGTGCAATAAGCGGTGTAAGCTCTGCTCTTGCCTCAGTTTCTGTTGGCGGATAATGTTTCCAATCAAGCATGTCTATTATAAATATCAAATCTTCAATAGAAATCTTTCCTGTTGCTTTTATAAGATTTGATACACAATTAATAACCTTGTCATTTCCATCGTCAGCAGCTAATGTTTCAAATACCTGAATAAGCTTAGTCTTTCTTACAGAATAAATTTTATCATTAAGTTCTGCAATCTGTCTCTTTAACTCATCGTTTTCTCTTGTAATTTCAGGCATCATCTGCATGTCTACACTTAATTGCTTAAGTTTCTCATTCTTCATATTCTTAGAAAATCTTCCAAGATTCTGAATTTCTGCCTGAAGTCTGCTCATTTCTTCTTCAATATTCTTTACTCTAAGATGATTTTCCTTAATACTTCTGTTAAATTCTATAATTGAATTCTGTGACTCATCCCTTATCTTAGAGTATTCATCATAAATATTTCCAAATTCTTTATTTCCGGCCTCTTTTTCAGCCTGAAGGAATTTCATAACTGATTTCCAAAATTCCTCTTCCGACTTACCCATTTCCTGTTCGAAGAACTTTCTTGTAAATCCTTCTTCACGCATTCCCATTACTTTCAAAAGTAGATGTGCCCTGCTTTCATAATCTATTGGGTCTGCCATTACTTCTTTCATTACCTTGTCATAGAAATTAATATCACGTCCGTTCATTTTTGGTGTAAATTCCCATGGATAATTAAAGTTATCATCATATTTTCTCTTTTCAAATAATCTGAATGAAAACTTTTCTCTCTTGTCTTTCATATAAAAAACAAGAAAGTATTCAGTATAATCTTCACTTATCTGATTACTTGCAATTTCATATCTCTCTATAGTTATATAAGGAATAATTCCTCTTACCTTTCCTGTACCAAAAGTTCTTTCCTGATTCATGCCGGCATCAGTTATAACAATAAAATCTTTAAAAAACGAAGCTGCATGATATCCTGCGGTTCCCTTACAGGTCGCATCTATTGTCATCAATATACCATACTCGTCCCAACGTCCTCTTTGTAGAACAACGTTTAGTAATATACTTTCAGGTGGTAATAGTGGTTTCAAAACTTCTGCTTTAGTTTCAGGTAATTTTGAATACATCCATCGCACCTGCAACTCTTCGTATCCCATTGATACACCCTCCTCTGTACATATATAGCACTTAATTCGTGTATTTTTACTTTTATACTTTAGTATACCATATAAAATATGCTATTACAAAATACAATTTAAAGTATTTCGAGATATTTTTAATATTATTAACATTTTCACAAATTCAACTGCTTTTCATTAACATTTTTAACAATACATAGGCATCAAAGTCAAGGGCTTTTGCCCCCAACATCATATTATAACATAAGCACAAAGTCTTAATGTTTTCCTATCTTTTTATATCTGTTTCCTTCTGTTTCAACCTGACCTGTTTTTACCATATAATTCATAAGCTGTTTTGCATAATCTTTCTTATCTTTTACAACTATTTTATTAGGTGAAAATATCTGTTTTGCTTCTAAATTTTCGCTTAACTTTTCAACATCTGTTATTGTAATGTACTCATGATTTTTTAAGTATTTTTTTACTTTACTTTCACCTTTGCTAAATAAAAGATTCATTAAATCCTGTGACTCATTTTTCTGTTTTACTATTCCCCAACCATAAATAATCATTGTAGCCAGTGCAAATAATAAAACTCCTACAATTACCGTTACTAATTTCATTTATCTTCCTCATTTACAAATACGACATATTTATTTGTTTCTAAAATTTTAAAATATTTAGCAAGTCTTTCATACAACTGAGCTCCTGCTTTTTTATGTTCTTTTTCTAATATTTTTCCAATTTCATATATTGTTTTTTTACCATCAATCTGTTTCCACACACAACTTCCATACTCATCTAATTTTATAAAACTGTATCTTGGCTTTTTAAATAACTTCTGAGCCAACGTATTATAAAATCCTTTATTTTCTATTGTAACTTCAACTATTCCATCTTCTAATATTTCCCATTTTTTATTTATTTTAGGAATATTATCAATATAATTTTCTTTCTTCATAGCCGCTCCAATTATTAACTATTTAAGGCACTACCACATTTTCTGTAGCAGTGCCTTGCTTTATTGTTCTAAATTTGCTTCTAATTTATTTATCTAATTTTGCATCAACTTCAACTGCATTTTTTGGTCTTGTGAAGATAAATAATGTTGAAAGTAATAATACAAATGCTACTAATCCAACCCAGTTACCTGCTGACTGGAAAGCATCTCCATATACTGATGATAAATCAATTACACTGTCCAATCCTACAACCGCTAAAACTGCAAGAAGAATACCTATTATACCTTCACCTGCAATCATACCTGCTGCATATAATACGCCTGTGTCAACTGAATCTTTTCTTTCTTTGTCATTTGCATATTTTCTCTTATTTTCCATAAGCCATTTAATCACACCACCAACCATAATAGGTGCACTTAAATGAATTGGCAAATATAAACCAATTGAAAATGCTAATACAGGAATTCCAAGAATTTCAACAACTATTGCGATAAACACACCCATAAATATTAATACCCAAGGTAATGTTCCCCCCATAACTCCTTCTACTACCATTTTCATTAAAGTTGCCTGTGGAGCAGGAATCTGTTCTGAGCCAAATCCCCATGCTGCATTTAAAAGATACATAACACCACCAATGGCAATTGCTGATACTACAGCACCAATTAATTCACCAATCTGCTGTTTTGCAGGAGTTGCTCCTACGATATATCCAGTTTTTAAATCCTGAGATGTATCACCTGCCATTGCTGCTATGATACAAATAACTGTTCCAATTGAGATTGCTGCTACCATACCACTTGCACCAGTACTTCCTGTTGCTTTTAAGATAGCTGTTGTAACAATTAATGTAGCGATTGCCATACCTGATACAGGATTGTTACTACTTCCTACGATACCAACCATTCTAGATGATACTGTTGCAAAGAAGAAACCAAATACAACAATAATAATTGCTCCTACAAATGATACCGGTATTTCAGGAAGTAACCATATAGCTACTGCTATAACAACGATTCCGCCAAGAACTGCTGACATTGGAATGTCTCTCTGAGTTCTATCTCCTGCTTCACCTTTTTTACCAAATCCTTTAACTGCACGACTAAATGTTTTAACCATTGTAGGTAATGACTTAATTAAGCTTATTAAACCACCTGCTGCTACTGCACCTGCACCGATATATCTGATGTAATTACTCCAAATCTGTCCCGGTGCTAACTGATTAAATGCAATTGCTTTTCCGGCATCGTCGACAACCTTTGAGGCTGCGTCTCCACCAAAATATGCTATAGCCGGTATTAATGCAAGATATGATAATACACCACCTGCAAACATATAACTTGAAATCTTTATACCACAGATATAACCAACACCTGATAAAGCCGGGAGTACATCCATACCTATGCCACATGTGTAACTTCCCTGCATTGAAAAATCAACTTCACTTGGGAATAATTTTAACCCATCAGCTACAAATTTGTATAATGCTGCAATTCCAAGTCCTGAAAATACTACTTTTGACTTCCTTCCACCTTCTTCTCCTGCTAAAAGAACCTCTGCACAAGCTGTTCCTTCAGGATATGGGAGAACTCCATGTTCTTCAACTATTAAGGCTGTACGAAGCGGAACCATAAATAACACGCCGAGTATACCTCCGCAAAGTGCTATTAGGGCTATTGTAATAAATGATGGTTCACTTATTCCACTTCCTTCTTCTGATGCCCAGATAAAAATTGCCGGAATAGTAAAAATTGCTCCGGCTGCTAACGATTCACCTGCTGAACCTATTGTCTGAACAATATTATTTTCAAGGATAGAGTCTTTTCTCATGATAACTCTTATAACACCCATTGAAATAACGGCTGCAGGAATCGAAGCTGATACTGTCATACCTACTCTGAGTCCTAAGTAGGCATTTGCTCCACCAAAGATTACTGCTAAAATAACACCAAGAATAACAGATGTCACTGTAAATTCAGGCACAATTTTGTCTGCAGGAATAAATGGTTTAAACTCATTCTTTTTTTCCATGTTTTATCTCCTGTTCTTATTTTTTATAGCAAAGCTATAATATCAGATGATGATACTAATATCATGCATCTTTTTATATATTACTCGAAACTATAGTATACTAAAAATTCATTAAACAAGCCACCTTTTTTATTGTTTTTTATTACTTTTATTTACATTTTTTTTACTTTTTAGTGCGTTTTTTATTTTTTTTGGTGATTTTCTACTGTTTTGTAATGATTTTTTATTACTTTTATCTAATTTCTTTATTTTATCCCTATTAGTATTTTTACCATTTGAGCTGTTATTATTTTGTTTTTCACCTTTTTTGTTTCTTAAATTTCTGCTATTTGTACCCTTATCATTCTTTCCACTATTTTGTCTTTTATTTTTATTTGCACCATTCTTACCATACATCTGTTTTTCCTTAGAAAATTGTCTTGGTCTGATAAGACATTCCGGTCCAAATCCAATTAAATCTTCTCTGCCTGCTATTTGCAACGCTTCCTTTACCAATTCATAGTTAGCAGGATTTCTATATTGCATTAATGCTCTTTGCATTGCTTTTTCATGTGGATTTTTAGGCACATACACCGGTTCCATTGTTCTAGGGTCAACTCCTGTGTAATACATTACTGTTGACATTGTTGACGGTGTTGGATAAAAATCCTGAACCTGTTGTGGATTATAATTTATATCTCTTAAATATTCTGCAAGTTTTACTGCCTCTTTCATATCTGAACCGGGATGAGAGCTCATAAGATAAGGGACTACGAACTGATCTTTTCCTGCAGCTTTATTTAATTTCTTATATTTATCTATAAATTTTTCATAGACAGCATTCTTTGGCTTACCCATTTTCTGTAATACTTTATCTGAAATATGCTCAGGTGCAACCTTAAGCTGTCCACTAATATGATAATCTACCAATTCCTTAAAAAACGTATCATCCTTATCTGCAATAAGATAGTCAAATCTTATTCCTGAACGTACAAATACTTTCTTTACTTTTGGCAGACTTCTTAATTTTCTAAGAAGTGACAAATAATCTTTATGGTCTACATTTAAATTCTTACAAGGTTCCGGGAAAAGACACTGCTTATTTTTACATACGCCACATTTTAACTGTTTTTTACATGACGGATGTCTGAAATTTGCTGTAGGTCCTCCTACATCATGTATATATCCTTTAAAGTTTGGCATCTCAATTATTTTTTGTGCTTCATTTATAATTGATTCATGACTTCTTGTCTGTATAATTCTTCCCTGATGAAATGTAAGTGCGCAAAAGCTACATCCGCCAAAACATCCTCTACAACTTATAAGCGAAAACTGTATTTCCTGAATTGCCGGAATTCCACCCATTCCTTCATACATCGGATGATAAGTTCTCATATAAGGCAAATCATACACATCATCCATTTCCTGCTGAGTTAGTGGTTCCTGTGGTGGGTTCTGCACTACAAAATTTCCATTCGGATATTCTTCTACTAAAGTTTTACCATTAAATGGATCTGTATTCTCTGACTGAATTTTAAAGCTCTTAGCATATTCTAATTTGTCATTTTTCATATCTTCATAAGTTGGAAGAATAATCGGTTCATATACTGAATCTAAATTCTTTGTCTTATATACTGTTCCCGGTATAAAAGTAATGTCATTTACGTCTAAGCCACTATCTAAGGCATCAGCTATCTGAACAATAGATTTTTCACCCATTCCATATGATATAAGATTCGCCTGACTATCTAACAAAATTGATCTTTTAAAACTATTACTCCAATAATCATAATGAGCCATTCTTCTTAAAGATGCTTCAATTCCGCCTATTATAATTGGCTTATTTTTATATGTGTGACGTATAAGATTACAATATACTACCGTTGCATGGTCCGGTCTTTTTCCGATTTCACCACCCGGCGTATATGCATCCATTGTTCTATGCTTTTTAGATACATAATAATGATTAACCATAGAATCCATATTTCCGCCCATTACTAAAAATCCCAGTCTTGGTTCTCCTAATATGTTAATACTATTGTCGTCTTTCCAGTCCGGTTGTGAAATAATTCCAACTGTATATCCGTGAGATTCTAAAACCCTGCTTATTATTGCGTGTCCAAATGAAGGATGGTCAACATACGCATCCCCTATTACATAGACAAAGTCTAACTGCTCTATTCCTCTGTCTATCATATCCTGTTTTGATACCGGTAAAAAACTCATACTTTTATTCCTTATACTAATTGTTTTTCTCTGCTTCATCTAACGATTTGTAACCTGACAGTAAAGCTGTATTTTTTATTGTCATTTCCGCAAGATTTTTGCCTTCTTTTGCAAGATTAATTACAAACTGCCCATACAATTTTAATAATTTTTCTGAATATGTCAACAACTCACCTTTTAAATATGTTTCATAAGATGTGTTATATAAATTATCAGAATCGCTGGTTATGTCTCTTGCATTATTTGCAAGTTTTGGATATTCTTTTGAAAACTCTTCCATCCAATCAACCTGAATTTTTGCGATTTCATCCACAATTTTTCTTGTCTTCTCTGTTTTTTTAGGAAGCTTATCTGCAAATTCAGCATATTCATCAGGTGAAGTGCTTTCCATCATCCTTGCATATTTTTCCGTAATCATATTCAGTCCTTTTTCCCTGTTTTCCGTCCACAGTTCAAGTATGCATGAAAGCATTTCATCTGTCCATGTCAAATACTGGCTTTTACGCATAATGTAAAACATTGGAAAATTGTTTTGACATTCCGCTCTTCCACCTACATTTTGTACTTTATCAAATGCTTCAAACTCCAAATCTATAATTTTATCTATTACTTTTTCCCTGTCAAATGCGTTTTCTTTATTTTTCAAAGTCAGATTCTCCATAATTATTCTTGAATAATCATTTAAAAATGTTGTTGTGCAACTGCCTTCTTCGATAATATTTTGTTTAATTAGCTGTTCTATTATCATCTTGCTGATTATTTCAATTGCTGCAACTTTCATATCATTTTCGTTCTTATCACGACTTGAATATGAATAATCTTCCCAGTTTTCTCTTTGGTCAGGCAAGTCAGCTAAAGCCTTTAATACCGCAGATACCTCCGGCAAAATTTCCAGTTCTTTCATTCCCTTAAGCATCCATTTGTAATATGGAGCATATTTTCTGTTAAGCAAATAAACAATTTTCATTGTATGTTGCATAAATTCTGAAATACAAATATTCGCAGTAACAAAATCTTTTCTTGCCATTGCCCTTTCGTAATTGCTCTGACCCGTCTGTGCCATTGCTGCTAATTCTCTTGAAATTTTAACTCTTCTTACTGTTTCCGGAATGTTTGCGAACTCACTTCTTATTGTTGAGAACTTATCTTCATTATCCTTAAATATAGCTCCATTAGTTACTGTCGCTAATTTGTAATCATCAATTTCTATCCATTCGCCTACAGTCTTTGGTGGTAACTTATATCCCGTATATTTTTCATAAAAATCACCTATTTTTGATACGCCACATCTTCCATCAGCTGTTGGTGTTTTATATGATTTTTCATTTTCATTTAAGAATCCGTATTTTTTCATAAATTCTTCTTCATGTTCAGAAATTATTTTTTCATATTCTTCTTCTAATTCTTTGCCTATTGCATCATATGTAGATGTGCTAACCCACATACAAAATCCTGCACCAAAATCATGGTCTCTTGAATATTTATCATCAAATCCAAACCTCTCCGAGCCCTCACCAACAAGACCTACTGCGATTTTATTTTCGTAATCAGAAAATTTTTCGTGAATCATCGGTTCTCCATATGTCTCATAAAATTTTCTGCTTAATTCAACTCCATTTTCTATTTTATCTGAATCTAAATTTGTATGAACTCCTAAAATACTGTAAATCTGTCGTAAATTACCTTCTGTTATTTTATATGCAGTTCCTTTGCCCATATTAATTCTTATCTCATCTAAGGCTTCCTCATACAATTTAGCTGCTGCTTCATATTCTCCTATCTGAGCTTTTAATGATGCCATCGCTGATAAAGCGGCACTGTAATGAAAATCTTTTACCTCATCCTGTCTAAAAAGTGCTAATGCTTTATTCAAATGTTTTACAGCTTCATCAATTCTTCCTAACTGAACCAAAGATGCTCCAAGATTAGAATGGGTAACTGCCACCTCTATTCTGGAATCACTTAGTTGTTCAATAATACACAATGCCATTTTCAAATGCGCTACTGCATTTACATAATCTCCCATTTCCTGATATAGAAGGGCTATATTGTTATTTATGCTTGCCATTCTAAAATCATTTGGTTCAATATTTTTCTCATAAATTTTCATTGCCTCATTGTAAAACATAAGTGACTGTTCAAGTTTACCTGCAGCACGATGGGCATTTGCTATATTTTGCAAAGAAGTAGCATAATCAACCGTTCCTTCAATATTCATTTCTTTCATTAAAGAAAGGCACTGATTACAGGCTTTTATAGACTTGTCATACTGACTTGTATCTCTGAAGAATCCCATCATTTCATTTAATATGGTAAACTGAGCTGATTTGTCATTTTCTTTTTTTGCATTTTCCATACTTTCATTTAAAAATGGCTCCACCTCATCTATCGCCTTTTTTGCAAATAATTTATCTAACCCATTTAAAAATACCTGAATATCCATAGCTCGTCCTTTCCTTTCTTTTCTATTTTATTTACTATATTTTCTCAATCGAATTACATTTAATATATTTCCAACAATAATGAACGCAACAAACATAATTAAATTTGCCACTACTACACTTGCACCTGCCGGTATTGATAATACATATGATACAATAAGTCCTGCAATAAAATTAATCATCGCTATTACAGCTGAACATATTGTTACACTTAAAAAACTTTTATATACTCTCATTGATGTAAGGGAAGGAAATATTATTAAGCTTGAAATAAGCATCGCTCCCATCATTTTTACACCTATTACTACTGTAACTGCTGTAAAGATAGAAATCAATGTATTATAAGAATTAACTTTAACTCCTGATGCTTTTGAAAAATTTTCATCAAATGTAACTGCAAATATTTTGTGATAACAAAATACAAATACTATTAATACTATAATCGAAAGTATTACACTCATTTCCACATCATCTTTTGACATTGCAAGAACACTTCCGAACATATAACTGTATACATCTGTGCTTAAACCTGTTGTAAGACTTGTAACAATTACACCAATTGCAAGTGCTGACGCTGAAACAACTGCAATTGCCGCATCACTGTGCATTTTTCCATTTTCAGCCATTCTAAGAAGAAAGAAGGCTGCAATAATTACTACAGGTATTGAAAATTTTATTGGTGCAAATCCGCATGCTACCGCAATTGAAAGTGCCCCAAATGATACATGAGATAATCCGTCTCCAATCATTGAATATCTCTTTAATACAAGACTCACTCCTAAAAGTGCAGCACATAATGCCACTAATAATCCACCTATAAATGCCCTTTGCATAAATGGATATGACATCATTTCTATAATTACTGACATTATTCATTACCTCCTAAAAAAGCATCTGATGTATTTGATTTTTCATATTCTTCTACAGTTCCGTAAAAATATTTCTTTCGTCCTAAATGCAATATTTTATTAGCATAATTTACTGCATTTTCAATATCATGTGTTACCATAATTATCGTAACATTGTCTTTCACATTTAATTCTTTTATTAATTCATACATTTCCTTTGTTGCTGTAGGATCAAGTCCTGTAACAGGTTCATCTAAAATAAGTACATTGCTCATTGCACATAATGCTCTAGCTAAAAGTACTCTTTGCTGTTGTCCTCCTGAAAGTTCTCCGTAACATGTCTTTTTTAAATTAGTTATCCCAAGTTTTTCCATATTTTTCATTGCTTCCTGTCGGTCTGCTTTTGTGTAAAATGGAATTTTTCTTTTATTATTTAAGTTTCCGGATAATACAACTTCCCATACACTTGCCGGGAAATCCTTCTGTATCATTGTCTGCTGCGGAAGATAACCAATCTTTCCTTCTTTTAAATTCATTTTTCCTTCAAGAGGTTTTATAAGGCCAAGAATTGTTTTTACTAATGTACTTTTTCCTGTTCCATTTTCACCTACAATACACACATAATCTCCTTTATCAATTGTAAATGATAAATTCGATATAACTATTTTATTCTCATAACCTAACGTTACGTTTTCACATTCAAATATCATATCAATCCCTGCTCTCTATTTTTTTAATACTTCAAGATTTTTTGTCATCAGGTCTACATAAGTAACTCCACTTTGAAACTGTTTTTCCGTTATATTATGACAACTGTTAAACTCATATGCCTTTGCTCCTGTGTCTTCGCATATTGTATTTGCCACTGCCTTACTGCTTAATTCCAAATAGTAAACCTTATTAATTTTATCTTCGTTTATTTTGTCTATAAGAAACGCTATTGTTCTTGCACTTGGCTCTGTGTCTTCGGCACATCCCGGAAATGCTGCATAATAACTTAATCCATATTCTTTTGCAAAATATAATAATGGAAATTTGTCTGCAAATATAATTTCTTTTTTGTCCATCTTATTTACAATTTTCCTTATCTGTGTATCAATGTTTTGTATTTTTCCTATATATTCATCCGCATTTGCTTTATATATTTCTGCATTTTCAGGGTCAATCTTTATCATTTCATCACATATATACCCAACCATCTTCATTGCATTTACAGGTGATGTCCAAATATGCTCATCATATTCCTTGTCATCATGTGAATGTTCACTTTCTTCGTCATGTGAATGTTCACTTTCTTCGTCATATGAATGCTCACTTTCTTCACTATGACTATGCATTTCTTCACTATGGTCATGGGAATGCTCATATCTCAAATCCATTCCTTCTACCGTTTCTTCTTCCATAACATCAACATAGTCCATCATTCGCATAACCTGTTCATCATTTGACAATGCCCCTAAAACAGAGTCAACCCATGTTTCTAAAGTGCCTCCGTTATATATAAACAAATCTGCATTTTCAATTTTTATTATGTCTTTCGGTGTCGGCTCAAACGAGTGGCTGTCCTGTCCCGGTGCAACCGTCATTGTAATCGAAATTCCATCTACTCCTTTTGTAACTGCTCTTACAAAATCATAATATGGAAATAATGTAGTTACTATCTTTATTCTTGCATCATCCTGTGGTTCTGTATTCTGTGTAGCTTTACATCCGTTAAACGATACTACCACAATTATAGATAAGATAATTGTTAATATTTTTTTCATTTTCATTAATCTGCTTACCTGCTTTCCGGCTTTTTTATTAGATTCAATAATTCTTTCTGCCTTCCGGTTTTTTATATAACTCTATTTATCTGACTTTTGACATTTTTCACATTTTCCATAAAATACAGTCTTTTTAGGATTTATTCTGAAATTATGGTCATCACCAATATGTCTGTATATTTCTTCTAAATGATGGCATTCCATTCTTGTAACCTCCCCGCATTCTTCGCATTTTATGTAAAATCCATCTTCAATCTTTTCTTGAGGATTCAAATATTTATAGCATGCTCCTGCCTGTCCTTCTACTTTTAATCTTGTTACAATTCCTGCCTCTTCCATTTTATCTAAATGTCTGTATATTGTAGTCTGTCCAACTGAGTAATTATGTTCTTTTAAGTAATTCCATATATCGTTAACTGTTACATAACCATTAGCATTTGTCTTTATACAATCCATAATGGCACTTTGCTGTTTAGTTTTATAATTTTTATTTCCACTCATTTTATATTCCTGCCTTTCAGAAAATATATATATTTGGTACATTATATTATCATCCAATTTGAAAATCTTTTTCATTTTACTCTTATTTTTTGTTTTAGTCAACGAATTTGAAAATCTTTTTCATTTTGTTCTCATTTTTTTCGTGTTATATTTTGAAGTATAATTTGCTATCTTGTAATTTAATTTGATGCCAGGGGCAAAAGTTCTTTCACTCACTCATAATCAAACTTATGTGAGCTTAAACTTTTTGACCATGACATCTTTAATATGTTATAATCTTTATTAAGTTTTGGCGAAGTGTTATTTATTTAATAATTCTTCACCGACCTGTTACTAAATGATATGAGGTGATTTTATGCGATACGTAAATCTCGAGGCTAATATGCCCTTAAACACTTTGGTAAACCGACTAAAAAAAGCAGAACATTATAATGACGAAGAGCCTTTCGGATATTGGTCTATTGAGACATTTGAAGGTAAAGAACCAGGTGTTCATGTTTCTTATGATGAAGAAAAGAAAAAATTATGCACTTATTACATAAGTGGCAATGAACAAAAGGATTTTATTACATCAATCAACAATGTTTTCACTGGTAAGATTATCGAAAAGGATGGTTTATGTTTTATAAAAGGTTTTACTTTTATGTCAGCAATTTTTAATATTGTTGTTATTTTGTCCATTGTATCTTTATTGCTAATGTTTTGGTTTATGAATAAGAATCCTAACATAATGATAATTGGAGTAATTTTCTTCATATACTTTTTGTTCGTGAAGGAACACTATAAAGAAAATGGGCGAAAAATTATTTATTTCTTTGGCGAATGTACTCAGAAAAAACAAAAGAAGATTAATCCTAATAAGAAAAAAGGCAAATATGCCAGAAGAAGATAATTGTATAACAAAAAAGGATTGGACCTATATAAATTATAGAATCAATCCTTTTTTAGTTTATTATTCTTTTATATTTATGCTATGGAATTTCGAAATTTTCAGGAAAAGACCACCAAAACAGATTACCGTTGCCAAATAATAACTTCTTGTTTTATTCATCCCAATCTCTTTCTATCTGTTCAAGTACTTCATTAATTTCAGAAATAACTGAACATTTAGTCTCAATTTTCTTATGTTCAATTAATGTTGTACGTATCACTTCTTTATTACTATCATTTACAATTTCACTTAAGTTTTCAACTACTGTCTGTCTGTTTTGATATCTTTTTGAATTTAACATTGATAATAAATTCGCTAAATATTCTTCTATACCTAAACTATATAAAACACTAAATATATATATTCTCGCAAACTCAACTTTTTCATTTAACAATCTACATTTCAAAAATTCAATTAAATCATGCTGCTGATTTATCTCAATCGCTACATCTCCCAATGATGCTATTGCATATCCTCGTACCAAACCACTTGTATCTTTTTCTCCTATATTCTTTAGTAATTTATAGGTTTTTAAGGATTTACCATTACATAATGAATCACATGCTTCCATTCTCACAAATAGATCATTATCATGAGCTAATCGTTGCAATATTTTTTCTCCTTCTTTCAAATTCGAATTAACTAATACTCTAGCAGCGAAACCTCTATTATTACAACTTCCCTCGACTGAAATCTCTTTCAATCTACAAAAATCTTTCTCATCAATGCCTTTCTCATCTGACTTTTCCTTTAAATCAATTAAGAATATTTCCTCAATTATATCATTAATTCTATAAATTACTGACCCCGCTGTTTCAACTTTCTTATGCTCTAATAAGGCTGTAATAATCTCATTTTTATTGCTATCATCAAAAATTTCATGTAAACTTTCAACTACCGAATGTCTATTCTCATATTTTTTTGAATTAAACATAGATAATAAATTTTTCAAATATTTCTCTCGTCCCAATTTATATAAAGCAGTATATGTATTTATTCTTGTAAACTGAACTTTTTCCTTTATTATCCTTTCTTCCAAAAATTCAATCAACTCATTTTCCCTATTAATTCTATTTGCAATATTTTCTAATGACAATATTGCATATCCCCGCACCAAACCACTTGTATCTTTCTTTGCAATTTCTTTTAACAGATTATATGTATCAACAGATTCACTTATGCACAATGAATCACATGCATCTGTCCTTACCAGCCAATCATGGTCTTTAGTTAATCGTAACAATATCTGTTCGCCTTTTTCATCACTAGACTCTACTAGAGTTTCTGCAACAACAGCTCTAATATAGGCATCTTCATCATAAGATAATTCACTTAATATACTATAATCTTTTTCATCAAAATCTTCCACGTATGATTTTTCTTGTAGATATGTCAACAGCTCACATTTTTCTTTAAAATTCATCATTGTTCCTTCCTCAACCATTAGAATTTCATTACATTCTCCTGTAAAAAAATCCCCAAACAACATCATATTGAAATGTCAGATTCTATCTGATACATCAATCTGGTTCTGTTCAGAGATTAAGTCATTTATTAATGTTTTTCACAATACAATTTATCATTTATTTTAAATTTATTGTATCATCAACTATATTAATTCACAATAAAAAAAGTAAAATGTAGCATAGTAGCTATAATATAAAAAAGGTTAAAATGATGTTATACATCATTCTAACCTTTTTAATTACTAACAATCAAGTTACATTTCTCAATGCTATTTTACATGTGAATAAATCTGTTCTTTTAACTGTGCAATAATGTTTTCAACCTCTGTTACTGCATCAGCTGTAGGTGTCTTCTGCTGAATGCTCTTATCTCTTGTTGAGATTTCTACAACACCTTCTCCCATATTTCTTGGACTTACTACAACACGTACAGGAACTCCGAGTAAATCGGCATCTGCGAACATAGCTCCCGGTCTTGCTTTTCTGTCATCATATATTACTTCAATGCCTTTATTCTGAAGTGTTTCATATAAATTATCTGCATAAGCCTTACATTCTTCATCATCACTTCTTAAGCAACAAATGTGTACCTGCCATGGAGCAATTGTAATTGGCCAGATTGGTCCGAAGTCATCATGTCTTACTTCGCAAATTGAAGCTGCCATACGACCTACACCAATACCATAGCATCCCATAATAGGATACTGTGTTTCTCCATTTTCATCAGTATATGTAAAGTTCATAGCCTTTGAATACTTTGTTCCTAACTGGAATATATTACCAACTTCAATTCCTCTTGAAATTGTAATTGTTTTCTTTCCACACTGTGGGCAGATTCCACCTTCGGCAATTTTTGCCAAATCATAATATTCAACATCTCCACAGTCTCTTTCAACATTAAATCCTGTATAATGAGTGTCAACTTTATTAGCACCTGTTACAAGATAATCAATTCCTTTTAATGAACTGTCAAAGAACACAGTTACTTTATCAGAAATACCAACAGGTCCGATAAATCCTGCTGTTAATACACTGTCATCAACAATATCAGCCGGATGAATGTCACAACCTACTACCTTTGTAAGTTTAGCTTCATTTATATCTAAATCTCCTCTTATAAACGCAACAACAAATGTGTCATCTTCATTTCTCTGATATACAACAGCCTTTGCAGTATTTTCTGCAGGTATTTTTAAGAAATCACAAAGTTCTTCTATTGTTCCTGCATGAGGTGTTGGAACTTCCTTCAATTCTTCTTTTGGAAGTTTGTTTTCATTTTCTACAATTGATTCTGCTGCTTCTACATTTGCACTGTATCCACATTCAGGACAAATTGCTATTGAATCTTCCCCTGCCGGTGTAAGAAGCATATATTCATGAGAAATATTTCCACCCATCATACCTGAATCAGATTTTACAACTGCTACTTCAGGAATTCCGCATCTTGCAAAAATTCTGCAGTATGCATCATAGCACTTGTGATAGTACTGTTCCAAATCCTCCTGTGATGTATGGAATGAATATGCATCTTTCATTGTAAATTCACGTACACGGATAAGTCCTGCTCTAGGTCTTGCCTCATCACGGAATTTTGTCTGTATCTGATAAATCATAAATGGATATTTTGCATAGCTGTTAGCGTATTCTCTTACTAACTGAACTGATGCTTCTTCGTGTGTCATTCCAAGAACCATCTTACTTCCTGTTCTGTCTGTAAATCTTAAGAGTTCTGAACCTACACTTTCATATCTTCCTGATTCTTCCCAAAGACTACCCGGTAATGCAACAGGGAATAAAACTTCCTGTCCATCAATCTTATCCATTTCGTCTCTGATAATTGCTTCTATTTTCTGTGAAATTCTCTTCATCGGCGGAAACTGTGAATAAATTCCATTTGCTACATTTTTAATATAGCCTCCTCTAACCATAAGTGCATGACTGTCAATCTGACAATTTGCAGGTCTTTCTTTAAATCTGTCGCCAACTAATTTTGATAATTTCATCGTTCTCTCCTTCACTAATGTAAATTCTGGCACAATGTGCTATGTCTTTAACTGCTTTATTTTAATATATATTTATAAAAAAATCAATGGGAGAGAACAGTTAGTACACTTTATTCTATGGGTGATGAGAATTAGTACACTTTATTATTTATTTCTAAGTATGCTAAAGGCTTCATATACATTTACTTTACCATATCCCCATTCTTTAGATGGATAAACTATGTTTCTATCCCTTATTGCCCCTCTTATTAAAAAGTTTTTTATATAATTTGTTTTCATTTGAGTTTCATTTTTTTCCACTATTCCCCACTGCATAAGTTGTGCACAGTTTCCTGCAACTAAAGCTGCTGCAACCGATGTTCCTGACTTTCGCACATAATTATTGTTTATTCCGGGTCCATAGACATTTACACCAGGCGCAGTAATATCCGGCTTAATTTCATTTGTTCTGGTAAAACCTCTGCTTGAATCTGTAAATAACGCATTTGTCATATTATCATATGCCGCTACCGTTATTGTAGCCTGAGTTGTCGAAGGAACTGTCAAAGTTATATCAGGATTTGGTTTTAAGAAATATGTTTCTTTGTCTATAAATTGCTTTATGGGAAGCCAGATATTGTAATCACCTTCTAATATATTATTTCCATATACCCTGATTATCCACACTCCGGGCGTAGGGTCTATAAATCTCATAAATATTAGTTCAACACCACCGCCTGCTTCAACAAGACTATAACTGATATCTATTTTACTTTTTTCAAGCAAAAATTCTACCGTATCACTTTGCCCTACTCTTGCCGGAATCCTTGATATCATTTCTCCCGAAGGCGAAATAAAAGCAACCGATATTATATCCGGTGAATTTCCCCAAAGTTCCATTGTAAATCCATTTGTTCCTTCGCCCACCCTAAGTTCTACATCTTCATATTCTTTATTTAACACGCTGCCTTTATAATGAAGTCTTGCATTTCCTTCATTTCCTGCGCAAGTAACTACGCAACATCCAATCATTTCACCCAAATCATTTAATTGTTGGGATAAAGCTGAACCTCCGGACCTTTGACCACTTCCTGTACCTAAACCTAAAACCAAAACAAGTGGTTTGCTTTCTCTTCTTGACAGATTTCTCAAATATGTCACTGCCTGCATAATATCATTTTCCTGATATACATCCTGAACATTTTCCTCTATGAGATAGAAATCCCTAAGATATTTCTTTGCCTTTTTTAATTTTACAACCGCAATCTGACTTTCATTTGCTGCACCAATAAAATTATTTTCCACATCCTCACTTCCACATGCCACTCCTGCCATAAATGTTCCGTGCCCCTGTGTATCTTTAGTTGGAACAATCGAATACGGATTTTCACTTTGCAATGCCCTGTCAATATCTTCCCTTGTATACTCACTCCCAAATTCTATTCCTTTCGGGTGAGTTCCACTCTGATCACTTTGATCCCATATAGATAAAATTCTCGTCCTACCCGTAACATTTTTAAATATGTCATTTGTATAATCAATTCCGGTATCTATAAAACCAACTATTACACCATTTCCTGTTAAAGATGTGCCTCTTACTCTTTGCAGTCGCAATGCTCCCGTTGCTTCGACTGCAGACGTATCCATAAGTCCAAAAAGTTTGGGAATTGCAATATATGTATCCTCACCCACACTTATCGGATTTATTTCAGATAATGGATAATATATGGCGGAAAATTTATACCCTATATCCTGTATGCACAAATCTTTATATTCCTGCCGTGCTTCATTTTCCCTAAATCCAATCTCTATTATAAAATCAGCATAATCTTCCGATATAATTCTTTCCGCACATTCACTCATCATATTTTCTGATGCCATTGCCTAATGGCTTTGGTCATCTTCCTCTCCAATATTATTTTATAAAGTATATGATTATTTTCTCTTTAAAATTCAATCTATTGTATATTTCACAAAAGCTATTTTTTATTTTTACTCAATAAAAAAATATCAGATAGTGACCACACTCACCGTTCGGTTATAAACTTTGATTTCCCATGCCTGGCAAGAAACAATTTCTTCTTTCACACTTGGCGGAAAGAAAAAAAGAATTCACATCAGCATATACCAACACGAATTCTTTTTATTGTGATTAATTTTATTTATTATTTTAATTCATTTTTTTCTATTGAATCTAATTTTTTATTTAATATTCCTACCATCTGTGTTAACTTTCTTACTCGAACAGCTAATCTTGAAACTGTTGTTGTAAGTACAAATATTAAAATTAATGCAAATACAAATCCACATAAGAAAATCATATTTACAGGAGAATATACTCCCATTAAATCTGATATTTTTGCTATTGCATCAGGAATCCAGACTAAAATTATAAGTCCTATTAACACAATAAACCATGGCAATGATAATTTTAAATCAAGTTTTCTCTTTCTGACCATATTATATATAATGCAAAACAACAATAAAAATACTACTGTCATTACAATCTGTAAACGAATTGTCATATTCTACCTCCACTTCTCAACCAAAATTGCTATGGATACTTTTATCATATAGTATACCGAATGTCTAACTGATGAAAGTGATGAAACGCCTTCTGCTCTCTCTCTCATAATTACCGGAACTTCTTCAATCTTTCTCTTATGTCTTATAAGACGAACCGTACTTTCCGGTTCCGGATAATCTATAGGATATTCTTTAGCAAACATTTCAATTGTTCTTCTGTTACACATTCTCATACCTGAAGTAGGGTCTGTTATTGTCTTTCCTGTAAGCAAATGAATTAAAAATGTGAAATATTTTATTCCTACTCTTCTGATAAACGATGACTGAAATCCTTCTTTTTCAATAAATCTTGAACCGATTACCATATCACATTCATTTTTCACAAGATAATCTGCCATCTCATTTAGGTATGCTGCATCATGTTGTCCATCTCCATCAAACTGTACTGCTATATCATATCCATTCTGAAACGCATATAAATATCCGGTCTGTACAGCTCCACCAATTCCCAAATTCAATGGAAGATTAATTACCTTTAATCCATTCTCTACACATACATCATAAGTATTATCTGTTGAGCAATCATTTACAACAATATAATCAAAACCCTGTGCATTGTCTTTAATATCTTTTACAGTATTTACAATACTGTCCTTTTCATTATATGCAGGAATAATTACCAATTTCTTCATGCATCTTTCTCCTTTAATTTAAATACTACCACTTAATCTCTGAAATACAAATCTCTTGTATAAACCTTATCTAAAACATCCTCAAGATCATTATTAAATCTATTTGCAACTATAACGTCACATTTTTCTTTAAATTCATTAACGTCTTTTATTACCTCACTGTTAAAGAATGTTTCTTCTTTTAGCGTAGGTTCATATATAACGACTTTAAGTCCTTTTGCCTTTATTCGTTTCATAACACCTTGAATAGATGACTGTCTGAAATTATCAGAATTTGCCTTCATTGTCAACCTGTAAATTCCTACAACGCCATTCTGGTTCTGTGGAAATCCTGCTTTTTTAAGTATTTGTTCTGCAATAAAATCTTTCCTTGTGTTATTTGCTTCTACTATTGCTCCAATAATGTTATTAGGGACATTCTCATAATTTGCCAAAAGCTGTTTTGTATCTTTTGGCAGACAATATCCACCATATCCAAATGACGGATTGTTATAATAATTTCCGATTCTTGGGTCAAGTCCGATTCCCTCTATAATTTGTTTTGTGTCAAGTCCCCTAACCTCAGCATAAGTATCAAGTTCATTAAAGAATGATACTCTAAGTGCTAAATATGTGTTAGCAAATAATTTAACAGCCTCTGCTTCTGTAGGTTTTGTAAACAAAACGTCTATATTTTCCTTTAATGCTCCTTCCACAAGAAGTTTTGCAAATGTGTGTGCAGCTTGTTTTATTTTTTCATTATCATCAGGTGCACCAACTATTATTCTTGAAGGATACAAATTGTCATATAATGCTCTTCCTTCACGCAAAAATTCCGGTGAAAAAATTATATTTTCCGTATCATATTTTTTTCTGACACTCTCTGTATATCCTACAGGCACTGTTGATTTAATTACAATTATAGCATCTTTATTTACTTTAAGAACGAGTTCAATTACCTGTTCAACTGATGAAGTATCAAAATAATTTTTATCCGGGTCATAATTTGTAGGTGTTGACACAATGACAAATTCAGCATCTTTATAAGCGTTTTCACCATCTAGTGTAGCTTTTAAATTTAATTTCTTTTCTGTAAGGAATTCCTGAATTTCTTTATCTACAATAGGTGATTTCTTATTATTAATCATATTAACTTTTTCTTCAATCACATCTACAGCTACTACGTCATTATGTTGTGCTAACAAAACTGCATTTGATAATCCTACATATCCTGTTCCGGCTATTGCTATTTTACTCAAAATCCTACTCCTTTTTATTTTCCAAATCATAACTGATTTCTTTTGCTCTCGCATCAAATGTATGATTTCTTAATACAATCTTTTTACCTTTCCCTACAATTTCTTTTCTCTCATCTTCATGAGTCAAATAATAATCAATCTTATTTTTCAAATCTTCCCTGTCTCTATAAGTCACCAGACAACCTTCAAAGTATTTATGAAGTTGTGGCATATCATCACTAATTATAAATGCCCCTGCTGCCAATGCATCAAATATACGATTAGATATTATACCATTATCCTTCATGTCATCCCAATGGTCATTTAATAATATTTTTGCATCGTGATAAGCCTGTCCAACCTGCTCATTAGGCATATACTTCGCTTCTACATAATCTTTAACAGGAAATTCATCCCATCCATCTCCATAAACTGTAAGTTTATGTTCTGTAGGAAGTAAATCTTTAAGTATTGTTCTAAATACATTTCTTGAATTTCCAACAAATAAAAGCTCGTATTTCTTTTCTGCCTCTTCATTAACATTAGTCATAACTTCCGGATCAGTACACTGCATAAGTGTTTTTACCGGAACTTTTATTTTTTCCTTTAACTGTTTTTCAATTACATCAGAAGCTGCATAAACCATATCAAAACAATTATACTCTTCTACTTTTACTCTGTCAGGGTGTGAAATATTCCACATAATTGAATACTTCTGTTCTATCTTAGGATAGCATGCATATTTTCCTCTAAGAACAATTGAATACGCATTACGACTTCTCTCATACCATTCATCTCTTGTCTTAACAGTGCAATGATAACCGAGTTTCTCTAAAGATTTAGCAAGTGCTAATGCATAATGATAATCTCCCCAATTATAAATCGCTTCTGTATTTGGCATTGATCCACATATGTCTATTCCCTTTGGATCAACATAATCATTAATTTCATATACTAAATCCTTAAATTTATCAACATCTAATTTATCAAATTTTTCTATAGGAACTATTATAACACTATCTCTTGTATCTGTATAATCAGAGCTCTCTGTATTATTTGTTCCATCTACAATGACATCAGTATAGATTCCTACTGCATGAGGTAATTTCTCTGCTTCTAAATATTCTACATCATAACCTTTATCACTTAATGATTCGCCTAAATCTCTACACTTTTCATCATTTTCAGGTTCTATTATTGTAATCTTTAATGGATTTTTTGTAAAAATATTATTTTCTTCTATTTTATCCTTAATAACCTGTCTTAGCAAATAGCTCTGCCATACGCATTTAAATACCTTTACATTCTTTCTTATACGCTTTAAGTCCTTTGTTTCATCATCATACAACTTATTTTCCGTATCACAGAAAAAAGCATTAGATGTAGGAATATAATAATTCTTATACCCTTTGTAAAATCCATGAAGGCATAAATCTGTACTTTCGTAGCCTAAATTATATTTTCTGTCAAAAGGTCCGATTTCATTGAACACTTCTCTGCTCACTAACATCATCGCCCCTGACACTGCTGCTCTCTCTTTTATTTCTTTATCCGCTTCACATATTTCTTTTTTATTATCCACATCAAATGGTTGCATAAAATATGCATCTTCAAAAATTGAGTCTTTAATTTCTATTCCTGTACTTTGAATACAGAAACTATTGCCACTATTTTTATTATCTTTTGGCATTGCAGGATATATTAATCTTCCCGACACAATACCTGCCTGCGGTAAATTCTGATAAGCATATAGCAATTCATCTAGCCATCTGTCTGAAACAATTACATTATTATCAAGAAATACAAAGTATTCACCCTTTGCTTTCTTTACGCCGGCATTATTCATCATAGAAGTTGTTATTTTCTTTTTATTATTAACAACTGTTAAGGCCATTTTCTTTTTCCATTTTTCAACACATTCTGTCAAATGTCCATCTGATAATGCATCAACGATAATAATTTCATAATTGTCATAAAATTTGCATTTTTGCAAAGATTCTATTAGCTCTTCAAGTTTTTCAGTTTCTCTATTGACAATTATTATGGAAACTAATGGTTTCCCTTTTATTCCCCTGTTAGGAAGTTTTTCTATGTCTGATTTAATTACTTTAAATACTTCTTCTTTTCTTTCATTTTCTTTGTCATTTAAATCATCATCATTTAAATCTAACGCCCATTCTAAGCTATCCTGACCATTTATTATGTTTTTAAAAACAGAATATATATTTTTCACAATAACATCTCCTACCGTTTTCCTCTCATGTCCCTATGTTTTGCTTATATTAACATATGGGTTGCAGATTGTTCTAAATTTACACTCTCACAATCCTACCCATCATATAATAAACTATCAAACATTTATTTTTATTGCATAATTATTAAAATAAACTTAATAAAATAAATCATTTTAATATTATGCCTATAAATTTATCATTTAGGTAATTCGTTCGTTAATAAAACGACTTTATCATTAGTCAGACTAAAATCTAATCATTTTGTTCAAGTAATTCCTGTCCTCTGAATCTGATTATAGGAGCACCTTTCTTTTCTATGCATTCCTTTGTCACAGTAACTGTTCCAATATTATCATCTTTTGGAATTTCGTACATAATGTCTAGCATGAAGTCCTCAATAATAGACCGCAAAGCTCTTGCTCCTGTATTTTTATTTATCGCTCTTGCAGCTATTTCTTTTAATGCATCTTCTGTAAATCTTAAATCTACTTCATCTATAGCCAGCAACTTTTTGTACTGTTTAATTATAGCATTTTTGGGCTCTGTAAGTATTTTTACAAGCATTTCTTCTGTCAAACCTTCCAATGTAAATATTATTGGAAGACGTCCAATGAATTCCGGTATCATACCAAATTTTCTCAAATCTTCATTTATTACTTTAGATAATATTTTAGCATCTTTATCATATTTGTCTTTCAAATCAGACATAAAACCTATTGTTGCCTGCTTGTTAAGACGTTCCTTAATAATATCTTCCAATCCCGGAAATGCACCGCCACATATAAATAATATATTCTTTGTGTTTACTGTTGCTAAAGGCACCATTGCATTTTTACTTGTTGCTCCAACCGGCACCTCAACTTCACTGCCTTCTAGCAATTTTAACAATCCCTGCTGAACAGATTCTCCGCTTACATCTCTATTTGTTGAATTCTGTTTCTTTGCTAATTTGTCAATTTCATCAATAAATACAATTCCTGTCTCAGCTCTTTCTACATCATTATCTGCTGCTGCCAACAATTTAGAAAGTACACTTTCTATATCATCACCAATATATCCTGCCTCAGTTAATGATGTTGCATCTGCGATTGCCAAAGGCACATCTAATATTTTTGCCAATGTCTTTACAAGAAATGTTTTACCACAACCTGTAGGTCCTATCATAAGCATGTTTGACTTTTCAATTTCAACATCATCCTGTATCGTGTTAGCAACTCTCTTATAGTGATTATAAACACCTACTGACATTACTTTTTTAGCATAGTCCTGACCTACCACATATTCGTCTAACTGCTCTTTAATTTTATGTGGAGCAGGCAAATTTGCCAAATCTATAGTCTTAACTTCTTTTTCTTCTGTTTTTTTCTTTTTCTTTAATTTCTGATTTTTTGGAATTTCTCTATTAAAATCATCACTTGTAACCATTCTTACATTAGGCATTTTTAATAATTTTTCCAAATCCTCTTCACTTATGTTCACATTCATACCATTTAATCCGCCAAATCCCGGGAATCCTGCTAATCCATCATTCATTGTATCAAAACTTCTCTGCAAACAATCTGTACATACATAGATGTTTCCCGGCATTGATACCATCTTTCCTGCACGGCTCTCAGGTCTTCTGCAGACATAACAAATTTTTTCATATTCATCTTCATTATCATCTTTGTCTGTTGAAGTTGTGTCTTCTTTTTTTATATAGTCTTTTTTTGTTTCATTAGTATTGTCTAATGATTCATCTGTCGTTTCTTTATCATTAATGATTTCTTTGTTTTCTTTTATATTCATATCTTCTTTTGTTTCAAATTCTTTATCCATGCTGTTTTCCTTTCAGTTATCACCATAGTACTTTATATAATTTCAGGGGCACCCCAACTTTGATTCTACCCAACATTCGCATATCGTGGGATAGTCTTCCCGCTTTTTGCTCATATTGGCGCGGGTCCTAAGGTCTTTCACCCACTTATGAGCAAGTTCATGTGGGGTTAGCCCTTTTGACTCAGGCATTATATATCTGATTCTTTTAAATCTTGTAACATATTATCACAAAACCATATGCTATGGCAATTTCTTTGAATAAACGACACCAAAAAGCCCATAGAATTGTTTTAAAACAAATCTATAGGCTTCTTATTCACTCTTTATAGTCTATATATTATTTTGTTGTCTGTTCATTTGCTCCTGCTTCGCTTGAAGAACTTAATGTTAAGCTTACATCTTTTTCTTTATAATCTCTTCCGTCTCTGTATGCGACTTTTACAGTAACTGTTTCTCCAGCTTTATAGTATTCCAATATACTCTGTAAATCATCCATTGAATTTACTGTCTGACCGTCAAATCCTACGATTACATCTGTTGCTACGATTCCGGCTTTTGCTGCTGCCGCACCGTCTGTTACTGCGTATACATAAACACCTTCCGGCATTGAATACTGTTCTACTGCATCCGATGTTACACTATATCCCTGGATTCCAAGATATCCTTTTTCATCTGATGAAACCTTTGATCTTGTTTCTCTCTGTTCCAAATTATTAATAATATCTGTTACTGATGAAATTGGAATTGCAAATCCCATTCCTTCTACGCTTGCTGATGAAGATGTAGAACTTGATGAATATTTAGCTACGTTAATTCCGATTACTTCACCTTTTGCATTAATTAAAGCTCCACCACTGTTACCACCATTAATTGCCGCATCTGTCTGAAGTAATTTCATTGTATTGTTATTATCAAATGTTACTTCTCTATCTTTTGCACTAATAATTCCTGATGTAACTGACTGACCATATCCTAATGCATTACCAATTGCAATTACACCTTCACCTACTGTTACTTCATCTGAATTCCCAAGTGTTGCTTTCTTAATTGTTTTTAAAGTTGATTCCTTAATATCTGATAATTTAATTGCTACTACAGCAACATCTGCCTTTGTATCTGTACCTTTTACACTACCTTCAACTGATTCACCATCTACAAACTGAATTGATAATGAATCTGCGCCCTCTACTACGTGGTTATTTGTAACTACAAGCAATTCTGTGTCTGTCTGTTCTACGATAATTCCTGAACCTGCTGACTGTTCTTCATATGACTGTCCATTGTTATTTCCATCATTATTTCCAAAACCATAACCATAGAAATAACTAAAATTATCATAATAATTTGATTGAACTAATGTAGTATTTGTAATAGCTACAACTGAATTCATAACGTCTGAAACAACATCAGATACATCTGTTATTACAACTTTTCCATCTGAGCCTGAATTTGTATCTTCAATAACATCTGTTGAGCCGACACTAGGAATATCTTTATTATCTGCTGTTGTTGTCTTTTTGCTGCTGTTATCTGATGATAAAATGTTATTTGTATTATTACCTTTTCCAGCAATAGAACTTGTTATTAACGAAACTCCTACAGCTAAAACAACAACCACACCTGCTATACATGAAATTAAAATTGCAGTCTTATTCTTTTTTGGCTTTTTGTTGTTATCATTATAGTTATTATAACCATTATTGTAATTGTTATATCCTGAATTTGAATTATCATATCCGTTGTTCGAATTATTACTCTGATTATAATATGAATTATTTCCACTATTGTAATATGAACCCTGACCATTGTTGTTTGTGTTGCCACTATTATAATATGAGTCACTTTGTTCACTATTTCCGTTTACGTTACCATTTGTTTCATTGTTACTATTTTGATTATCGTTTACAGTTTCCTCTGTCTGGTTGCTGTTAACATTATTTTCTTCATCGTACATATTGCTTTCCCCTTTCTGTACACATTCTTTGTAACGTCTATCTTTATTACAAGTAACAGTTTAGTTTTAATTTGTGATGTTTTTGTGTTCCCTTTGTTAAAAAGTTTTGAAATCACAGCAATTTTTGATACCAAAGTCTAAAAGTCTAAGCCACATGGGCTTGCTCATAAAAATAGCCGAAAAGTAAATAGTTACACATTTGCTCTCTAAAATACTTCTCAGCTATTTTTTATATTTCTTTAATGAAATTCTGTATCGCCACCATCATCGTAATCATAATACTCTTCTGTCTGCGATTCCTCTTCATCTGTACTTGTTCCACCCATCTCTGTAGGATTATAACCTGTAGAACTTGAAGAAACACCTGTCTGGCTGACAATACTACTGTCTATTTCTTCAACAGTTGAAGTTGGCTGATAATTTTCTTCTCCATAAAGGAATTCATGCAATGCTGTTACATTCTGGCTTAACCCCTGCGGTAAAACATAACTTGTATTATCTATTGTTCCTGTTGTAAGTTCTGATGGGAATCCTTCACTTCCACTCAATGAAAAATCAAAAATGATTGGTAACATTCCTACTATCTGATCAAAATCAAAACTTGTAGAAATTATCTTTTCTTTCTTTGTATTTCCATCTAAAACAGTGTTTATCATCTGCTGAAGTTCACTTACACTTGCTTTTTTAGCTCTGTCTACTAATTTCATAATAACAGAACGCTGACGTGCAGCTCTTCCAAAGTCATCCCTTATGGCTTTACCAGTGTCCGGATCATAAAATGTTGCCTTACGGATTCTACAATATGTAGTGGCCTGAATACCATTCAGCTTTATGTTCTTTCCACTTTTGGCTATAGGCTTTGCATATTCTCCTGTAGTACTGATTGTACTCTTCATATGATGATTAAGCTGATTAACCTCATCATCTGTAAGATTAACTTTAATTCCACCAAGAGTATCTATTATCTTTGCTACACCGGCAAAATTAACAGTAACGTAATCTGTAAGCTGTAAATCCAAATTTTTATTTAAAGTATTAATAGCTCCTTCAGCACCACCAACTGAATATGCTGAATTTACTTTGAAATATTTATATGTTCCATCGCTATTATATATTCTCAAAAATGTATCTCTATAAATAGACACCATCTTTACTTCACCTGTAGTATTGTGAACACTTACAATTACCATTGAATCACTGTTTGTACCCTCGTCAAACTGACTTGTTCGTGAATCAATTCCAAATAAAATAAAATTAGTATATTCTTCAGAATAATTGTATTGAAGATTATTTGTTTCTACTTGATTCTTGTTAAAATCACCATCAAATACACTTTTATCATAAGATTTGCTTCCGAACAATTTTATTATATTTTGTCCTACCGGTGTTTTTGTAAGTCCTTCAACAATTGCTCCTTTTACAGCTGGCACAAACATTACCGTGCCCATTAAAATAACACATACTGCAAACAGTGCTTCAAAAAATATCAGGACCTTCTTTAATCTTGATAAAGTCTTTAACTTCTGCTGCTTTGTTTTATTTTTTGAACTCATTTGTATTCTCCAATATTATACTCCCTTATATCCATTAGGGTTTTTCTTTTGCCAATTCCATGTATCTTCACACATTTCCTTGATTCCATATTCTGCTTCCCATCCTAACTCTTCTTTTGCAAGGGATGCATTTGCATAACATTCTGCAATATCTCCAGGTCTTCTTTCTGTTATTTCGTAAGGAATCTGTTTTCCACAGGCCTTGCTGAAGTTCTCAATAACATCTAATACACTATATCCGATTCCTGTTCCTAAATTATATGCCTTAACACCTATATCAGGACATTTTTCTAATTTCTGAATTGCCTTTACATGTCCCTTTGCCAAATCAACTACATGAATATAATCTCTTACGCCCGTACCATCTTTTGTAGGATAATCATTGCCAAATACGTTTACCTTTGGGAGCTGACCTGTTGCCACCTTTGCAATGTATGGCATAAGGTTGTTTGGAATTCCGTTAGGATCTTCTCCAATTTCTCCACTCTTATGTGCTCCAATTGGATTGAAATATCTTAATAAAAGAATGTTCCATTCTTTATCAGCGACATAGAAATCTCTAAAGATTTCTTCCTGCATAAGTTTTGTTCTTCCGTATGGATTTGTTGCTGAAAGTGGGAAATCTTCAGTAATAGGTACTGTAGCCGGGTCACCGTATACTGTAGCTGATGAACTGAATACAATATTCTTTACCCCTTTGTTTCTCATCACATCGCACATATCTAATGTACCTGAAATATTATTTCTGTAATATTCTAATGGTTTTGCAACAGATTCTCCTACTGCCTTTAATCCTGCAAAATGAATTACTGCAAAAATCTTATTTTCATCTAAAATCTTACCTACTAATTCTTTGTCAGCAATATCTCCTTCATAAAATTTCAGGCTTTTTCCTGTAATCTTCTGAACTCTTCTTAAGGATTCTTCTGATGAGTTAGACAAATTATCTAAAACAACTACATCATATCCTGAATTTAATAATTCAACACATGTATGACTTCCAATAAATCCTGCTCCTCCGGTTACTAATATAGTACTCATAATCAAGTCCTCCATTTACTTCTTCGTAACTTTTACCTTTACAGACACTTTGTTCTTTAATGTTGTATTATTAGGTACCGTCAAAGAAACATCAACTGTTTTATTTGAATTAATACCTTTTAAATTTACAACTGCTTTAATATCATCTGGTGTAACTTTATCAAGTTCAGACTTAAGCCCTGTAAGCGATACACTAATTGAGTCACTGGAAATTTCTGCAATATATCCGCTTTCAATATTCTGTAATGATATGTCACTTTTGTTTATTTGAAATTTTTTTGTTTCCAACTTTTCAACTTTAACTGTTATTGTTGCAATAGCATTTGCCGAATCTGACACGCTTACACCATCCGGTAAATACTTATTAAGATTTACTTCGACGTTAACCGTATCTTTTGCTCCATCAACAGAGATATCCTCTTTCGGAACTTTGATTGATTCTAGTGAATCTATCAGACTGTGCTTACCAACAAGCGTAACTTTTTGTGGTTCAAATTCTACCCCTGTAACTTCATATCCCTTTGCCGGTTTACCACTATATTCAACATCTACAGGAATTGTATTTCCCTTTAATACTTCAATACTTACTTTTGTCTTATTATAGTTCTTAGTTACATTAGTGTTTTTAATTGTATTTCCATTTTCATCATATAATTTAATTTTATATTTTTCTTCAAAACTCTGGCTTGCATTAGAAACATCTACAATAACTTTTGCTTTGTCAATCTTATGCTGTACTGATTCCGGTGCCGTTACAATAATATTATTTCTTGAGTTGCTATACCCTCCTAAATAATATCCCTTTGCAAGTTCTCCTGTAATTTCTACTTCCACAGGATACTGCTCGTCCACTAAATCTTCAACATCTACTGAAACTGCCTTTACTGACTGATTAACAATTGAAATCTTATTTTCTACATTTTTCTTATTAGCTGAAACTTCTACCTGAACTGAATTGGCAACTGAAATTTCATCTAATGGTGCAACAGCCGTAAAATCATCTGAACTCAACTCTGAAATTACGGATCTCTTTCCGGTTATAGTAACATTTAATGTTAATCTCTGGTCAACTTTATATACTTTATTCTGGTCTGTAATGGCTTCCTCATCTGTCAAATTTATTGGGATTCCATATATTGTTATTGTTTTAGTCGGGTCACTTAAGTTTACAACGGCAAGCCATATAAGTGCCGCGATAAAAACAGCCGCAATTTTTAACATAATATTATTTGTTATTGATTCTCTCAGTTTTTTCGTCACTGACTTCATTGCGCCTCCACCCTTTCTTCTTTTTGCTCTTTACTTCTTCCTTCGCCTGAACTTTTTTAAGTTCATTTTTCAAAGTTGCTGCATCTGCATATCGAATAAGTTTTCCATCTCTTGCAATAGAAATACTTCCTGTTTCTTCAGATACAATTACAACAACACTGTCAGATACTTCACTGATACCAACTCCGGCTCTGTGTCTTGTACCTAAATCTTTACTCAAAGATGTGCTGTTTGACAAAGGCAGATAACAAGTAGCTGCTGTGATTTTATCACCATCAATAATTACTGCTCCATCATGAAGCGGAGTATTCTTTTCAAATATATTAATGAACAACTGTCTGCTTATATCTGCATCAAGTCTTATTCCTGTTTCCTCGTATTCAGTCAAATCCTGATCTTTTGCAATTACAATTAAGGCTCCTGTTTTTACTTTAGCAAGGTCGACTGTAGCTCTCACAATTTCTTCAATTGATCTGTCACTAAATCTATCATCGCCTGTATTACTTCCAAATTTAAAATATCTGGAAATGACATTTTTCTTACCTAATTCCTCTAATGCCTTTCTAAGTTCAGGCTGGAAAATAATTATAATTGCTATAATTCCAACACTTAACGTCTTATCTGCTATCCATAATATGGTCGTAAGGTTAAACAGTACTGCCGCAAACATAAACAGTACAATAACTATAATTCCCTTAAACAAAGTCCATGCCCTGCTTCTTTGGAACCATATCATAATGTAATATACAAGAACAGCAATAATAAATATTTCCACAATATCACTTGCATAAATCTTAGGCATTGTCAAATATTTGTCAGAAAAAATTCCTAAATATTCTTTTAATATGCTCATTTTATCACTCCTCTCTCATTACATTAACGTACAAATGTTAATTTTTATTGCTCTTTTTCTTAATTTTATTTTTATTGTGTTGTCTTTGGGCATTAATACGTTTTACATTCATCTCCGGTTCCGCAACATTAAGCTTAGGAACTGCTTTTACGTAATAATAATACTCATCATCTTCAAACTGTGTATGTTCAACTCTTGTATAATCCACAGAAAATACAAAGAATTGTAAAATAACTGCGATTACCAATGACAAGGCTGTTCCTATAACAAGCCATAATATTGAAACTTTTGTGTTTAATATTAAACTTCCTACAAGTAACGCTACAAATTCAACTGTTCCACCTATTAATATTGCTTTCATCCAAGCGTGGTCAATTGACTTTCTTCTAATCGCATAAACAATTAATAATACTATAGCAAAAACAACAACAGTTAATATCATTTCTTTATTTCCTGTTATCATGGAAACTACTGTTCCGATTCCTGCTGTAGAAGCTTTATCGGACGATATATTACTTATCGCTGTTTCATTTGTTTCAACTACATTTAAAATATAATAAACTATTGTTCCAAATGATACTGATACTATTGATGCAGGCGAACACATTAATCCTGCCACAATAGGTATGACATATGGAACTCTCAGGTAGAATGCTATAGGTATAAGTAATATAAATATCCCATCTCTTGATGAAAATCTAAAAAATAATAAGAACATTATTATCATTAATACCAATACTACCGCTGCAATTTCTAACGTCAAAGCATACAAATTAACAATCACCATACCTGAAAATACAACTACAATTAATGACCATGGTACAAATGAAAGTACTATTGCTGCCACTAACAACATAAGCCGGTTATCTAGTATCTCTAAATATCCTATATGACTATTTATAAGAGTAAAGGCAACAAATGTAACTAAGAACTTAATAACAGGTCTTACCAAAGCTCCATGTTCATTATAAAAATTTACTATCTTATCCTTTAAAACTAAAAAACCTGTCACTATTCCTCACCTCTCTCTTCCATGCTATTTATAATAGCGTCATATTCTTCTTCCTGAATCTTATGTAATACTTTTAATTCTCCATTATATTTATTAAGATTCTCTCTAATGGCAGAAAATTTCTTTGAATAATAAATATATGTAAATATCATATATACAACCGTAATTAAAATATAAAACATTACAATTAAAATCACTACTGCCATAAATGAATTCGTTGTCTTTAATCTTCCAATAAATGCATCAGCACTAAACATAAGCCATAAAGCCAACATCAGTGCATAGGCAATCGTTACGGCAACAAATGATTTAATCATCTTAATTGCCAAATAGTCGCTTCTATAATATTTACTATATTTTATCTCTGATTTAGCATTCTTCTGTTCATATAATGCTAATTTTGTCATTATGCTTATTTTTTCATTATTTAACATATAACTCTCCTAAATTTGAGTAATAATATCCACGATAAAATCGCCTACAATTATATCATAGTGACAAAATTATAACAACCTTCCTGTCATAGAGAATTTATGTTGAGAATCTGTATATTGTTACATTTTCTCCTTCCCTTAGACAAAAAGGTTGTTATTTCATCATTTATCTTCTTCTGTTGTCTCACTAATTATATATCTTGGTCTTGCCTTAACTTCCATATATATCTTTCCTATATATTCGCCAAGAATTCCCACACTTATAAGCTGTACACCGCCTAAAAAACATATTATGCTTGTCATACTTGCCCATCCTGCAACGCCATTACCTATGAAATGTACAATCAACGTCCATATTACTCCAATAAAACTTATTATTGAAACGAACATTCCAAGCGATGTTATTAATCTGATTGGCTTAATTGAAAGACTTGTTATTCCATCAATCGCTAATGCCAACATCTTTGATAACGGATAATGACTGTCTCCTGCAATTCTTTCATTTCTTTCATAAAATACACTTGTACTTTTAAACCCTACTAATGGGAACATTCCTCTTAAGAAAATATTTACCTCTTTAAAATTCTTAAATTCTTTAAGAACTCTATTCGATACAAGTCTGTAATCAGCATGATTGTATACAGTTTCTACGCCCATCCATTTAAGGAACTTATAAAATCCCTGTGCAGTTGCTCTCTTAAATACTGTATCTGTATCTCTCTTACTTCTGACACCATATACAATCTCACAACCATTCTGATATTCTTCTATCATTTCATTCATTGCATTTATATCATCCTGTCCATCGCAGTCAATTGATATAATCATATCGCACTTATCAATAGAATACATCATTCCAGCCAATACTGCATTCTGATGGCCCCTGTTTCTGCTCTGGCAAATTCCCTGATAATGTTCATCTTCCTTTGATAATTGCTTTATTATATCCCAAGTCTTATCTTTACTTCCATCATTTACAAATAACACTCTGCTTTTATCATCAATATATCCAATTTTAATAAGTTCATATATTTTATCTAAGAAAAGTTTACTTGTAATTGGTAAAACCTCTTCCTCATTATAACATGGTATTACTATGTTCAATATTGGTTTATTCATTATATCTCCTCCTAAATATACATTGTCCCTTCATTAGGTTATCGGCTATTAAAATATACCACATTATTCCATTATGAACAACGATTAGTCTGTTGGTATTTTCCATATTTCATATATATTTGGCAAACCAATTTTTGTGCTTCTAAAAGTCATGTCATCATATTTTGTATCTTTAGATTTGATTACTACCGTATCGATTGGATTACCTGCAAACGCCACACTTCCTATTTCTTTAACACTTTTAGGTAAGACCACAACATTTAATTTCATTTGGGCAAAAGCATGTGATCCTATTTTTTCTGTTCCTTCTTTTATTTCTAAATTACTAACTCCGGTTCCGCAAAAAGCTCCATCTTCTATTTCTTTTACGTATGACGGAATAATTATACTTTGTGAAAAACTGCTACATCTCCAAAAAGTATATAGAGGAACATACCCCAAATTATAAATAAACTCAATATTGTTTACTTTTTTCAAATTTGAATCCTCAATAAAAACGCTATCTTCCATCTTTCTTAATCCATTTGGTAAAGTTACTTCTTTTAACTGATGCAATTTCCCAAATGCACTTTTCCCTATTATTTCTACTCCATTACCTATATTTACTGATGTTATATATTGATTAACCTTTGTTTTCTCATCTAATATTCTAAAACAGTTCTTTTCTATTTTTTTCACTACTTTTCCTTCAATAAATTCAGGAATATTTACTTTAGAATTATCACATTTGTACTTAACAAGACTTACATATTCATCTCCATTTTCGTTGCAGATAATATATTTATACTGTCTTTTCATAGGTATTTTATTTTTTACCGTAACCTTTATTGTATTATATTTTTTATACTTTCCCTGCCTTTTAACGTAAATCGTTATGTAAGTACTTCCTTTTTTCTTTCCCTTTATAATCACGTTTTCACTACTTTTTGTTGCACTAACGATTTTTTTATTTTCTGTAACAATCTTATAACTTTTCTTTTTATCTAATATAGAGCCTTCAAATCTCATATTTCCTTTTTCAATTGTATATTCTTTATCATATTTAGTACCTGTTCCTGCATTTATAGGAATACACGGAACCATCATACATAAAAACAACATTATAAAAAATCTTTTTTTCATTGTCGTTTCCTCCTCTGTTATCTTTTAATTTACTTTATATCCTGTAACTTTCCAAATTTGTATCCCATGTCTTCCCATTTTTCTAGTAATTCATCTAATATTTCTCCATTCGTTGATGATGTGTTATGGAGAAGAACAATTGCTCCGGGATGTACTCTTGTCAATAGTTTACTAAATGCTTCTTCCTTAGTAGGCTGTGCATCCGTATTCCAATCTACATATGCAAGACTCCAGAAAAATGTTTTATATCCTAATTTCTGTGCCATTTTCAAATTATCAAAACTCAATTTTCCCTGAGGAGCCCTATAAAATTTAGTCATCTCTTTTCCTGTTATTTCTTTAAATTTATCAGACACCATTGAAAGTTCTTTTCCAAATTGTTCTTCTGACATTCCTATAACATTCGGATGATTAAATGTATGATTTCCTACGTTATGGCCCTCTTTTACCATTTGTTTTATCAAATCTTCGTTTTCATTTATGAAATGCCCTACTACAAAAAAAGTTGCCGGTACTTTGTGTTTTTTCAATGCCTTTAATATCGCCGGAGTATTTCCATTTTCGTATCCACAATCGAATGTTAAATACAATATTTTTTCATCACTCTGCGCCATATAATAAGCATCATATTCTTTTAGAGTATCTGCTGATTCCGTTCCTGTTGGTTTTGTTCCTTCAGCACCAAATCCTAATCCCCAATCGCCTGCATTTGCTACAGTTACGCTTTTCTTTGATATAATTCTGTCTTTTACCACCCCTATTCCTACACCAACAAAAAATGCTTCTGTAAATATAATTGCTACCGCTACACACTTAATAAATTTTTTCATAGTCAAATACCATTTTGCCATTATGATTATTTCGTACATTATATGCATTTAACCTTCTCACAATTGGCAAAAATCCTATGCACAATCTTTTATAAATTATACATAGGATTTTGTATTTTTATCACTATTTTTATTTGTAAATAACTTTTACATTTTTATCAAAAGCTGTAGTGCCAACACGTATATCCCCTGACTTAATAGTTACGGTTTTTAATTTACAGTTCTGAAATGCCAATTCACCTATAATTTTCATGGATTCAGGAATTTCTATCTTTGTTACATCAGAAGATGAAAATGCTCCCTGATCAATTATTTCTACGCCTTCCTCTAATATTACTTTTTTTACTCCTGCTCCATCAAACGCATATCTGCCTATTGTTTTTACATTTCCCGGAATAACTAATGGCTTATCGAGATCTAATGCTGATGAAAACATTCCGTCAGGAATTATTCCAAATCTGTATATAACTTCAAAATTTAATTTTTTTAATTTTCCACATCCTCCAAATTTTAAACCATCTAATGTTTCTAATGTCTCCGGTAATCTGATTTCTTTTATATTTTCCAACGGCCATACTATACACTGTACGCATGTAATCCCATCCTCAATATATAATTTTTCAATATCTTCCGATACACTTATTCCACTAAACTTATCTTTGGATTTCTTGCTTGTAAGAAATACTGAATCATCTAATTTTTTTACTGGTATTCCGTTAATATAAGCCGGAATTGTAACATCTGTCTCACATCCAATGTATCTTAAATCACTTATATAATCTGCCCCTGTCTCATCAGTTTTCACTGTATAAGTAAATTTATCATCTATCGGTATTTTTTTCTTTATTGTAACCTTACACTTTTTCAGAATGATTTTTCTTCCTTGTTTATCAGTTTTATATTTTGTGATTACCACAGTTCCTGTTTTTTTGCCCTTTACCAACCCATACTTGTTGACTGTTGCTATTTTAGGATTGCTGCTTTCCAGTTTATTTTTTTTACTATAAACAGTATAAAATCCGTATTGTTTTAAGCTTGCTCTGTTTGCCTTACCTATAACGATTTTATCTTTAACCCATACATAACTCTGTATGTTTTTCACTTTCTTTGCTGCGTATGTATTACCTGAATATAAAATAATTAAGCTTAACATTATTAAAGTATATGTTATTATTTTCCTCGTTTTTTTCATAACAACCTCCTTAATCCGGTATGCTTCTTGCAATTAATGGTGTTCCATTTGCAAATATGTATAGTTTTGCAGTTGCTCATTTTTATCAAATATTCTTTTATAGTTTTATTAGGAGTTTTTGTTAAGAATTATAATTAGATGTTTTTCACTCCCCTTTAAAACCAGTATTCAAATTTTTATATAATATATACTAGTTACATTTTCATATTAACATTTCATATTATTTGTGTCAATTAAGCATTGTATATTTTGTATATTTTAATACTCTTTATATTTGAATTTTTGTTTAATCCATACTAATCTGTATTAAAAAAAAACATCTACACAATATTCTTTTTTTAATAATAAATATTTGTGCAGATGCTTTTTTATTAAACTATTCTATTTATTTTTGTTTTAAAATTTGTTTTTCACTTAAATATATGCATATTTTATTAAACATTGCATAAACAAAACAATCTATTACAAAACTGCATATATTTAATATGACATCATCTGTATCAACCGAACGATAATTTATTCCAATAGCATTATTTAACCTTTTTCAAATACTCTTTCAGTATTTCATATGACTTTTTCAGTCTTGTGTGATAACTACTTTGTTGTTTTTCTTCAAATGGAATTGATTTTAATTCTATATTATCACCTGTTTTTCCAATACCTATATTTATTTCTTGTACATCTGTAAAATTAATGCTTCCTTCATTATAGAAATCGCCGATTACAGTTCCTTGTGTGCTGTTCATTACATTTAACAGATACCATGGAATTCTAAATTCCATTACATTATCTGATGTGTAATAGTCTGCAGTGTTATCAAATTTATCACTGTCAGGGTCCGTAATTCCTGCTTTCAATAGTCCACTCTCATAAAATTGAGGTTCGATGGTTTTATTGTCATCAGGCAAATACATTTCATTACTAGTAAACATTTGAATGCGAACATACTCTCCTGAATTTTTTACTGAATAATCATTGTCAAAATCAAACACTCCTTTACTGTAACCGTAAATATAATGAAACGTACTGTAATATGCATCTGTAAGAAGTCTTGTTTCTCCATTTTTGTCTATTTCCAATATATAGTCTGTATTTTTGTCAAATGCAATATTTCTTGTATTATCTTTCTGACTTCCTACACCCAATGTTGAGATAGGAACATATATTTTTCCATCCGTTTTGCTTTTTAACTGCACAGCCAAATACAAATAACCTTCATCATATTTTGAATATAATTTGTACTCATCAGAGTCTATAATATTTTCACTATCTGACCATTCATCTAATTTTCCATCTATTTTACATATCTGATTTTCTCCCGGTTCTACTGCCACAATTCCATAGCCCTGCTCTGCCGACATAACATTTGGTGTGCGGCATTCAGGGTTTTCAGGTGCATATTTCACTGTGTTCCATGTTTGCTTAAACCATTCTTCCTGCCATGAAAAAATCATACTTCCGGCATAACCTGATTTATAAATTGAAGTCAATAGATTAGTCAGATATTCTCCCTGCTGCTTTTCTGTAAGTCCGCCCTGATTGTATCCTACTACACTTTCATGAGCAACTCCTCTTGAGGTTGGAAGCCCCACTTCAGCTACCATAACAGGTACTGTATATTCTTTTTTCAAATCAATCAAATAAGCTTCATACGGATTACTTTGTCCATTTGAATCTTTATAATCAACATATTCTTTTTGATGATTCATAAATTCCGGATAATACGGATATATGTCAAGCGCTGCAAATAAACCTGCTTTATATGATTCATTTGACTTAATATTTTCAGTGTTAACCGATACGCTGTCTTCTTCCTCAAACGGCTCATTGCTATGTTTTAGTGTATCTGTTGTCTGCCAGTTAAGAAACGCTACAGGTATCTGCATTTTATAGCTTTGTGTTTCGTAACTTATAAGTTTGTCTCCCATTTCACATAGAAAACTTTCAAATGGTGTAGCATCATTTGTATTTTCCAAATACTCTCCAAAATACGCTTTCCTATCCGTGTGGGAATTTGTATTCTGAACAAATTCTGCCGGCCATTCAAGTCCTAAAATATATCCTGCAACATATTTTGATATATCATTATGATATACTGCATTTTTAATATTTCCATACGAAGTATAATCACTATTTCCATGTATTATATCTATTGTTTCAGTTATATTTCTCTCAAAAGCATCTGCTACTATGTTATCAGCATCCAGTGCATCTGCCACATCGTACAGATAATCTTCATTAAACCATATTCCCTGAATAAGATATAACGGGCTTTCTGCTTTTTTGTTGTAATCGTAAAATGCCTGATAAAAATCTGGATTCATTATTGTAAATACTTTCACTGTATTTGCATTCATTTCACTTATCTGTTCAAACCATTCCATATAAGTTTCATAACTTACATCCGGATTGTTTAAATTAGTAGTAGCCAGAGTTAGTCCCATATTTACACCCTTAAGAATCACTCTGTTCCATTTCTTATTATCATTGTGATAAAAATAGTCTCCCTGCGCTACAAACTCTATGTTGTTGCCGTTCGTGTCAACATTTTCAATTGCTGTTTCTTTATCAGGGACTATATTTTTCTCACTTTTATTATCATTTTTTGAGCAGGAAACCGTAACTGTCATCATTGCAAATATCAACATTATTGATACTATTTTTTTCATTCAAATACCATATAATCAATATAACTTTAATTATATTTCCTTTCTTACTTATATACTTAACACCTAGTCATTATATTTTTTCAAATTTTTCTGAAGCACATAGTATGCCGGTTTTAATCGTTCGTGGGAAGTTGGTGTTGTCCATGACTGATAATCATAAGTTCCTGTCAATTCTATGTTGCCTGATTTTCCAAGTCCTACTGTTATGCCATTCAAATCTGTTGGTGTAATACTTTGTGCCGTATAAAAATCATCCATTATTTTCTTTGATGAAGGGTCCATGACATTTAATAACTGCCACGGAATTTTTATCTCTAATTTTCCATCTTTATAAATAAAATCTGCTAACGACTGGTAATCATCTGATGTAGGATTTGCATTGCCATAGGTAAGCTTTCCTGTTTCAAATGATTTAAATCCTACTTTTTCTTTCGTTGTTGGAATTTCTAATTCATATCCATAACACATATTCATCGGAATAAATTTTCCTGTATTTTTCTGTTGCAAATCATCAGTAACATCAATCATTCCATATTGCACTCCATACTGATATGTGAATGCATCATAATACTGATCACAAACAATTCTGCTGTTATCTTTCCCATTAATTGAAATCACGAAATCAGCCTGCTTATCAAATGTAATACCTGCATCAGCATAACTATCATTTCCCTGATTATTTTTTATATCTATCGGTATATATAATGTATCTGAATTGAAATTGTAATCCGATGTATCCACCATAAAATATACATACTTTTCATCACTCTTCATATACAATTTCCCTAAGCTGTTTTCAACTATAGGAGTATCATTACCCCATTCTGATACATCACCATCAACATAACTTATGCAGTTATCTGTTCCCGGGTCAAATGTCATTAAACCAAAGCACTGTTCTGTTGTCTGAGGATTTGACCAGAAAGGTCTTTCATCTGCAATGTCAAAATTAACATTATTCCAAGTTCTTTTAAACCATTCATCCTGCCATGTAAACACCAGACCTCCGGCATAATTACATTTGTAAATAGAGTCAAATAAATCTATTAAAATATCACCCTGTTTTGTTTCATCTATTTGTCCCTGATTATATCCCATAACACTTTCATGCCCCATGCCTCTTGAAGTAGGCACACCAAATTCAGCAACTAAAATAGGCATCGAATGTACAGATTTTAAATCTTTTAAATAAGCTTCATAAGTATTTACTTTTCCACTGTCATCGCGGTATGCCAAATAATCTCTCTGATAATTCAAAGAATCCGGATAATATGGATAAATATGATATGAAAGATACATTTTAGATAAAAATGTGTTCTTATATTTTACATTTTCAAAATTTACTGTTACTGAATCTTCATCCGGATGTGGCTCATCTTCATGAGTAAGAGGGTCAGTTGTAACCCAGTTTGAAAAAGCTACAGGTGCCTGCCATTTATACTCTTTTGTTTCTCTTTCAATTACTTTATCTCCAACCTCACAAAGAAATGCTTCAAATGTTGAGGCTCCCTGTGTGTACAAATAATCTCCGTCATAGTTTATGTTATCCGGATTTGAAACATTTGTATTTTCGACTAATTTAGGGTCCCATTCTATACCAATAAGCCATCCTGCAAGCCATCTTGAAACATCAGCAGTATATGTGCCCGAAGCATATCCTGAACGTTCAGGCAAAGTGATATTTCCATGAATTATATCCACCATATTTAACGCATCTTTTGTAAATTCTGTTTTTATTTTTTCATTTTCCGCATAAACATCACCATATGTTTCAATATCTTCTTCGTCCATCCACACACCCTGAATCAGATATAACGGATCATCATTATCAATATTGTAATCATATAATGCTCTGTAAAAATCAGGACTAAGTGCTGTATAAACACGTATTACATTTGCATTCATCTCTTTTATATATTTAAACCATCTTAAATACGTGTCATATGATATTGTCAAGTCTCCCGGGAAAAGTCCCGGTTCAGTAGCACCTATATTTACTCCTGTAATAAATATCTTTTTCCATTCATTATCTTCGTAATGATAAAAATAATCTCCCTGTGTTCTAAAGCTATAGTTTATATTATTTTCACTTGCACATTCAAAATCTAATTTATTCTGTGTATTGTCACTTTTTTCAAATGAAAATCTGTTAATTCCTATCACCTGCAGCCAGCCCATTTGCACCATAAAAGCCAGTACAAGCAATGTTGAAATAACGGAAATTATTACTTTTTTCATATGCCATCCTTTCCATTAATCCCCTACTGTTTTACGCTTTATTGAACCCCATCTGTTTTTAAGCTTTTTATATTTAATCATTCCTTCTACTCTGAAAATTGTAATAGCCTGACGGTATCCGAAATTTTCCAAAATACCATAAAGTGCAAGCTGTACGCATTGTTTTGCTGACATTACGCCTCTTTTTGTGTACTGTTCCAATATAAGTCCGCCAAAAGAAATCATAATTCCAAGCATTGATGCCATGAGAAAATACATTACAAAGAAGAATATGTTAAGTTCTCCCATGATAAGTGAAAATGGAATAATAAAATATCCAAAAACTTCTACCACAGCACCTAACAATTCAAAAAGCCAATTATATGGCACTGCCATCATTCCTATCCATTTATATTTAGGATTAAAAATTAATTTCTTGTAATGAAGTAATGTATCCATAAGACCAACCTGCCAACGTCTTCTCTGCGTTCTTACGTCATTTAAGCTCATCGGTCCCTGTGTCCAGCAAATTGCCTGTTCCACAAATTTGACTTTATATTTAATCTTGTTTCTTAGCATATATTCGTGAATTCTGACTACAATCTCCATATCTTCACCAATTGTATCTGTCTTATATCCACCCACATCTATTACAACCTGTTTTTTGAACACACCAAATGCCCCTGAAACAATAAGCATTGAATTTGTCACTCCCCAGCTTGTTCTTCCTGCTAAAAATGATCTGAAATATTCTACAGTCTGAAATCTTTCTATTGCTTTTTCAGGCAAATTGTAAGATTCAAATATTCCATCTTTGATTACACCACCATTTGCAATTCTTACAAGTCCTCCGGCTACTACTGTTGTAGTATCCTTAATAAATTCATTTCCAAGCCTTAACAAAGAATCACTCTCTAATCTTGAATCTGCATCAAGACAGGCAAATAGCGGATATGATGACGCATTTATACCTGCATTTAAGGCATCTGATTTTCCACCATTTTCCTTATCAACGTAAATCAGATTTGGATATTCCACATTGTAATAAACATTTCTGACCTTTGCTGTTTCAAGCGGTCTCATATGCGCACTTTCTATTGGGTAAAGTTTAAAAGCTTCAATCATTTTATCATGGGTTTTATCCTTTGAGCCGTCATTTACGACTATTAGTTCAAATTCAGGATAATTAAGTTTCATCAGAGATTTTACATTTTGTACAATGTTATCTTCTTCATTATATGCCGGAATAATTAGAGATATCGGAAGCAGATTCTCGGAATCTTTATATTCCATAAAGTCTGATGATTTACCTATCTTTACATCTTCCCTGATTTTTATAAATGAAATAATTATCTGTAAAATATAAATACAGGAAAGAAGAATTGTATACCCCATACAGAAATAGTTAAAAAACAAAATAAAATTTCTTATTATGTTCAATTCTTTTCCTCCATGTTAAGTACCTTATACAGTGAATATTTCACTGCTTCACTTGCGTATCTGTCGTATCCCTTTATTACACTTTCAATGTGTTCAAGAGAATAATCCATTTTAATTAAAGACTCAGCAGCTGTCTGTCGAACCCACCATTGTTCATCCTGAGTTGCCTGTTTAACTGCTTCTATAGCCTCATCAGTATTAAGATTGCCTAATGCCTTTACGGCAAATTCCCTAACTACCCAGTTTTGGTCTTTTGACAATCTTATTAAAGTTAAAATATGTTCTTTTTCAGCGCAAAAGCACATTGCTTTCGTCGCCGCAATTTTTATATTTATATCAGTGTCATTTGTACACTCAAGTACATATGGCACCAATTCTTTAATCTTATATTTTCCTATACTTTTTATAACTGTTGCTTTTAAATACGAATCTCCCTTTTCAATCAAATCCTTTGATATTTCATACAAATCACCTGTATATCTGTCAATAACTTCATTAATTACTCTGTATGAATATTTATAATCATCCTGAAAACCTAATATAAATTCTTCAACTCCCTCTTTATCTCCTAATGCTGCAAGTGAATTACCTGCTGCATATCTTAACTGTCTGTTTCGACTCTTAAGCAATTCTCTTATTCCCTCTATGTCATTTGCTGCCCCTAAAGCTGCTAATCTTTGGCATGCATAACATTTTTTTACTACATCATTTTCTTTAATCATATTTTCGTAGTAAGTTATAGGGTTTACTTTTTCTATTATTTTCCCGATTATTTTTTTGTCTTTTTCGCTCATTTCTTCATACTTTTCAAGACTTTCCATAAAAACGTCTGTAAGTATCTCCATATAGCTATCATCTTTATCTACAAGATTTACTAATTCATTTATTTCGCATTCCCAAGCGGATTGAGTTGGTGCACATATTATCGCCTCGAGAATTCTTCTGCATCTTGCTTCTTTTTTATTTAATTTTGCTTTGCTTTCTTCTTGATTGTCTGCAAGTAAATACAACCATAGAAGTTCTGCGCATATTAGTAATATGCTTAAGAAAAATATCATTACTAAGAATAGTTCAAAGCGCATATTCACACCTCCTTTTTTCTTAATGCCCTACACTACACTTTCACTTGTGGGGCCCTGTTTAGTTTATCTCTAGGACGCTTTCGCTGCTTGTGGGGCCCTGTTTAGTTTATCTCTAGGACGCTTTCGCTGCTTGTGGGGCCCTGTTTAGTTTATCTCTAGGACGCTTTTGCTGCTTGTGGGGCCCTGTTTACTTTATCTCTAGGACGCTTTCGCTGCTTGTCCCTCGTAACGGTTCTGAAACTCCAACGCATAGTTTTTTACAAAACTATGCGCTGTCGTTTTGAACCGACGGGGACAAATGCCCTATCGATAAACTAAACAGGTTTCACAAGCTGTGAAGTGTCTGAGTGATAAACTAAACAGATTCCTCTAGCGGTGAAGTGTCTAACTATAAGCTAAACAGGCTTCACAAGCTGTAAAGTGTCTGAGTGATAAATTAAACAGATTCCTCTAGCGGTGAAGTGTCTAACAATAAACCGGACAGATGTCCCTAGCGATTAATCGCCTGAGTTGTAAGCTTTACAGGTTTCTCTAATTTTCTACGCAGTTCTATGAATGCGTATCCTACCTGCTTTTAACCATAGCCTGGTTTTATTAAACTACATCATCCATGCTTATACTCATAACACAATTCTATAAAGCTCTATTTTGCTTGACGCTATCTATCCAACAAAATTCTATAAACCTTATTCCACTTGACGCTATCTACCCAACAAAATTCTATAAAACCTTATTCCGCTTGACGCTATCTACCCAACAAAATTCTATAAAACCTTATTTTGCTTGACGCTATCTATCCAACAAAATTCTATAAACCTTATTCCGCTTGACGCTATCTACCCAACAAAATTCTATAAAACCTTATTCCGCTTGACGCTGGTATAGACATAATTAAAATAAAGGGCATTTGGCGCCGTCGGTACAAAACGACAGCGCATAGTTTGGCTTAATAGTCAAACTATGTGATGGAGTTTCAGTACCGCTACGAGCGACAAGCAGCGAAAGCGTTCTTTATTTTAATTATGTCGTATACAACGGCAAGTAGCGAAAAGGTTAATTATAGCTTTTGAGATAAGCTTGGATTGTTCCAAACGAACCTTTTCGCTCAACCGTATAATCCACCTCTTTCCAAGTTTCATACTTATAAGTCTTATATCCAACTGCATCCTTTGAAAGTGGGAAAATATATTCTGTATCTCCACTTTCTCTATTACCAACAAATAATGACGGAATAAATCCATTTGTGATTGTTGTCTTATATTGAATTCCATCAAACGGTGTTTTCTGTTCAATTACAACTCTTTGTGACGGATCAGTTACATTTAATGCTGTCCATGGAATTCTAATTCTAACATTTGTACTTCCTATGAAAAATTGTGATGTACTTGTTGAGAAGTTGCCATATGTCAAGTCCATTACCTTTGTCCAATTGCCATCATAACTTTCTGTAGAAGATACTGTCTCCTGACCTCTTGCATATGATGAGCATACATATAATGCTGCATCTTTCGCACTGGTAATTTTTATTATATATTCCATTCCTGATAAACTATTTGCAAAATATCCTTTATTATAAAAATATTCTCCGTTGTTTCTTTCGTAAGTATCTAATCCTACAATAAGTTCATTTGTTGTATAATCTATTTCTTTTTCTAACGCAACCGTCACATATAAATATTCAGGATTTACGCTTAACTGCATTTTTCTCATTACTTCGAAGTCTTTTAACTCAAGACCGACATCTTCTTTTTCTTCTGCTTTCACTGCAAGAATTCCTGTTGTCTGTGCAGGATCTCCCAAATCATGCCAAAGTGGGTTATTTGTCAATGGTACAATTGATGCCTTTGCTTCATCTGAAACTGCTGACCATGAATCATTTAAATCAGAAATTATTCCTCCCATGCATCCATTAGTAAGAATTGCATCCAACATTCTGACAATTATTTCTCCCTGCTGTGTTTCATCCAATCCTGAATAAATGCCATTTGTCGCATATATATTTGCATTTGTAGAAATTCCAAATCCGTCTATCATAAGTCCATATGGTGAAACTTTTTCTTTCACGTATTCAACGTAGCTTCCATAATTAAAATTACCCTGAGAATCAGTAAATCCGACAAATTTATTAAGGTTATTATTTAAAATATTATCTGTCACATTTAACTTGGTTGAAACATAATAATACTGCTGTACATCCTGATTTAACTGTAAACTGCTTAATTTGACAACTCCATTGTAATTGTCTTCATTCCAAAACGCACTTTCAAGATTTTCAACATTTACATGCATTCCGACCGGAACTAATCCGCCATAGTTTTCACTACATTTTTTATAAATATAGTCCAGACGTTTTGCATATAAACTTCCTATTCCTTCCATTGATGAAACATAATTTCCATCGTATGTTTCACCCTGATTGCTTAATGTCTGCAATTCTTCACCTGATGGCGATATATCTAAAACATATGACAAAAGATACTCTGACACATCATGTCGGTATTTTAAAATATCTTCCTGCCCTTCATCAGTTGAATCATTCTTGGTTTCACCATTTCCGTGAATTGAACTCATAATTGTGTCGATTGTTTTTTGCCATTCTTCCTGTGTATCTGCTACCATACCTTTTATAGTCTGAATAAGATATAATTTATCATCGCTGTTCTGGTTAATTTCAAATAAAGCCCTGTAAAATTCAGGTGGTGCAAGTTCATATACTCTAACGGTATTTACTCCCATTTCCACTGCCTGCTCTAACAGTTCTTTGTAATATCCGTAATTTCTTGTTGCATTAGCACTTCCCGGTTCATCAAGATTTACATTTACCGCTTTTAAATTAAGGTTTTCATAATCATCATTTTTCTTAATCTGAAATTTGTTTTCATTTACACGGACTGCAAGTTGTTTTTCATTTTCAGACTGTTTTTCATTTTTCTCATCTAATCCCTTATAAGTATCTTTCAAAATTTTCTTCATTAATGGATTGTAAAATTTCCAATAAAATTGGTTAAGGTCTCCTTCTTTATCAAATGATAAAGCTTTGAAAAATTTGTCTGCTGCTAGAAATCTATATATTCTGCTATCACTTGTACAGTCATTAAAATCTCCTGCAAAATAGTAAGTGTCACCGCTGTTATTATTTCTTTTTCTTATTATTGCCGCAAATTTATTTGTAGATGAAATTTCCTTTATCTTTTCCATTCCTGTTGCATTTACATTAATTTTAAAATTTGCAATAGTATCCGTTCCATTTTCTGCTTCAACTAACTCAAACCAATTGTAAAAATTGCTTTTTTTAGAGCCTGAAAATTCTTTTTTAAATTCATCACTTATACTTATGCTTACTAAATTTTTGCTTTTAAAATCTGTCTTTTCTTCTAAAACAATTATTTCGCCTTCTGATGATGCAAGTATAAGCCCCGGACCTGAGAACTGCCATTTCACACCATACTGATTTTCATATGTAGACGGTGCCCATTTAGGCACATCTGAAAGATCATTTAAATCAACAACATATCTTCCGCTCCATGATGTTGTTGTAAATCCAAACATTGATTTGATTTCATTGCATACGGTTTCGTCTGTTGTTGAGCCTAAAAGTTCGGTTTCAGCTACAACCGTTCCGCCTGTACTATAAGTAAGGGAAACTATGTTCATATCCTTCGATGAAAGCCCTGAATATTTATTGTCATATAATTCAGAACCATAAACATCAGCCAAATATAGAAAATCCGGCACTTTATCAAAGTCAGCTAGCTGATTTTCTCCTGTGTATTCCCCATTTTCATTTATCTGTGGTCCAAAATAATCCTTTTTATAGTTATATTTTTTTCCATTTGATTTAACATATTTTTGTTGATTTAAAAGCCAGAAAAATCCACTATGTTTTCTATAATACCTGTCAGTCTGATTTACTCCCTGTCCATCTGTCGCAGGAACAGTAGCATCCAAAACAGCTATGTTCATTTTCTTAGCCGGCTTTACAATCCATCCTATAAAAGAAATAGCCAAAACCAACAAAATTATTAATGGTATTATAAGTAATAACTTTTTCTTACCTTTTGTCTTTTTCATTTTATCCCTTTCAATTCAAAACCATACTGCTTATACCTGTAGATTTAAAGCTATGTTATCATTATCTTTGGTAATTTAAATTTGCATTATTCCCATATAATTTTTATACGGTTTTCGTATGTTTTTTCATACACTTTAATTGCTATTTATACTTTTCTCTTGCAGTCTTTGATGCCTCAACTGCTTCATCAAATACTTTATCGAATACTTTAACTATTGCCGGGTCAAATTCAATTCCCGATTTTTCTAATATATATTCTCTAACCTTTTGCGGTGGCCATGCTTTTTTATAAGTTCTTTTTTCCATTAACGCATCAAATACATCTGCCACTTTTACAATTCTTGCATACAAATGAATATTTTCGCCTGAAAGCCCTAAATATCCTGTTCCATCATAATTTTCATGATGTTGATATGCTATTACTGCTGCGGCTTCCATAAAGTCACCACTGTTTTTTGACAAAATGTTATATCCATATACAACATGTTTTTTCATTATTTCATACTCTTTATCAGTCAATGGTTTATCTCCATTTAATATATCATTTGGAATTGCTATCTTTCCAATATCGTGAGCGATAGCCGCCATAGAAATAATACGTGTTTCTTCTTCTGACAATCCTAATGCTTTACAAATAACTTTTGTTACTGCACTTACAGAATATAAATGTACTTTATTTTGCTTTCCTCTGAATTCTACCATTTCAGCTAATGATATAATGGCATCTTCCTGTACAGTTTTTATTCTGCTTTTTAAATTGTAATTTGAAAAAGCAATTTCCATTATGTGATGTATCATCATTGCCGTACTTTGGAATGTTTCTGATAATCCATCTTTATAATTTTCTATATGAAAAATAATCTGAACCTGATCAATTCTTACAAATATTAAGTCCATGTATGTCTGTGCAAACTTTACTTTCGATTTTTCTGTTCCATCATACATTGACATTATTTTTTCATAATCGCACCCCTCTATTCCACCCTGATTAAATACTTCTTCAAAAGTTCCATCTTCACGACGGACTGCTGCACAGGAAGGAATAACTATTTTTTCATTTGTTTCATCATCTGTAACAACATTTGATGCTGCTAATTCATTTCTCTTTATCACATCCGTAAAAATCTGACATGTATAGCTTGCAAACTGTTTATCTGTAAGGGCATCAGCAACATCTGATAAAATTGTTGCCATTCTCTGTATACTTACAGCACTTTCAAGTTGTTGATTGGCTCGCTCTTTAATAAGTATTGTGTGATTTACTGATTGTTTAAATAAAACAATGTACATTGCTATTTCATATATGGCAATACCTGTTACTACTACAGTTCGGCTTAACCCATTTGAACCTGCAGTAAGTGAAATTAAATTATAGATATTTACTAAAGAAATATAAACAAATGCAATTCCTACCAGACTCATATATGGAGTTTTATTTTCGATTAAATTTGCTACCTCAATTATAAACAGACCTATTAGTACACATATTGCCATCGAAAAAATAACTGCCGCAATAAGGAGTACTGTTCTGTTTTCTATAAGCAAAAGCCCTAAGCTGATTACAAATACTCCTATGATAAACATGTTCTGCCATAGTTTAAATTTATAATTAATGCTACAAAGACTGCATACTAACATAGATGTTGCAAAATATATTGTTAATATTAATTGCAAACTAAAGAACACACTGTCAGATATAAGAGTGCCACCTAAACTTAACTGATAGAGCATAAGATATAGTGCTCCCATAAATAATGTCAGACTTAACAGTAATACTTTTATTATATTTTTATCTTTTATTGAAATGGCAATTGTCATAATTACAAATATAATTGCCAATATTAATATTCCAAATGTGAATGCTATTCCAAGTCCACTTGCATTTGAAAGTAAGCCTGTTCCATTTGCACTTTTTACTAATCTAAATTGAAAACCTATTGGAGAATAAATATAAATTTCCATTGTTCTTGAAACTGCAGAAGATGCTAATTCCACTTTGTTACAACGGTTTCCAACTACATTTTCTTTATCATATCCATTGTCATAAATCTTCTTGCCATCAACAAGAACTTTAGACGGTGCATAATTTGTATAATACGTATAGTATTGCTGATTGCTCTGTGCAGGTATGTCTACTTTAATGCATACATAATCCTGCCCTTTTCCTATCTTTTGTATTTTATTTTCATCTGTCGCCTGTTTCCATACCGCATCTTCTCTTTTCAAATCATTATCCGATGTACCCCATAGAAACTGAACTTCATTTATTTCATTTGCCATACTAAAGTTAGGATACACTACTTTGCTTACTATTGTATGCATCATTAAAGTTATTAAAAATAACGCTATTGATACTCCTGCAACTGTTATTATCGAATGTATTCTTTTCTCTGACATTTCTTCTGAAAACTGCAAAGAAACAACCCCCTTTTTTTCAGAGGTTGTTTCTCTTTTATTTTCCTGATTCTCTATTTTTAAATCTTCTGACTTATTTTCTTCAACCTGTTCTTTAGACTTCTTAAAAATCTTCATAGAGACGTCCTTTCTGTATTAAAATCCCTGAGTATTTTCTTTTAGTATTTCTCTTAATCCGTTTCTACGTGCCTTTTGTGCTTCGCTATTAGTTTCTATTACCGTAGAATCTATATGTTTTACCGCTTCATGCACAATTTTATCCTCTCCCTGAAGAATATCAAGGATTCCTTTAAGACTTTGTTGTAAAGCCACAATGTCTCGTTCATAAGATTCAATCTTATCCTTTAATTGTTTATTTTCTAACAGTAAATTATCTCTTTCACGCTCTATAACCAATTTTTCTTTAAGGATTTCCTGCATTTCATTTTTTGAAGCATCGCCTTTTATCAGTTTAGATTCTTCTTCAATCTTTTTAATCAATAAATCAATATCTTTATTCATTTTAACTTCTCACTAACTAATGCAAACTTTTTATATAATATAAATCCCCTTCTTTAGCTACATTAATAGTTGCTTCACTCTTAACCTTTGAGCGTACCTCATCTTCATAGTATACCACATTTATTGTAAGATTGTCTCCATTATCAGTTACTGTATAATCATATGTTATCTGCTGCGAATAATTAGGAACCCACATTTCAAATTTCTGTTCCGCCTTATTATAAATGTCGCTTTCTTCCAAATTAAGGCCCTCAACATTAAACTGGCTTTTAAGCACCGCTTCAATATCTTTTTTTGATGCATCTCTATACTCAAGTTCATCACTTGCAGGTACATCTAATAAGCTATTATAGTACAAATGACACAAACCATATTGTGCTAATTTGTTTACGGATACCGTACTTATGTCATCAAATTCATTTATAGCAAATATATATCTTAATTCATAACAGCATTTTATTATTGTTTCTTCCATAAAAGTATTGCTGCTATCATTTGCCTTAGTAGACTCATCTACCGTAGTTGTAACCTGCACATCTTCAAATTCTTTTTTATCATCTTTATTTATTATCACCAGCACTATTGCCATTGCAATTATGATAACTATTAAAGAAGCTCCTAATATTAATTCTTTCTTTTTTTTCACTTCTATATCCCTTTAACGCCGCAAAAATCAAATTTCTGCGGCGTTATTACTGTATTTTTCACACAAATTAAAAATATAATCATTTTTAATCTGTGGCAATGAATTTATTAACATTTTCATGTAAAATTTCACTATTTATTAACTTGTCTCTATACTTATTGGTACTAATTATTAATATTCCCAATAATAATCCTTATAACAGATTGTTTTATCATCTGCTGTTTCAATAAATACATCAGCACTATCAATCCGGCTATATTCCTTATAAGCATCACATGTAATTGTTGAACCTAATGGAAGGTTAACTGATAAACTTTCTAATGGTGTGTTTACTACACTATTAATTCCTGTCTGTTTATTATAATTACCCTTCTTAAAGTAAAATCTGTATGCCATAAAGCAGTTGTTTGTATCTGTTCTTAATACTTTATCACCTTTCGCAATTGTAAATGTACGGCTTGCTGCATCATAAGTGTTCTTCTTTGCTGTAGAGCTAACAACTGCTGTATACACAACTGTTCCTGCAATACCATTTCCATTGTCATCATATGTATCATTGTCCCAATTATTTGAACACATCTGGAATTTAATTTCTTTATCAAGTTCAATTTTGAAACTGCTCTTGTTATTTAATACAGTTCCATCCTGTAATCTGATTGACATTTTTAAAGGTACAATTACAGATACTTCTACTGATTCTTTATCTGAATCATCATCCTTATTATCATTTCCTGAATCAGGCTTCGTTGTTTCTGAAGGTTTTGTTGTTTCTGAAGGTTTTGTTGTTTCTGAAGGTTTTGTTGTTTCTTCCGGTTTAGTCACTTCTTCTTTTTTAGTTGTTTCTTCTTTTCCGTCTTCTGTCTTTCCATTTTCTGTATCAAGATTTCCTACTACTTTTTCAACCTCTGAAGGTAATCCATTAGTAGCTTTATATGAAACAACTGCTCCACCTGAAATCTCTAATGTATCTGTTATTAACTGTCCGTAAATCTTTGTACTTCCTGTTAATACTGTTTTTGAATCAGGTGCATAAACCTTACCTGTTATAGAACTATCACCACTAAATTCAAGATTTCCACTTGTATATACATTTCCTGCAAATATTCCATTTACCTGTGTATACTTTGTAGCATTCATTGCAATTGTGTTGGCATTTACTTCTTTAAAATTATTGTATCCTGCATTTTTTCCTGTAAATACAACTGTAAGCTTGCTACTGTCTCCACCTGCATTAAATGAACCCGGATTTCCACCTGATAATTCATCTACATATAAAACTACGTATCCGTCACCGCTTACTTTAACTTCACCACCAACGTTTAAATGTTTAACTCTGACAACTGTTGTCTGATTTTTATCTGCATGAATTTCAAATGTCTGTCCATTGTAAAATGATACAGTATCTAAATATGCATTATCAGTTAAATCAAATCTGTTTGTCTGCCATCCAATGTAAACACTCTGTGTACCATCTTTGTATTCTGAAGTAGTTTTTTTAAAATATTCTGAATTCTCATCAGGATAATTATTTGTATTGAATAATCCTGAATATAATTCCTTGTCCATTTCACTAACTTCAATTGGAATATATCCCTGTGCGGGTTTATCTACTTTAACCTCCGGCGATACATGTGCAGTTCCTGTAACATGCTTTGTTGCACTGTTTGAATACTTTAAAGTACCATTGTTAATTACAATATCTCCAATTATCTGTCCGCTTCCTGAAAAATTTGCTCCGTTTTTTGCAAGTACCCCATATTCATTTGTGTTTTCTTTTGCCAAAACCCCTATTGGCATTACCACATTAAATACCATCGTCATGACTGTAGCCATAGCTACCATTTTCTTTACTCTTTTCATTACATCCTCCTTCCAATTTTATCGCAGCCTTTTATACACGTATTTACGTATAAAAAAAACTGCAACTCCTTAAAAAGAATTGCAGCCAGACGACCATTGCAAATGTTGCTTTAGGCTCATAGCTTTGTGCCCTATTTTTTCAAATAGTTTACCCTCATCATTTGTAATATATGTCTTTATTTTATAAATTTTTATTTTATATGTCAACCCAAATAAAACTCTTTTTTACATTTTCAAGCCATAAAATAGGATTTTTTTCTAAGCTGATTTATAAAAATATTTTTATTTTCCGGCATTTATTTTATTTCATTAACGCCATCACATCTTCAACAATCTGTTCTTTTGTCAAATGATTTTCTTTAAGAACTTCATTTACATCATATCTGTCTAAGAATTCTTTTTTCAATCCAAAATTTATTACTTTCATATCTGTTGGTCCATAGAATCTTGAAATTTTTTCACCGAATCCTCCGTCTAAAATTCCATCCTCTATTGTGATTACAACATCATGCTCTTTCTTTAACTCTTCAAGTAATTCACTATCGATTCCTGTTATATAATATGGATTAATTAAAGTTGCCTGCGTATCTAATTTATCAGATAAATCATCTACAACTTCTTTTCCTAACTGATAGAATGTTCCTAAAGCAATAACTGCAACCTTGCTTCCTTTTTCAGTTACTTCATATTTATTTAACTTAGAGAAATCTTTCGTAACTTCTTTACCGTCAGATATCATTTCTCCACCCGGCAATCTTATTGCTACAGGATGTTCATTCTGCTCTATACTCCAATCAAGCATTGCAATATATTCTTCTTTTGTCGTAGGTGCCATGTAAACAAGGTTAGGAATATTTGCCATCATTGGAATATCATATAATCCTAAATGTGTTACGTCATTCATTCCAAATACACTTCCCCAGAATGTAACTATTGTTGCAGGTGCATTATTAATACACAAATCCTGTGATAACTGGTCATATGTTCTTTGTACAAATGTGCTATATACACCATATACCGGCTTTCCACCATTTGAAGCAATTCCTGCTGCCATTGCAACTGCTGTCTCCTCTGCAATTCCTACATCAACAAATTGTTTTCCTGCTTCTTTTCGCTTGTCCTCTGTAAATCCCATAACAGTTGGTGTTGCAGAAGTAATTGCAACTACTGATTTGTCTTCTTTCATTTTCTTTAACAAATAATCACAAGTTACACTTGAATAATCTTCACCAAATTCACCATACAATGGCTTTCCTGTCTTTATGTCAAACGGTCCACTGTAATGCCACTGTTCTTTATGCTGTTCAGCAGGTGCATAGCCTTTTCCTTTTAATGTATTAATATGAACAACTACAGGCTTTTTGCTATCTTTTACTTTACTAAATGCCTCAATAAGACTTGCTACATCATTTCCTTCATTTACATATATATAATCAAGTCCCATTGCCTTAAATAAATTGCATTCTGCCTGTCCATTTGTTTCACGAAGAAGTTTTAAATTGCCATACAAACCACCATGGTTTTCTGCAATTGACATATCATTGTCATTTACAACAATTATAAGATTTCCTTCTAATTCTACGGCATAATCAAATCCTTCTAATGCTTCACCACCACTTAATGAGCCATCTCCTATTACAGCAATAACATTTCCTTTTTCACCATTTAAATCTCTTGCCTTTGCCAAACCACAGGCAAGACTTACTGATGTTGATGTATGTCCTATGATGAAATGATCATGCTCGCTTTCATGAGGATTACTGTATCCTGAAACATCATCATAATGTTCTTCATAAAGATATGCGTCCTTTCTTCCTGTAAGCATTTTATGTGGGTATGTCTGATGTGAAACATCATAAACTATTTTATCTTTTGGGGATTCAAATACATAATGAAGAGCAATTGTTGCTTCTACCATTCCAAAGTTAGGTCCAAAATGACCACCATGAATGCTGGCTCTCTTTAATAATGCAGTTCTCATTTCCTCTGCTAATGTAGACATCTCTTTAACTGTTAATTTCTTAACATCTTCCGGTCCGTTAATCTTTTCTAAATACATATCAAAGTCCTCCATTAATATTTTTTAAATACAGCATTTACAAAATCATAACCGTATATTGTGTATTCTAAACCATAAACCCAACTTTAGGTCAATATTTATTTTTTCATAAACTTATATGAACCAATTTACGAAAAATATAATATAATGAAGTCATATTAATGATTTTATTGTATTACAACTTAAATATATAAATTTATAATACGAAGAAAGGAAAATGAAATGTTCTCCTTCAATTGAATTTAACAGGAAATCATTTTATGGTGGTTAATTATGGATACAAATTATTATAATATTGGTGAAGTTTCTAAAATGTTTAATCTTCCTATTTCTACATTACATTATTATGACAGAGAAGGATTATTTCCAAACCTTAACCGTTCAGAATCCGGTGCAAGAAGATTTGATGATGGCACAGTTGAGACATTACATCTTATTGAGTGTTTGAAAAAAACGGGAATGGAAATTAAAGATATAAAGGAATTTATGATGTGGTGTCAGCAGGGACCTGCCACCTATGGAAAGCGCAAAGAAATGTTTATAAAGCAGAAGGAAACTGTCGAAGCCGAAATTGAACATTTAAAGAAAGTTCTTGATATGATTACTTATAAATGCTGGTACTATGATACAGCTATAGCCGACGGAAATGAAGACAGACTTAAGAATCTTTCTCCTGATGATATGCCACCTGAAATAAAAGCTGCGTGGATTAACGCTCATACATAAATACATAAAAGCCACAATTATGATATTTTATTTGTCTTCGATACAATTTTTCATAATTGTGGCTTTATATTTAATCTAAACCTTTAGTCTTTTATTTCTTACAATCCTGTTTCTTTATTCCTGACACTGTACCGCATCATATCCTGTTTCGCCTGTTCTGATTTTTGTTGCACTTGCTACAGGATAACTGAAAATTTTCCCATCACCAAATTCTCCTGTATAAGCGGCTTTTTTAATTGCTTCTATTGTTTTTTCGGCCCATTCTTCTGAAGAAACAACTATTTCAAATTTAATCTTTGGCTGCATCTGAGGTTCTACTTCCATACCTCTGACTATTTCCTTATAGCCTCTTTGTAATCCACAGCCCATAACCTGCGACACTGTAAGTCCGTTAACTTCTATTTCCATTAATGCATTTTTTACATCTTCAAATTTTTCTTCTCTAACAATTGCATCTATTTTCATTATCATAGAATTTCCATCTCCTAATCTCATTTAAAAATTTTTAATTCAAAAACATTTAATAATATTTGCCTGATTATTCTTTATATCATTTCACATTGTCAAGATATTTTTACTTAAGTCTTATTACTGATCCATACCGTTAAAACTTGGATAAGCACTTTCGCCGTGCTGTGATATATCAAGTCCGATTTTTTCTTCTCTATCAGTTACTCTTAATGGAGTAAATATTCTAACTATGGCTACACAGATTAAAGTTCCTACAACGGCTATTGCTATTGTAATAAGTATTCCTTCTATCTGAGCTATAAATAATCTCCATTCACCATAAATTAAACCATCCCATTTTGCTACCGGGTTAATTGAACTTTTTCCAAATATTCCTGTTGCGATTCCGCCCCAGATTCCTCCGATTCCATGACATCCAAATGCATCTAATGCATCATCTATTTTTAATTTTTTCTTAATAAGAATAACTCCATAATAGCATATCGGACTTACGAGTGCACCTATTATAAATGATGACCAGATTGGAACAAATCCTGCTCCCGGGGTAATTGCAACCAAACCGATAACCAAACCTGTTGATGCACCTACCAATGTTGTTTTTTTGTCATTTATCACATCTAAAAACATCCATGATAAAAGTGCTGATGCTGATGCAATTGCTGAAGTCATAAATGCATGTGCAGCAAGTCCGTCTGCCTTTAATGCACTTCCTGCATTAAATCCGAACCATCCAAACCAAAGTATTGTAGCTCCTAATACAACAAATGGAATATTATGGATTCTGTATGTTGCTCTTTCATAACCTTTTCTTTTGCCAAGAATAATAGCGAGTACCAAAGCTGTTATTCCTGAACTTATATGTACAACGTCGCCTCCTGCGAAGTCGACAGAACCTAACTCTGCTAAAATTCCTCCCTGACCCCATACCATATGTGCTAATGGATAATATACAATTACTGACCAAATGGCTACAAATATAAAGAGTGCCTTAAACTTCATTCTTCCTACAACTGATCCTGTAATTAGTGCCGGTGTTATAATTGCAAACATCATCTGAAATGCACAAAATACTAAATTAGGAATTGAATCTGAATAAGGTCCAATATCCCAGCCTACTCCTTCTAAACCAAACCATCTGAAATCTCCTATTATTCCACCATGGTTTCCACCAAATGCCAATGAGTACCCCAATAATGCCCACATAACAACTGACAATCCCATTATCATGACTATTGCCATCATAGTATTAACTACATTTTTTCGTCTTACAAGACCTCCATAAAAAAATGCTAACCCCGGTGTCATAAAAAATACCAAAGCAGCACAAATCAACATAAAACCTGTGTCTCCTGAGTTCATACAATAATACCTCCTGCTCTTTTAACATATTTTTCTCAATCTCTTTAGTGTATATGTTATAAATATGGCTTCTACACGTATATCTCTTTGAATTTACTTCTTAGGAATTATACATTTGCCAAATTTTCTACATTTGGCTTTGCCATATATAACGCAAAAAGGACGTGTGGCAAATAAATGCCAAACGTCCTTGTTTGATGAAGCGAAGTCTATCATTTATTAATCATAAACGCAAGTATATAATTAGTTTTTTTAATTATATTATGGATTTACTTTATTTCTTAAAGACTTGCTTTAACTTATTTTGTTTTTGCATAAAATAAGTAAGTTCTACTTTGTGTCCTGCTCTATTGATGTAATTGCAACTGCTCCATCTGCAACAGCAGTTACCACCTGTCTAAGACTTTTTGTTCTTATATCACCAACTGCATAAACTTTGTCCATACTTGTTCGGCAGTCTTCAGTAGCAATTATATAACCTGTCTTATCAGTATCGACAAGTCCTTTTATAAATTCACTTTGTGGTTCCATACCAACTGCAATGAATACAGCTGAAAGAGAAAGTTCCTCTTCTTCTCCTGTCTTCTTATTAAGTAACTTTGCTCCTGTTACAATATCTTCTCCGTAGATTTCACTTACTTCATAACTAGGTTTAAATTCTATATTTTTTGTTTCAAATATTCTGCTCTGAAGTATTTTTGCACCTCGAAGTTCATCTCTTCTATGAACTAAATATACTTTTTCACAAATATTAGAAAGATATAATGCATCTTCCAAAGCTACATCTCCACCACCTACAACTGCAACCGTCTTATTTTTAAAGAATGCTCCATCACATGTAGCACAATATGACACACCTGCACCCGTAAATTCTTTTTCACCCTTTACATTCAGTAATCTGTGTTTAGCTCCTGTAGCTATAATTACAGCCTTAGCATCAACTGTCGCTCCATCTTCTAAATGAATTTCTTTATATTCACCCTTATCTTCAATGGATTCAACTTTTCCTTCTACAAATGGAACTTCTAAAGCATCTGCATGTTCTCTGAATTTTACTGCAAGGTCATAGCCGTTTTCGCCATACAATCCTAAATAATTATCAATTCTGTCAGTGTTTATTATCTGTCCGCCACTAAACATTTCTTTCTCTATAACAATCTGGTCTAGCATAGCTCTTTGAGCATATATTGCTGCTGAAAGTCCTGCCGGTCCACTTCCTATTATTACTAAATCCTTTAAATTTTTATTCATATCTATCTCCCTTTCTTTTATTTAAAATTTTCTATTACTTTTGCTGTTGCCTCTAAATCTTTCTGAGTATGAGTTGCTGATACAAACATTGCTTCAAATTGAGACGGTGCAAGGTTAATTCCTGACTCTAACATATATCTAAAGTATTCGGCATATTTTTCTGTATCAGAAGAAAGTGCTGTATCATAATCTACTACTTTTTTATCTGTGAAAAATACACTCATTAATGAACCAACCTGATTTACGCAAACTTTTTCTCCAAATGATTTTCTTACTGTAATAAGCATTGTTTTCTTTGCTTCCGTGATTTTCTTTTCATTATTTTCTTTTGCCAGAGTTTTGATATAATCTATATTTTTTATCTCTTTATAAATATTTTCAATTTCACTAACTGCGGCTTTATTTCCTTCAAAATATATTTCATTTCTATTGCATGTCATCAGACATATACATCCACTTATATTTTTGTTTTTTCTTACTTTATCATAAAATTCTTTCTTTTCTAATTCATTTAAAGCGTATTTTTCTCTTATAAATGCGTCTGAATTTTTATGGTTAACACTAATGCAGTACATTTCATTCTCCAATTCTTATCTTAATGTTAAGTATGATTAAATAATGTCTGATATTTATAAATCATCTGTTGACCTTAACCAATTTTATCTTTATTTGATAATTTTCCTTTTCAAGATAACTCAATATGCAAAAAATGTCTATCGTAAGCCTGTCTAAATATTTAAAAGAAGGTAGCAATTAATACGACTTAAACTATCAAACCACAGGTTTTAACAATTTAAGATTTTTTCATAATCTTCTTTTGTCATTTATAACGTATTTTCCTACTTTCCGTCGCATTCAACCTGTTCATAATCAATAAGTTCCGTAATTGTCGGATGATCTCCACATACTGCACAGCTTCCGTCTGCTTTTGGAAGTTTTATTGTGTGGAATTCCATTTTTAATGCATCATAAGTTAACAATTTTCCTGTAAGCAAATCGCCTACTCCTATAAGGTACTTAATTGCTTCCATTGCCTGCAAACTTCCGATTACACCACCCATTGCTCCAATAACACCTGCCTGCTTGCATGTTGGAACTGCATCCTTTGGAGGTGGATTTTTAAATACACAACGGTAACATGGTCCTTCTCCAGGAACATAAGTCATAAGCTGACCTTTAAATCTTATAATTCCTGCATGTGAAAATGGTTTCTTAGCCATTACACAGGCATCGTTTATTAAAAACTTTGCCGGGAAGTTGTCTGTTCCATCAATTATAAAATCGTAATCTTTAATTAAATCCATTATGTTTTCAGATGTAACAAATTCACGATATGTATTAACTGTTACATCAGGATTCATTGCATTCATGGTTTCTTTTGCTGATTTAACTTTTGCCTTGCCAACATCAGCTGTTCCATGAATAATCTGTCTTTGAAGGTTTGACAAATCTACTTCATCAGCATCAACTATTCCAATTGTTCCTACTCCGGCTGCTGCCAAATACATTGCTGCAGGGGATCCAAGTCCACCTGTTCCTATAATAAGCACTTTTCCATTTAACAGTTTTTTCTGTCCCTTGGCACCTACTTCCTGCAAAATAATGTGTCTGGAATAGCGCTCCATCTGTTCATTCGTAAATGCCATTAAAACGCTCCTCCTCCCATGAAATATAAGAATTCGATTGTATCATTTTCTTTACCCTGAGTTGTTTCAAAATCAGCTCTGTTTAAGAACTCATCATTAACTGTTACAGTTACATATTCAGGATTTTCAACTTTTTCAATTTCGATTAACTTTGCAATTGTTGTTCCCTGTTCAATTTCTTTCTTTTCACCTGCTACTGTTACTAACATTTTCACATTCTCCTTACTCTAAAATAATTTTTCAATAACTTCTTCTATATTTTCAAGTTTTATAAATGGGATTTCCACACTTTGTCTTGATGTCAAATGTACGTGTCCATCTCCATATTAGGCTGTTTACGGATAAATCCTGCAACCTGTTCTACTTCTGTGCCTTCCTTATCCCAATCAGTAATATAATTTACATCTGTAGTTTTTATGTTATTTTTCTGATTTTCATCCAGCAATAACAATACAACAATACCCGCTCTGTGTAAATGTTTTACTACTGTGTAAATGTTTTACTACTGTAGAAACATCTTCATTTGCCTGTGGAGCATACAGATAAGTATGTATTCCATATAAATTAAGGGCTTTTTCTATGTCTTCCACAAATGCTCTGTTTGCACCATTTACAAATTCTACTGTTATGGCAGTCTGTCCTTTAATTGCCGCTCTAACTTTTCTGTCTACTCTTCCTTCATATAATGCACTTTCGTCTGTGTTTACTTCTTCAACGACACCGCATGCTGAAGTCATATTTGTTACTCTGTCGATTAAAATATTCAAGTTTTCCTATAATCTTGCTTTGTAATTCATTTTCTTTCTCGTAATTGGTAATTTCCAATAATGGCGTATTACCTATCAATTCTGTTAATTGCTTTACTATATTTCCCATAATCTCACCGCCTTTTCCTAGTTTGCGAATAGGATTAATATATATTTATTGTCGATACTATCATTTATTTTCTACTAAATCAATAAGTTTATAGGTGTTTTTAAAAAATTTTATTGATATTATAAAGAATTTAACCTTCTTTTGTTTTCAATTTTACAAAATATAACCGTATAACTTTTCGTATAACTTTTTACGTATTACTTTTTACGTATTACTTTTTACGTATTACTTTTTACGTATTACTTTTTACGTATTACTTTAAATCTACCTATGATAAAATATTTTCGCATAAAAAAAGGTTCTAAACTTTACTTGGGGGTAAGGTTTAGAACCTTTTTATTTTTATGAAAATGAAGAAACACTTTACATGTCTCTTCATCTTCTTATCTATCTATTACCAGATATTATAACTATCTTATTCTTTTCCTTCATCTGCAAAATATTCTTTTACAAGTTTAACTACAACTCCTGACAACAGGAATACTGCTATAAGGTTTGGAATTGCCATCAGTCCGTTAAATGTTTCAGCAATGCTCCACATAAGTCCTAAATCCATTGTCGCTCCAACTATTGCAACCAATGAATAGACAAGCATAAATGGCTTGTTTACCTTTGGTCCCAACAAAAATTCTATACATCTTGAACCATATAATCCCCATCCGATAATAGTTGAAAATGCAAAACAGCACATTGCAACTGCCGTAAATATAGAAATCCAAGTTCCATATGTCGATGTAAATCCTAAGATTGTAAGCTCTGCTCCTGCGGCACTTCCATAATTTACCGGAATTTCACTACATAAAATGACAAGTGCTGTAAGTGTACATATTACAATTGTATCAACAAATACTTCAAATATTCCAAACAATCCCTGCTTAACAGGTTTTCTTGTATCTGCACATGCATGTGCTATTGAACCTGTACCAAGTCCTGCTTCATTTGAAAAAATTCCTCTCGATACACCTTTTTTCATGCTCATAAAGAAACTTCCTACAGCACCACCTGTAACTGATGCCGGTGAAAATGCTCCTTTAAAAATAGAAGCAAACACATGTGGTATATTCTGAAAATTAAGAGCAACAACTCCTAATGCAAATACAATATAAATTACCGCCATAAATGGAACCAGTTTTTCTGTAACCTGTCCAATTCTTTTTATTCCACCTAATAAAATTAACGATAATAATACTGCAAGTACTATTCCTATAATTAGATTTACTGTAGATGCACTATCTTTTGAAATAATTCCATAATTAAATAATGCTGAATCTATGGCAGTTGTAATTGTATTAACCTGAGTTGCATTTCCTGTTCCAAATACAGTTAAAACACCAAATATAGAGAACAAGTACGCAAGCCAATGCCAATGTTTTTTCAAACCATTTTTTATGTAATACATTGGTCCGCCAACCAGTTCACCCTTTTCATTTGTTTCTCTAAAATGAACTGCTAATGTTACTTCAGAAAATTTTGTGCACATTCCTAAGATTGCTGAAATCCACATCCAAAAAACTGCACCTGGTCCACCTATTGCAATCGCTCCGGCAACGCCTGCTATATTTCCTGTTCCCACTGTTGCAGCCAGTGCTGTACAAACTGCCTGAAACGGTGTCATTGCTCCGTCTGCCGCTTCTTTCTTTTTAAACATACGGCCAATCGTAACTTTCATTGCATATGGAAACTTCCTTATTTGCAGAAATCCCGTTCTAATACTTAATACAAGACCTACGCCTATAATGCAAGTCATTGCAGGAACACCCCATATAAAGTTATTAACTGCGCTGTTAATTTCTTTAATTAGTGCTAGCATTTACTTAATCCTCTTTCCTTAGTATCAAAGAATTTTATATGTAATTGTTCTTTAAGTATATTTTTTAATTTCACTTGTTATTTTCTATAGATATAATCAATTTATTTATAAACCATAAAAATCACTTTAATCAATTACATTATTAAATTCAATCTTTTATATAATACCATATCAAAGGATTATGGTCAAAAAATTAAAGCCTCGTTTTTTCATCAAAAAAAACTCGCCTTTGTAAACATGGTCTTGCCCTATACAATAAAAACCAGGTGCAATAAGCACCTGGCTTTCTTTGAATATAAAACATTCTTATATTAATTTATGCTTTCGCATTACATTCTAATAAATTAAATATTAAATCTGTGGTCCTGCTGAAACTAAAGCCTTACCAGCTTCATTTCCTTCATACTTAGCAAAGTTCTTGATGAATCTTTCTGCTAAGTCCTTAGCCTTAACTTCCCATTCTGAAGCATCAGCGTAAGTATCTCTAGGATCAAGGATTTTTGTATCAACACCTGTAAGTTCTGTTGGAACTTCAAAGTTGAAGAATGGAATCTTCTTTGTTGGTGCATTTAAGATGTCACCATTTAAGATAGCATCGATGATACCACGTGTATCCTTAATTGAGATACGCTTTCCTGTACCATTCCATCCTGTGTTAACTAAGTAAGCCTTAGCTCCATTCTTTTCCATCTTCTTAACTAATTCTTCAGCGTATTTTGTTGGATGAAGCTCTAAGAAAGCCTGTCCGAAACATGCTGAGAATGTTGGTGTAGGTTCTGTAATTCCACGTTCTGTACCAGCAAGTTTTGCTGTAAATCCTGATAAGAAGTAGTACTGTGTCTGAGCTTCTGTAAGGATTGATACTGGTGGTAATACTCCAAATGCATCTGCTGATAAGAAGATAACGTTCTTAGCTGCCGGTGCAGATGAAATAGGTCTTACAATGTTTTTGATATGATTGATTGGGTAAGATACACGAGTATTTTCTGTTACACTCTTATCTGCAAAATCAATCTTTCCTTCAGCATCAAGTGTTACGTTCTCAAGAAGAGCGTCACGTCTGATTGCATTGTAGATATCTGGTTCTGATTCTTTATCTAAGTTGATAACCTTAGCGTAGCATCCACCTTCAAAGTTGAATACGCCGTTGTCATCCCAACCATGTTCATCATCACCGATAAGTAAACGCTTAGGATCTGTTGAAAGTGTTGTCTTACCTGTTCCTGAAAGACCGAAGAAGATTGCTGTGTTTTCACCGTTTAAATCAGTGTTAGCTGAGCAGTGCATTGATGCAATTCCCTTAAGTGGAAGGAAGTAGTTCATCATTGAGAACATACCCTTCTTCATTTCTCCGCCGTACCATGTATTAACGATAACCTGTTCACGGCTTGTGATGTTGAACACAACTGCTGTTTCTGAGTTAAGTCCTAATTCTTTATAATTTTCAACTTTAGCCTTTGAAGCATTGTAAACAACGAAATCAGGTTCGAAGTTTTCAAGTTCTTCAGCTGTTGGTTTAATAAACATATTTGTTACGAAATGAGCCTGCCAAGCAACTTCAACGATGAAACGGATTGCCATACGTGTGTCTTTGTTTGCTCCACAGAAAGCATCTACTACATAAAGCTTCTTGTTTGAAAGTTCTTTAATAGCAATATCCTTTACAGCAGCCCAAGCTTCCTTGCTTGCTTTGTGGTTATCATTCTTGTATTCATCTGTTGTCCACCATACTGTATCTTTTGAATTTTCATCTTCAACGATAAATTTATCTTTTGGTGAACGACCTGTATAAATACCAGTCATAACGTTAACAGCACCAAGTTCGCTTTCCTGTCCTTTTTCATAACCTTCAAGTTCTGGTTTTGTTTCTTCTTCAAATAATAATTCATATGAAGGATTGTACACGATTTCTGTTGTACCTGTGATACCATACTTGCTTAAATTGATTTCTGCCATCTTAATTTAAACCTCTTTTCTTTCATAATAGTATATAAAGAAACTCTGCTTTATACAGATTCTTATATCATCATCACAGAAAACCTGTCTGTAATTGCCTTATATAAAAGCTTTTACTAACTTATAAAACAATAAATATTTCATTTACTATAAATAAACCAGGTTCCCTAATGTAATATTATACATATTTTCTTTCCAAATTCAACTGAAATCGCCTTGTTTTTCCTTTGTTAACAATATAAAGTCCTCAGTTAATTATTGAAAGTATATGCATTTGTTAATTTATCTTGTCCTTTTGTTAATATATTTTGCCTTATATTTGGAATATACAATTGTCTGATCTTTGTATAAACTATAATAACCTGACAACGAATAACTTATTGAAATGGCAATCAGGTAATATGCCACACCTGAAAATCCAAACAGTTCAAAGGATATAAGCATAGATGTAATAGGACAATTGGTAACTCCACAAAATAAAGCAACCATGCCTGCTGCTGCTGCAAGTTCAGGCTGAAATCCTAAAAGCTGTCCTGCCACACATCCAAATGTTGCACCCACACTAAATGCCGGAACAATTTCACCACCTCGATAGCCTGCTCTCATTGTTACTGCCGTCAAAATCATTTTCCATAAAAAGTCTAATGGTCTTGCCTGTCCTGTTTCTATTGCTCTTGCTATCAACTCATTACCTGCTCCCATGTAGTCTTTTGTATTTAAAATCATTGTTATCGCAATAACTACACAGCCTGCCACAAAAACTCTTGCATATAAATTTTTAAGGTATTTCCCATAAATTTTAGCTACAAATTTAAGTGCAATACAAAACATTATACTGACCATTGCACATCCTACCGATATAATTGCCATTTTAAAGCCAGTTTCAACAGTTAAGGCAGGTATTCTTGTAACGCTAAATGTCTCAGGATCAATTCCCATACCTGTAGCAAATTCCGCTGCAATAATTGACGCCACGACGCACGGAAGTAATGCGGCATAATACATAACTCCAACGCTTACAACTTCCATTGCAAATACTGCCGCAGCCATCGGTGTTCCAAATACCGCTGCGAATGCGGCACTCATACCACACATAATCATTACATGATGATCAAATTCATCAAGTTTTACTAATTTGCCAAGCCAGTTTCCGATACTTCCACCAAATTGAATAGAAGCACCTTCTCTTCCTGCCGACCCTCCTGTAAGATGGGTTAATAGCGTTGACACAAATATAAGTGGTGCAGCCTTTAGTGGAACATCTCCCCTTGACCTTATTGTAGACAAAACCTGATTCGTTCCACCATCATGTGGGTCTATTATCTGATACATAAACACTATTGCCACACCAACGATCGGTAAAATCATAAATACCCATATATTATTATTTCTATATTCAGTAACCCATTTTATGCACCCTGCAAATATGCTACTTGCGCCACCAACAACAAGACCTGTCAAAATAGCAAGTGCAATCCATTTAAAAAAATTTCCCACATCTCTGGATACCCTGTCATAATAGTATCTTATAATAACTTTTGATTTGTTTCTTTTAGAATCCATGCTTTCCATTTGCATTATTTTCAAACCTTTCATATGTAAATTATTTATACTTCACTGTGTATTCATCTAAATCATAATTTTTTCAAAAAAAGTTTTTACAATTTTTTGTGCATTTTTAGTTGCCTTATCTAAAATGTCTTTGTTCCGATTGCAACTCCACTTATAACAATCGCTATAATCACAATTATTGCCACAATCTTTACACATTTAGCACCCAAATATGTTTTTGCAAGTCCCGCTTTTTTTTGTACTTTTTTCTTTTTCGTGTTTATTTTTTCTTTTCATTTTTCTTTCCTCGTATTTTAAAACTATTTAACCGGAATTTGAATTTCTGTTAAACATTCTTCATCTACCGACGTTTCATAATCATCAATATGGCAAAATTCTATCGGGTCACCTGTAATTTTTAAATGATGCTCATTTGCGTAAGCTATCAATCTGTCTACCGCCACTTTCGTTCTAGTAGATGGCCCTTTATAAAATATCGATAAATATTTTCCTGCCGGTAAAGAATAATTACTATTATATAATAATGTATCTGAATAGAAAAATACACCTTTTGTTACAAATGAATTTCCATCTTCACTTATTTTTGATATATCCAACACATAACAGTCGCATGCTCCTATTGTATCAACTTTATTTTTATGGGACTGCATATATTTTACAAGATAATAATCTACGTCATCATCATCAAGATTCGACTCACTTATCATTACACACTGTCTTTCATCAAACTCTTTTATCCTTATGTTTCCCAAATCCGTATGATTAATGTTTTCTTCTAATGATTTTATTCTTGCTTCTATACTTACCTTCTTTTCAAATAATTCTACTATATTTTTATTTACTATATTAAGTTCTTCTGAAAGAAGCATTTTTGTAGTTTCCACATTTTGGTTTCGGTCAAATTCCTTAATTCTTTCAGTCGAGAAATTAAGTCCTAACAATTCTCTTATCATTGTAAGTTGTCTGATATCCGATAAAGTATATACTCTGTAATTATTTCCCTCATTGCGTGTCGGCTCTAATATTCCTATTTTCTCATAATAACGAATTGAATCTACACTAATATTAAAAAGCCTTGACACTTCTCCTATATTAAATGTTTTTTTACGTTTCATCTTTTCCTCTTCTTTACTCTTGTACTATACTAATGTTTTGTTCTATTTATTTTGAAATGTAGTTTATTTTACCGTATTTTTTTTATTATTTATACTATTGACACTAGTATTATACCAGACTTTATCATAATTATGAACTTTTTAATAAGAATTGGGCACAATTCATATCACTAGAAAGGATTTTTTCAATTTATCATGGACGATAAAAAATATAAAACGGAAAACAAAATTTTACGATTATCACTTACCGGAACAATTATTTTTACAGTAGTCGAAGTAATTGCAGCATTTTTCCTTGGTTCAAAAACAGTAATTGCCGATGGAATATTTGACTTATTCGATTTGTTACTCTTACTTCCAATGTTTATACTTGTTCCATTTTTGTATAAACCGGTATCTGAAAAGAAACCTTATGGTTTTTCTCAAATTGAATCTTTACTTGTTCTTATAAAATATTTAATTTTATTAGCAGTAGTTATTAATATGATTACATCAAATGTAAAAGTTTTACTTAATGGTGGTCATACTGTAAATGCTATCAGCGTTTTAGCATACGAATCTTCACTTTGTTTTTTCTGTATGCTTACTTTTTTGGTATTAAAGCACTTAAGCAGAAGTTATTCTTCTATGATGATTCAGTCTGAATTATATTTATGGAAAGTAGATATTGTAAGCACTCTTGGAATTTCCGTTGCATTTTTGTTACAGATTTTCCTTACTAACACAACTTTAAAATTTATTATTCCTTACATTGATTCTACTGTAGCTATCTTAGTTTCTTTATTCCTTGTAAAAGAACCCGTAGTTCAAATTATAAAGACCTTAAAGGAACTTGTATTATTTTCTCCTGATAAGGAAGTCATGGATGAAATAAGAGATGTTGTTAATGAAGATATTCAAAATTATGATTATAGTTTAGATTTTCTTGATGTAACACAAACCGGAAGAAAAACATGGATTGAAGTATATGTTAAAAGCAAATCTGATACTTTAAAAATTAAAGAATTTAAAACAATACAGGAACATATTACTAAAGATTTGGAAAACAAATTCGACCAGATATCCGTAGAAATAGTTCCTGCAATATAGATAGCAATATTTAAATAAAACTTTTTTATATTTTCAAGTGGAGATTTATATGAATACACTACAAAAACAATTATTTGAATTACAGGATTTAAAATATAGAGATTTTCATAGCAAGCTTATACCAGGCTATAATAAAGAAAATATTATTGGCATTCGTACTCCTATATTAAGAAAATTTGCTAAAGAATATGCAAAAACTGAAGATTCAAAATCTTTTATTAAAGATTTGCCACATACATATTACGAGGAAAATAATCTTCATATGATGATAATTTCCGGAATAAAAGATTATGACGAATGCATAAAACAGGTAAAGTTATTTATTCCTTATATCAATAATTGGGCTACATGTGATTTACCTTTACCAAAATGTTTTTCAAAACATAAAGATGAATTACTTGTGGAAATAAAAAAATGGATTAATTCTTCAGATACCTATACTATCCGTTATGGAATCGGTGCTTTAATGAGTCTTTATTTAGATGATGATTTTAAACCGGAATATGTAGAACTTGTTTCAAATGTAAAATCTGAAGAATATTATGTAAATATGATAATTGCATGGTATATGGCAACCGCTCTTGCTAAACAGTGGAACACAGTTATCCCTTATATTGAGCAACGCAAACTTTCACCATGGGTTCATCGAAAAACTATTCAAAAAGCTGTTGAAAGTTATCGGATTACTGATGAGCAGAAAATTTACCTAAAAAGTTTTAGAAAATAATATTTTCATAGAAATCAGTTAATTTGTACCAACTGTTTTTTGTCTTTTTAGGCATATTACTCTCAGTAAATGTATCATTATAAAATAAAAAGTTTATACTTAACTTTCTCTGCGTAAGCATTTTTTCATATTTACTAAATTTATCATAATTAATATCTTCATTAGATGATAATTATGAACTTACTTTTGCTATTGATGTATATACTCCCTTAGAATATTTATCTTTTGAATTTACTAAATCTAATGAGAAATTCAATCTTCTATTAGATGTTCTAAGTTTCATCTTTTGGGGTGATAATTCCGTATAATCATATATTGAGAGGAATCTAACTTCTCCATACACATAATATGCTATCTTTGTCACGCCCTTTTTTCTTGTTAATTCTATGTAATTCTTATAAAATGTGGCACTTCCCCATCCGGCACTTTCAATTTTCTTTTTATTGTATCTCATTATTCAGTTTTTTTCTATACTCTAAAAATCTCCGGCACAAATATGCCGGAGATTCTTTATCTTATTAAAAATTATTTAATTTTAACTTTTTTAACTTTTGACCACTTGCCATATATTTTATTTGTTCCATCTAACACATAAGCTCTTACTTTAATATAAAGTTTTTTCTTATTTGCAAGTTTTTTGCTTTTTAAAGTAAATGCAACTTTCTTATATGACTTTTTATAAAGTGTTTTCTTAAATTTCTTTGATGTTGCAACTCTTACTTCATATCCTGTTGCATTTTCAACTTTTTTAATTGACACTTTAATCTTCTTTAATGATAACTTCTTTTTAATTTTCTTTGAAAATGCAGCTCGTCCTAAAGCAGTTTTTTCTGCTGATGTTCCGTTTATGCCTTCACTATTTCCAGCAGTTGTTGTATTTTTTGCATCCGTTGTAATTGTGTTGTTATTGTCTGTCTGCTGACTCTTTGTTGTTTCAGGTGCCTTTGTTGTCTGTTCCTGCTTCTTTGTTGTTGTTTCAGGTGCCTTTGTTGTCTGTTCCTGCTTCTTTGTTGTCTCAGGGGCTTTTGTTGTCTGTTCCTGCTTCTTTGTTGTTGTCTCAGGTGCCTTTGTTGTTGTTTCCTGACTCTTTGTTGTTGTCTCAGGTGCCTTTGTTGTCTGTTCCTGCTTCTTTGTTGTTGTCTCAGGTGCCTTTGTTGTTGTTTCCTGACTCTTTGTTGTTGTCTCAGGTGCCTTTGTTGTTGTTTCCTGACTCTTTGTCGTAGTTTCAGGTGCCTTTGTTGTCTGTTCCTGCTTCTTTGTTGTTGTCTCAGGTGCCTTTGTTGTTGTTTCCTGACTCTTTGTTGTTGTCTCAGGTGCCTTTGTTGTTGTTTCCTGACTCTTTGTCGTTGTTTCAGGTGCCTTTGTTGTTGTTTCCTGACTCTTTGTTGTTGTCTCAGGTGCCTTTGTCGTTGTTTCAGATGTCGTTTGATTGTATGTTCCTGTTTTATTTGGGTTCAATATAATAACTATAGCCTTTCCGTCATCTGATGATATTTCAACAACATTATATTTATATGTTACATAATCTGATGCCGGATTTATAAATACTCCTGTGCCTTGTGTTTTTGTCACATTGCGGCCATTTATGGTAGCTTTAAAGTTTCCTGCTCCCATTCCACCTACTGCCATATATAATTCACCAAAGCCTGTATTTTGGAACTGACACACATTTAATTTACCTTCAATCAATGCATATTTACAACCTAATAGTCCTTTATCAAATTCACCATTATTATTGTTATCAATATCCTTATAATTTAATGATTCGTATTTCGAATCACCTGCTGCAGGTTTTGTTGTTTCTAAAACCTTAGTAGTCGTTTCAGATATCTTAGTTGTTGTCTCAGGCGCCTTTGTTGTCTGCTCCTGCTTCTTTGTTGTTGTCTCAGGTGCCTTTGTTGTTGTTTCCTGACTCTTTGTCGTTGTTTCAGGTGCCTTTGTTGTTGTTTCCTGACTCTTTGTCGTTGTTTCAGGTGTCGTTTGATTGTATGTTCCTGTTTTATTTGGATTTAAAATAATTACTGTGGCAGTTCCGTCATCTGATGATATCTCAACTACATTATATTTATATGTAAGAAAATCTGATGCCGGATTCATAAATACTCCTGTGCCTTGTGTTTTTGTCACATTGCGGCCATTTATGGTAGCTTTAAAGTTTCCTGCTCCCATTCCACCTACTGCCATATACAATTCACTAAAGCCTTTATTTTGGAATAAACATGCATTTATTTCTCCACTAATTACTGCGTATTTACAGCCCAACAATCCCTTATCAAATTCACCATTATTATTGTTAGCAATATCCTTATAATTTAATGATTCGTATTTCGAATCACCTGCTGCAGGTTTTGTTGTTTCTAAAACCTTAGTAGTCGTTTCAGATATCTTAGTTGTTGTCTCAGGTGCCTTTGTTGTTGTCTCAGCTACTTTAGTTGTCGTAGTTTCAGGTGCCTTTGTTGTCTCTATATTGCCTCCATTTGCTTGTATTTTTCCATAGCCATATTCCGATTTATAACCACCATTTTCATCGTATCTTATAAAATAAAATACAATATATTTTCCTTCATCACCTTTTAAGCTTCTTGTATGACTCCAACCTGTATCTGTTGCTTCCATTCCCCATGAAACAAATCCTACTTCTGCTTTACTTTCTGCTAATTCTTTTGCTTCACTTTCTGTATTTACCACCTTATAAAGCACACTAACTGCATTGTATTTTTTATCACCTACTATAGTAAATGTTCCATTAACATTTGCATCAAATGTAAGGTACATATCTTCATTTACAGAAATTGTTCCTGCCGGAATCCATTTTGCATATAAAGTGATGTTTCCATTTACCTTTGATGAAATAGCGTCCACTTTTGTGTTGTATGTACTTTCCTTATACCATCCTGCAAAATCATATCCATCCCTTTTAGGTGTATCAAGTGTTATCTGCTGTCCATAAATATAGCTTGTCGGATATAATCCTGTATTATTTTTAACTCCTCCTACTAAATCATAAGAAATGCTATATGTTTCTCTGTTGTAGTACATTTTTAATACAAGACTTCCATTTGCATTTACTGTTCCCTGTTTAATATTGTTTGAATTTGAATTATCAAATTTAAATCCTGTAAAATTCTTTTCTGTTGCAGTTACATTTGCTCCTGCATCTGCGTATTTCACTTCACTTCCTAACAATGAATAATTATTTGAATTTAAATCTTTTCCATAATATTCTACAACATATGAAGATTTATTAACTTCATTTGCATTTACTGTCGTCATTGTGTTAGGTGATGCTTTTATTGATACTGTCTGTCCGCTTTTACTTGTAAATGTTACCGTTTTTGCTGTATTTGAAGCATTGTATGCTACATATGTATATGCACCGTTTTTGTTAAACACGGAAGCTGTCGGACTATTTGATTTAAATGTCAAATCAGGTGTACCATAATCCTGCAATGCTCTTATAAAATGATAAGTATGTGCCTGTGATTCACCATCATTTATTGCATTTTTTGTCCATACTGTGTTCATTGCGTAATCAGGATCTGCTATTGCATAATATTCAGCCCACATATCATTCCAATGTTCAGTGCTTCCACCTTTGGCATTTTTATAAGTTTTATCTGCATTGTAATATTTTTTAATGTAATCTTTTCCTGTTATTTTATTTGCATTTTTTCCTAAATAAAATGACCATGAATTAATTGGGCAAATCTGTATTCCCTGTGTGTACTGCTGACCAAACCATGTACTATAGTCAACTTTTCCACCCCAAACCATTGATGCCATAGGAGCATCAAACTTAGTTGAATCAATTTTGTATGTTTCTTCGTCTTTATCAAACCAATATTCATCAGCTGCCTCTGATTCTGTTGTATAAAGATAAATACCTAAATCTCTAATCTTTGTATTATTTGTAAGTTCTCCAAATAATATAATTCCTGCCCACGCATTTATTGCTTCAGATGTTGATTCCTGGTTATTACCTGTTCTCTCATCTTCATATCCTGATGCCCATGAATGTCCTTCATAAGGTGAAAAACTTCTTAAATATGGATATGCATTTCCACAATCTGCAACACATTCTTTATTATTTCTATATGGACAAGCTATATCATAAATTAACTGCTTTACTACATCTTTATAATTATTTAACCATTCCCTATCGTATAAACCTACGCTTGCTGCAGATTCAATAAAATATCCATAATGGAAATGATGATCATTAAACTGGTCAACTGAATTAAATGATGACTGGAATCCTAATAGAGCTCCAACACCTTCTCCTAAATATGTAAAGTAATGCTTGTCACTATTTCCTGAATATGTAAACCAGTCTTCTAAGTTCTTTTCAAGTCCGTTTAATACTTTCTGTGCATTTCCTTCATCTCCAACTGCTTTAGCAGCTGCAACAACCTGTGCAGAACGATTTAATTTCTTTCCATGATAATATGTTTCATTTCCTTCATCATTTGCAAGAGTCCAATTTCCTGCTCCTGTCATGTATTTATTAACGAAGTCATTTACATATTTCTGTAATTCTTCTCTTCCTTGTGAATCATCACTTGAAAGACTTGGCATATATGGAATAATACCGTTGTATGTCATATTTGTAGTATATGATGAGCCCTTTATGAACTTCATATAACCTCTCAAAGTAATGGCTTTATTATCCATATATGTAACATTGCTCATATTCTTATACTGATGTGGTAAAATTCCCATTATTGTTCCATCAGCAGTACTTTCTGCTTTCTTTGAAAATGAATATGTATATTTTGTCTGAACATTTCCCGTGCTTTCATTATAAGAATAGTCTGCTGTTGTATTTGTAATAATATTAAATGCATAAGGTCTATATTCTTTTGCATATTTAATACCCATGTTGTTATCAATATTTCTGCTCTCACATAACCATGCAACAGACATATAAGCTTTGTTGTTTGATGGGAATGTGAATTTTAATTTTCCTATTTTATCATTGTTTGTTTTGTCTGTTGTTCCCATATGTGTAACAGTTGTATTTTCCGGTAAAAATACTGCATAATATTGGTATGTTGCACTTGGATATCCATTTACTGAACTTGTAATATCATTCGTTCTGAATACAACCATTTTTGAGCCATTATATGTATCTTCATAAATAATTTCACTTGGGAATGTAACACGTAATTTTTCCAAATAAATTGTATTTGTATTTTCCATTTCAATAAAAGCGAATGGACTTCCCTGAGTCATTGTTGTATACATCTTCTGACCCGCATTTTGTGGATTTGTTGTAACTGCCTTATATGACCAGTCAGTTACTTCATCTATATTGTTGTTTGTGCATGTCCAATCCGGTGAAATTTTAAAATCACATAACGTATCATTATCCTTAATATTGTAAGCACTTACATTTGTATTACTGCTTGTCATTGCCGGTTTTGTCACACGCAAACCATCTTTTTTCATTAAATAGCATAATGGAAGTGCATAGGCTGTTCCTGATAATGCATTTGTAGAGTCTGTGTCCCTATCTCCTTCTAAATCCCACAACCAGTTACTTGCCCAGTCATTTGTATCCAGCGCCTTATGCTTACTGTTATAATTATCTGTTGTAAATCTGTATTTTCCCTGTGTTGAAGTTCTTGGAAGTTTTGCTGCATCCGGTTCATTTGAACCTGTTCCAATGCTTCCTACTCCTAACTTTGTTGTTGGCAAATTATCAGCATTAACATTTTTTGCTGTATCAGGCAAAGCAAATGAACTTACCGTCAATGCTAAACTTAGTGCCACTGAAATCCCTTTCTTAAAATTTCCTTTCATCTTTTCCTCCTGGATAATATGTATTGCCCCCGCCCTTTGGTCGGCGGCTATTCGTCGGAAACATTTATTAAAAATGAATTTTGTTCATTTTGTTTCCCCTAGATAATATGTATTGCCCCGTCCTTCGGTCGGCGGCTATTCGTCGGAAACATTTATAAAAATTGAACTTCGTTCATTTTGTTTCCTCCTAGATAAACATATACATATCTAATCTTATCAAGAAACGTTTTTATATATAATGTTCTTTTTTTTATAAGGGTGTTGTTTTTTTTAGATACCGGGGTTATAAATATGAAATCTTAGTGTAATTATATAGGTAGTTCTTATAATTACTTTTAAATAGATGTTGAGGTCAAAATTTCCAAACTTTGATGCCTACGAATTGTTCCGTGCTACTCATTCCTACAATTCTAACCATCTTTTAAATAATACAATATATAATTTATCATATCATAATTGCCCCATAAATACCAATATGTTAATATAAAATCAAACAAAAGAGAAAGGATAAAGAATATGAAAAAATCAAAGAAATTATTATGTTTATTACTTACATTTTTATTAGTATTAACTTCTATTTCATTTTCACCTGCAAAAGTTAAAGCAGAGTCAGATGATTACACAGACGATTATGTATTTGGAGAAAAAGATTTTTTCAGTGCAAGTGATACACCTAATGATAAGGATATGACCTTTACTGCAACTGAAGATGGCTTGTATTCCGTAAGAATCAAGACTATAGAAGGTTTTAATAATCTGAGCGTTGCCAAGGATGCTGATGGCAACGAGATTAAACCTTACGCAAGAGATTATCGTATTGGAGACAGAACTCGAATTGACTATTATCAGCTTAAAAAGGGACAGGTTTTCACTGTTAGGTTTACCCTTCATGCCAATTCAAGCGTCTTGATTATTGCCGATATTGTTAGGGAAATAAAAAAGGACGATTAGTTTAACTTTACCGGTGAATATGATGTTTCTTATTATTATGATCCAACGAAAGATTATCATCAATATAAGTTAGGTTGTCTTATGGATACTGATGACAATGGTAATAATGTACTTAATGCCAGAGTCAGATATTTTCAGAATGAAAACAATGACGAACTGGATTATTTAAACGTTCCTGATGTTTATATGAACAGTGTTCTTCCATCAATGCGCCCTAATAGTAGTACTCCTTATATTATTAATTTTTATTCCCATGGCACAAGCTATTCTTCAAAGGATGCTTCCACTGCCCAATCAAAAATTAAGTTTGTTAGAATGGAAGGCAATACCGGTATTGATTTAACTGAGCCTGATGAGCCATTTAATCTTATCGAAAATCAGAATGGAGAGATGATTACTAATGAGTTCGGTCACTCTTATTTTAAGTATAATTATTCTTATTTGAATTTTATAAAGTCTTATACTATTCATTACTATGATGGAGATATGGAATTTCCTGCCAACTCTCATCCTACTACTGAAAAGGACCCTTACAGTCCTTATACCGGTTATTATTTGACCCCTGTAGACACTCAGGGCACAAATCATTGGACTGTTGGAAGCGACAATACTTTCCTTATTCGGGCGGGTTCTTATGAAAAAGAAATTCCTGTAACTATTAAGACTTACGATCAGCTTGACCGTTTTATGTTTTTCGGAGATTCAACCCTTAAGCTTAAGCCAAATACACCTTTAAGACGTTACTTGAGTTTTACTCCACCTGAGGATGGACCATATACTTTGTTTGTAACTGTTGACAGTCACTCTGATTCCTGTAATGATACTATAGCTTTTAATACTACTGATCATTCCCTTAACCGTGACTTTCCAACTCAAACAACAAAACTTGCTAATGGCAAGACTTTGTATGAATATAGAAATCTGAATCTTGAAAAGGGTACGAAATATACTTTTGACTGTTATTTAATTCATAGTGACAGCGAAGCATCAGATGAAACTGTTAATATGACTTTTAATTTTAAGAACCCTGCCATTATCAGTTCTTTTAGTTTGAATCAGACAGGACTTGATCCTGTGCTTGTGGATGGCATTGACAATATTTCAGGTTCTTACAAATATTCACTACCGGATTATATTAACAGCGTTGATGTAACTTATGCCGATGGAACTGTTGTTAAATATACATATGATGAGGCTTCTGATTCATATACAACAGATGCTCCTGACAAATATACAGTATATCCTCTTACAATAGAGAACCCGGACGACTGGTCCTCAGGTTATAATTATGTATATTTTAATATTGATGGTAGAAGCAAAGCATTAACATTCTCTGTTTATGATAAAGAGCGTTTTAAATATAATCTTAACTCAATCGGATTAGATCAGACTGATACGGTTCGTTTTTATAGAGATGATGCTAAGAGCTACTATAAATTTTATAAGTTTGTTCCTGAAACAAATGGCACTTATAATTTGAAAATGAATGTAACACCACATGATGATAATTGCCGAATTTCAACATATTATAATGTTTATCATAACGGTGAACTGGTTTCAACAAACTACAATGTTGAAAATATTACACCATGCATTTTTAAAGCTGGTGAGGAATATATTATAAAATTCTTTGGAATTCACAAGAACTGTGATAATACGGATCTTAATTATATGAGTCCTCAGATTAAAGTATTAAAAGTTGCAGATGAACCGGAAACATCAGAAGTTGAATCTACCACCAAATCGGCAGACAAAGAAACTACTACTAAAGTATCGGATGTTGAAACTACCACTAAAACATCGAATATCGAAACTACTACTAAAGTATCAGATGTTGAAACTACTAGTTCAGATATTCCTTCTGTAACTGATATTGAACAACCTACTACTAAATTTGATTCAAATGTTAACCCTGAAAATTCCGGTAACAATGGTTTTTCCTCAAAAGAAACTACTAAGGCAAATGAATCACCAAAACAAACTGTAGCATCTTCTAACAACTCATCAAACGAAGTTGTTAAACCAAAAGCTGCAAAAATTAGCAGGATTAAAACAGCTAAGAAATCCATTACCATTACATGGAATAAAGTAAAAAATGTAAAAGGCTATGAAATCCAAGTTGCAACTGATAAAAAATTTAAGAAAAACACGAAAAAAGTTCTTTTAAAGAATAAAAACATTTCGCAAACTACTATTAAAAAATTAAAATCCAAGAAGAAATATTTTATCCGCATTCGTACTTATAATTACATTAATGGAAAAATTAGTTATTCTAAATGGATTAATGTAAAATCTGCAAAAACTAAATAGTTTGTTACTATAAACAAAGCATATAAAATATTATCTTAAATAAAGCAAAAACCTGTCATTTTGACAATGTAAAATGACAGGTTTTTTTATCTTTATTTTTTATAAAACTCAACCAATAGTTTTCCCATTTTTGATAAATCAGAATATGTATATCCATATTTTTTATAACAGTCAGCTTTCAGCAATGACGCGCTTTCATTCTTATTACTTAAGCTCCAGCAACAGTAGCCTATTCCATTACTTTTAAGGTAATCTAACCATTTATAAAGACTACTTTTATTTATGTTTCCATTTCCATTGGCTTCACAGCCACTAAATTCTGTACAAATCACAGGAAGTTTATTTGAAATTGCTTTTTTTACTTTATTCATATAGTAATCCTGATGTGTTGCTGCATAAAAATGAATTGCATACATGATATTTTTACCATTTTTAATTGGAGACATTGATGCCACATCCACATCCTGACTCCATGTCGGTGTACCTACTATAATAATAGATTTCTTTGCATATTTTCTTATAACTTTTATTATTGGATTAGCATATTTTTTAATATCATTCCATGTTGTATTTCCATTTGGTTCATTACAAATTTCAAACATTACATTTTTATTCTTCCCATATTTTTTCGCCATTAAACGAAAGAATTCTTTTGCCTCTTTTTTATATTTTAAAGGATTCTGATCACTTAATACATGCCAGTCAATAATTATGTACATACCTAATTTTTTAGCATATTTAATAGCTGAATCTATTGTTTCAAGTAAATCTTTTTTTTCTCTTTCATCGGTAACACAATAACCATTATATTCTTGTGTATACATAGCTATTCTTATGCAATTTACACCCCATTCATCACGCAAATTCTGAAAAGACTGATAATTAACATATGGCTTTCCAACATCCCAATTGATTCCATGAGTAGAAACACCTTGAATTTGAATTTCTTTTCCGTATTGATCTACTAATTTTGTTCCTTTTACATTTAATCTTCCATGTGCTCCAACTGGTGTTTTTTTGTAAGCTACTGTTTCTATTTTTTTGTCCGCAGAAATTACATTTACATATGAAACTATTAAGCTAAATACTATCATAATTGTAATTATAATTTTCAACTTATATGATACTTTTTTCATATATTTTCCACTCCAATTTTAATACTTTATTTAAAATCGTATACTTTATAATACCATACTTTTATAATTCGAGCGTATCTATTATTTTCTTTAAAGAATCAGCTGACTCCTTAAGTTTTAATGCCTCTTCTCCATTTAGATTTATTGGTACATCTGATTCAATACCATCTGCACCTACAATAACCGGCATACTTAATGAAACTCCTTCAATTTCATATTGACCATGAATCATGTGTGATACCGGTATAATTGATTTTTCATCTCGCATAATAACTTCACATATTCGTTTTACAGACATTGCTATTCCATAATATGTAGCATGTTTTTTATTTATTATTTCATAAGCACTATTCTTTACTTCTGTTGCAATTTCTTCAGTATTTTCCTTATGCTTATAGTGTCCTCTCATCTCGCACATTTCACTTAAAGGAACTCCTGAAACATTTGCTGACGACCACGCTACTACCTCGCTATCACCATGTTCACCTATGATAAACGCATGAACGCTTCGACTGTCTACAGATAAATGTTCGCCGAGTTTATATCTTAATCTTGCGCTATCTAAGACTGTTCCTGAACCAATTACTCTGTTTTCAGGAAGCCCTGACAACTTTATTGCCACTTGAGTTAAAATATCCACAGGATTAGCCACTATAAGCAATATTCCTGAAAAATTTCTTTTCGCTATTTCAGGTATTATCGACTTAAATATAGCAACATTTTTATTTACAAGGTCAATTCTTGTTTCTCCCGGCTTTTGTCCTGCACCTGCAGATATAATAACAATAGCTGCATCTGCCACATCGTCATAATCACCGGCATATATTCTCATCGGGCTGGCAAATGGTATTCCATGACTTATATCCATAGCCTCTCCCTCTGCTTTATCCTTATCTGCATCAATAAGAGCTATCTCTGTAAATAATCCGCTCTGCATTAATGCAAATACTGATGCTGAACCTACGAATCCACATCCTATCATAACTGCTTTTTTAGAATTAACAATTTGAGTTTTCATAATAATTTTTCTCCTAATACCTTTTTTATTTTTATCGTTTTCTTTTGCTATAAAAAAATTCACAGCTTAATTTATATAGTATTTAATTATTCCTCGCAATCCTCCTCTTTCTCTAAACATAACGAACAAATTCCTTTAAAAAATATATCATGGCTCAGAAACTTTATTCCATGAACATTATTAATTTTCTCAGTTAAATCTTTAACCTCATCCATATCAACATCAGAAACATCACCACATTTAATACATCTAACATGATAATGATCCTTTAGTGTAAAATCAAAACGATCCGGTCCGTCAGGAACTTCAACCTTTCTAATTTTTCCTTCTTCAACTAAAATTCCTAAATTTCTATAAACAGTTCCTTTTCCAATTGTCGGATGCTCTTTTTTAATGAATTCATACACTTCTTCTGTAGTTGCATGTCTTTTCATTTCATTTACAGCCCTTAAAACTAAATCTTTTTGGATTGTATTTCTTCTTACTTTCATAATTTCTCCTTATTAGGAATTGTTCTTAATAAGGATTATATATATTTCATGTTAGTATGTCAATGTAAATTAGGAATGATTACTATTTTGTTTCAGTAACAAAATGTCAATAGTTTTTTAATCACTTTTTCAAAAAAGGCAAAAAATAGAACGTATAGTTAATTTCCATACGCTCTATCTCATATTTCATATTAAATTTTTGAATTCTACAAACTGGAATTTATCGCAATATTTCATTCTTGGATTATACTCGCTTATAGATAATTGGTTCATCATATCCAAAAGTTTTCTTTCCATTAACTTCCATGCTTTCAGATACCTCCAGACAACTATCAGAAAACTTTTCCCAAAGCTTAAATGTCATTATCGGTGAAAACTGGCTTGTACTGCCTCCTTCCCAGATTCCATCTTTCTCATGATAGAGCGCCGGAGTGAATTTTTCAGATTTTTTCAATTCAGTGTAGTCAGCATTTTTCATAGAATCATATGAAAACGTACTTTTATCTTCTCCTTCTGGTATTTCATAAGAATACAACACAATTCCGTCTTCTTTCTCTGTAATAAGGAAAAGATGTGGGGAAGCATGGCGTTTACCATTTGTCTCATAGTAGCTTTCTTCAACAACAAATTTACCATTAAAATCTTTAGGAAGGTTTAAAATTTTCTCATTACAGATTGTATTAATGTGTTCTGCATAAGGATATGTTTTCCCTTCTCTCTGCATATTATCAAACTGCTCTTTGTTATTAAAGTGTCCCGTCATCATATTAATAAAATTATCGAGCTTCATCATGCTTTTTACCTCCAAATTACGATTGAGATTTCACCTGTTTTAAGAAATTTAATAACTGTTATATTTTATTATTAAATTCTTCGCACCCCCTTGAAAACACTGGATTTGTCGCAGGTGAGCTTTCCCTTATTATTTCCCTTGTGTTATATCGTCCCATCAGTGTTTATGCACTCTGATAAGGGCAAATACAAGGGCAAGAAAAATCTATAAGACAGTATAACACAAAATAAAAGTGACATGGTGAACTGATTGAAATGCTTCTTAATTTTTGCTACTACTGATTGATTAAATGATAAGGAGATGGGATACGATGAGAACAATATTTGCAGAATACAATCCACAGTGCAACAGCATTGATGTATATACTAATACGGGCTATATACTCCGTATTGATTGTTGGGAAGCAGAAAAAAATTTAAGAACCACACCTGGATCTGATTGTGCTTTGACATCGCTTGCAATCGATGAGCCATTAGAATATGCAAGGTTATATCTTGATGGGAATTTACAGATGTGGGTAGATGCTGAAGATTCATTAGATTTATGATTATTCCAATCAAAATCTACTAGAATTTATTAAAAATTAGCTTCATAATTTTAAAAGGACAGCCCTATTGCTATGAGGCTGTCCTTAAAAATACAATAGATAAACCTAGATTATTCTTGCTACTATCTGATTGTTAAATTTTCTGTATTCCATATTGCAAATCTCCCTTTTCGCAATATTTTATTAGTATGAATGCCAGAATCGCTGAAAAAACACGTGCCAATACCGTACTCCACCATATCATAATCTGTCCACCAAATAAAGGTGGTAAAACAAGCATAAATATCAGCATCAATACTGGTTCAATGAATGTAAGAATGTATAACAATCCACTTTTTTCAGTAGCATAAAATCCAGCTGTCGCTATTCTGGTAATCGCAACAAATGGTAATGACACTAAAAATATAGGTACAATTTTAGAAATCTCAATACTTACTTCATAAGAAGCTCCGAAAACCCCTCCAATATTTGCTCTGTTTACATACATGATAATTCCACCACAAACAGCAAGAATTATTGCAAAAATGTATGCCATTCTCTGAACTCCTCTCAGGCTTTCTTGATCCTTCTCACCATAAAAACGGCTCATTAAAGGTTGACTTCCATCACCTACGCCCTGCAATATGAGATATATGATACAGATAATATAGGATACACATGCATAAGTTGCAATAGCTTTTTCTCCCCCATAAGAAGCGGAGAATCGGTTTATAAACACCAATGAAATATTAGGAGTCAATGCTAGCCCAAATGGTGCAAGACCTACTCTGAATATAGCGCCACACATTTCTTTTACATTTTTTAAGGATACATACACATAAAACTTTTTATTATATAATGCGTATATGATTGCAATTGCTGCAGTCACACCCTGTCCGGCTATTGTAGCTGTGGCTGCACCTTTCATGCCCATTTCATATATCCATACAAAGATAAAATCCAGAACAATATTGGTTATGAATCCACCAACCATCGCAAACATTGACCAGAAAGAGTTTCCATAATTTCTAATGAATGGCATCATTCCAGTTCCAAGAATCTGCAATATTGCTCCAAGTGCTATAATTTTGATATAATCTGTCGCATTTGTTAATATAATTCCATCTGCTCCAAGCAATCCTAAAATTTTAGACGAAAAGGAGTAAATAATTATGGTACTGATAACACTTACTATTACAAGAAGCCACCAGCTTGTAGCAATAAATTCTTCTGCCCGTTTTCCTTTCTTTTCTGCTGCATTAATTGAGTAATAAACAGCTCCTCCCATACCAATTCCTGTTCCAAGAGCCTGAATCAAAGCCACAATCGGATATGCAATATTAATAGCCGAAAGTCCAGCATCTCCTATGGTATTGCCTACAAAATATCCATCCACTATCGCATATATTCCTGATAATGCAAATGCTATAATAGATGGAATAACATATTTAAAAAATAATGATTTATGATTCATTTTTCTTACAATCTCCTTCCTTGAAAAGTCTGATAAACAGCTCTGTATTATCATTAAGACTTTCTATATTCTCTAATCCCATTTTTTCGATTACATATATTTCTTTTGAGTGCAGTTTTTCTATGATATCTTTCGTATATTCCATTCCTGATTCTGTGAGGCATATCAGCTTATTTCTCTTGTCTGAATCATCAGATACCATATTGATGTATCCTTTTTTCTGAAAATCTTTTAGTATCGTATTTACCGTTTGCTTAGGTATATTCCATTTTTCACTTATCATTTTCTGCGTGCATCTTCCATTACTTTCATAAAATGAATACAAAGCAAAAACTCCATTTGAAGACAGTCCCTGATCCTTTGACCATTCCTCATACATTGCTGTACATTCTTTCCATAAAGCATAATATCGTTGCAACTGTATTATCATATTATTATCTTTTCTCATCTTTTTTCTCCTTAAATTAGTACGAATCCGGACTTTTATAGTATAGTCCGAGTTCGTACTAATTGTCAAGATTTATTTATATACTTTTTCTTTATATAAACAATCAATAGTCCCTTACTAAGGACAGGAAGATTATGAAATTTCCCTGTCCTCTTTTAATAATATCCTCGTTCTTCCATCCAGTCTTTCACATAACATCTGATTCCAATATAAATAATATGCGACAGTAATAGCAATACAATAAGATTTATCGGATTAGCGTTTTTAATCCATTCTCCAAAGTAAATTACAACAGCTGTACTCGTTATCGCTACCACGATACTGATGATATCCCAACAATATTTCCGGTAGATTTTTCCTACCTGATAACCAATCCCGATTATCAGCCACCCGGTTATTACGAATAAAATTGCCATGACAGTACCGGCAATCAGCCAGTACACAATCCCGGAAAGAATACTGTTAGGTATTCCACTGCTTAACTGTCCGAAAGAGTCTGCACCTGTCACAAACTCCCGAAATAAACTTCCCATTCCTTTTCCTAACGCACCGAAAAAGACGATACAGTCGTTAAGGAAAACCGGCGAAAGAATCGCAGTAAACAGTGTTGTTGTTATGCTGTACCATGCCAGTAGAAACAAGATACTTTCATAACCAATCGTCATATTTTTATATTTCTTTTCTAACTGGCTTTTACGGCTATCGCATTTTTCTTTTGCTTTCCGGTAAGCAGTACGGTCACATTTTTCACATTTCTCATAAGGCACTTTTTTCTCAACAGCTACCTCTACCGTCTTTTGGTGTGTCTGTGCATAAAGTTTTTCCTGCTCTGCTTTTTCATACTTAAATTTCCATGCCACGGCTTCTGCGTCGGCTCTTTTCCTGCTGTCTGTCTCGCTGGTCAATCGTTCCTCTGTTTGCCTTAATCTTGTCCGCAATGCTTCGATATTCTCGGCTCTGTTTTCGCTGTTCAATTTCTCGTTCAAGGTCAGCGATTCGCTTAGCTGCCTGTTTAGTTCCTGGATTGTCTGGTCTTTCTGATCCAGTTCGTCCTGCATCTGTTCGGTCATCAGCAGAAGTTCTTCCACCTGCCCGACGTTCTCTAAGTTTCTGCATTCGCCCATCGATCTCCCTCGCTTTCTCTATCTGCTGTTTAAGGTCAGCAATTCGCTGTTCTGTTTCTGCAATAAGCTGTTCTCGTTGTTCAGCTTCTGCGTTAATTCCTGCCATTGCTGATTCTCGTTTTCCAACTGTTCGATTCTGGTTTTCTGTTGCTCGATCTGTGAGAGCAGTTCTTCTGTATCTGGCAAAAGATTTAGCAGCCTGGATAATTCGCTGTTTAAGCTTTTTAAACTCTGGTTCTGCTCCTGAAAAGACAGGAGCTGCCTGTCCCGTTCCTGCAATTCCTGTACCATCTCTGCCATAAGATTCTGCTGTTCCTCGATCTGGTTTATCATTGTCTCCATCATGGGAATGACTTCCCGGCTTTCTTCTAATGTCACGCAATCGCTCCTTCCATTGTGTTAATGCACTGGATACTTTTCCAAAAGAAATCTGTATTTTATCCAGCAGTGCATTTTGTCTTTTTATGATCTGGTTTTCCTCTACTTTCCATGAAGTAGAGGATGTCTGTCCGTTTTGAAATTTCTCGTCAATTTTTCTGGCATCTGCGCCCTCATGGATCGTCGGTATCTCTAATTTTCCCTGCCTTGCATAAGAACGGTGGTCAATGTGATTTTCCGTTTTCAAATGTGCATTACAGACGTTTGCCCATTCGCTCCGCCATAGCTCACAATTTTTCGGATTGTTCCACCCGGTAGCATCGGTTAATACACGTTTCCACTGTTTGCGGTTCCTTGTCCCGACTTTCTGGACTCCATTTTCATCAAGTACGGGGATTCGGATTCCATGACGGTCAGGGTTCTTTTTATCCTGCCACCAGTCCGGATGGGATTCATCCACCACAATATTTCCATTTTCATCTCTGACAAACTCCCAATCCTTGATTTCTTTGTTCCCCCATGAGTGGTCTGGATTGAATGGTCGCATCGTCACAAGTAAATGCACATGGGGATTTCCATCTCCTTTATCGTGGATACTCCAGTCCGCACACATTCCCTTATCTACAAAGGTCTTTTGAATATATTCAGTTGTATAATCAATCTGTTCCTGTCGGCTCCATTCTTTCGGAAGCGAAAATTCAAATGACCTGCCGAGTTGTGCATCCGAGGTCTTCTCAATCTTCAAAACTTCATTCCATAAACGCTGCTTCTGAAAAGTAAGTTTAAATTTTTTCAGTGCGGCTTCTTTGTTATCTGCCCTTTTATATCGGACAGATTTCTGGAACCGTCTGATATTTTCAGCAGGTACATTCAGCCATTCCTGTGGTGCATTTTCACACATCAACAGGCTGGTATAAACAACTTCTCTTTTGGAAGTGTAGTAGCTGATTCTGCCGGTTTCTTCATTTTTCATCACATCACCATTGAGATAGGCAGATGCTGATATGATGGATTTCCCTTTGCTGCGTCCAACAATCTTTACTGTATAATGAAAAATCGCCATGATCCGTTTCCCCCTTTCTGCCGTATCCGGCTTTGATTTCCGGCAGGTAACGTTTTCCCAAAAAGAAAATGGTATCTGCCGGAACGCCCTCTGCGTAAGAGTGCCCTGTGCATAACAGCCTGCATGGAATGCGCCCCTCTGGCGAAGAGTGCCTCCTGCGGCATGAGCAGGTCTGCATGAAATGCCCGCCGACGGAACGAGCCCGGCAAGCGTAAGCGCAGACCGGTTGCCACCTGTGGCAAACTTATACGGACGACCTCTGGTTGTCCATAAGTGCGCCCTTCATGAAAAAGCAATGAAGGGAATGAAAAATCCACTCCCTCCGGCATTACACTTCCTCCGTATTCGCAACTGGCTCTTTCTGCATTGCCTTTGAGAAGAATCTCCCATTTGCTTCCTGCCTTTTTAAGAAGCCGATCAGCTTTGGGATATCATCTTCCTCAATCGCAGAACCCAGCACCGATTCCACCGCACCACCAATCTGGCAGAGCCTGTGTGTCCGCTTTTTGGTTTCCACATCTTTCTGACGTTTCTTCAGTTCCCGTTTCTGTGCTGCATACTGTTTTGCTTTCTCAAGGCTTTCCTGTTCTTTCTTTTCCAACTGGAGCATACGCTCCTCATAACTCTTTGTTGATCTTGCCATAAATATCATCGTCCTTTCTTTTTCTTCCAAACATAAGTTTCCTGTTGTCTGTCAGACGAAGTACATGGTATAATCTGTTTGCGTGTAGGTATATCATGACTCCGGTCTGATAGAACCTTTGGCGGTTTCTTCGGGAACCGCTTTTTTAAGTTGAACCGTTTCTTGTGACTGCTTTCACATTTCCCTTATCCCTCAAGTCTCTGCCCTCGTTGGCTTCCATAAAAAGTTCCAGCATATCCGTTTTGATCAGGACTTTTCTCCCGACCTTTAATACCGGAAGTTTCTTCCATTCCACCAGTTTTCTCAGGGTGTTCCTGCCGATTCCCGTATAATCAGCAGCTTCTTCAATAGATAAGGCAATCTTTCTTTGTGTCATATGACCACCTCCTTTTAAATTGCATTATGCAATTTCATTTGTGCTGTCAGTATAGCGTGTTTATATTGCTTTGTCAAGCATTATGAAATTTTATTCTTTTTCCATTAATTGCATATTGCAATATATTTTGTTGCGTGGTATAGTAATGACATACCGAAAAAGGAGGCACATCAGCATGAAAGATAAAGAACTACGCAAGCTGATCGGCAGCAGGGCAAAACAGCGCCGTCTCGAATTAAATCTGACACAGCCTTATGTCGCAGAGAAGATGGGAGTTACCGCTTCCACAATCCTGCGTTATGAGAATGGTTCGATTGACAATACCAAAAAGATGGTACTGGAAGGTCTTTCGGAAGCACTTCATGTATCGATTGAATGGCTCAAAGGGGAAACCGATGAATATGAAACTGATATTACGGATAAGAAAGAATTGCAGATTCGTGATGTGATGGGCGATATTCTCAAACAGTTACCTCTTGATCTTAATAAAACAGAAGACGCTTTTTCTAAAGACTTACTGCTGTTAATGTTAAAGCAATATGAACTGTTTCTGGATTCGTTTCAGTTCGCCTGTAAAAATTACAAAGGCAGTACCAAAGATGCGGACATTGCTAAAGTAATGGGATTTGAATCGAAAGATGAATATAATGAGATTATGTTTCTCAGGGAGATCACGCATACTGTCAACGCATTTAACGATATGGCAGATGTTGTAAGGCTCTATTCAAAGAAACCGGAAGCGGCAGAACAAAGGCTTGCAAATCTTTTATCCGAAGTTATGTATGAGGATTCTGAATCGGTATAGTAAGACAACCGGAGTTGTGATATACTTACACGCAAGAAGCATTTCAGCAGTTCCGATTGTCTGATATCGAAAGGAGACATACGATTATGGCAAAAGGATCTGTTAGAAAAAAAGGAAAGAAATGGTACTATCGCTTCTATGTAGAGGACGCAAGCGGAAAAATGGTTCAGAAAGAATACGCCGGAACCGAAAGTAAAAGTGAGACGGAAAAGCTTCTCCGCAAAGCACTGGAAGATTATGAAAATAAGAAGTTTGTCGCAAGGGCAGAAAGCCTTACGGTAGGAGAACTTCTGGATATGTGGGCGGAAGAAGAACTGAAAGCCGGAACACTCAGCAATGGCACAGTGGAAAATTATCTTGGTGCAATCCGATGTATCAAAAAACACCCGATTGCAGACCGAAAGTTAAAAACAGTTACCGCTGAACATTTACAGAGTTTTCTCGACCTGCTTACATTCGGTGGCGAGTTTCCGGATGGAAAAGTGCGAAAAGGATATAGCAAAGATTATATCCATTCTTTTTCCGCAGTGTTACAGCAGTCTTTCCGTTTTGCAGTATTTCCAAAACAGTTAATCAGTTTCAATCCAATGCAATATATCAAGCTGAAACGACAGGCAGAGGAAGTTGACCTCTTTTCTGATGATGAGGTAGAAGAAGGTACACAGCCGATTTCACATGAGGATTACGAGCGGCTTATCAAGTATCTGGAAAAGAAAAATCCACCTGCAATTCTGCCGATTCAGATCGCATATTATGCAGGACTTCGTATCGGGGAAACCTGTGGTCTTACATGGCAGGACATCAACCTTGAAGAACAATGCCTGACCATAAAACGCAGTATCCGTTATGACGGAACGAAGCATAAAAATGTGATTGGAACAACCAAGCGAAAGAAAGTAAGGATTGTTGATTTTGGAGATACACTGACTGAAATATTGAAAGCAGCAAGACGGGAACAACTGAAAAGCCGGATGCAGTACGGGGAACTTTACCACCGCAACTACTACAAAGAGGTGCATGTAAAAAACAGGGTGTATTATGAATACTATCACCTTGACGGAACGCAGGAAGTCCCGGCAGATTATAAAGAAATATCCTTTGTCTGCCTCAGACCGGATGGTAGTCTGGAACTGCCGAGTACACTCGGCATTGCTTGCAGGTCAGTGTCAAAGAAGCTGGAAGGATTTGAAGATTTTCACTTCCACCAGTTACGTCACACCTATACCAGCAACCTGCTCTCCAACGGGGCGGCTCCGAAAGATGTACAGGAACTGTTAGGACATTCTGATGTCAGTACCACAATGAATATTTACGCTCACTCAACAAGAAAAGCAAAACGGGATTCCGCAAGACTTCTTGATAAAGTAGCGAGCAACGCTTAAACAAAAATTTCCCTTATTTCCCTTACGGATTCCGCATAAGGGCAAAAATAAGGGAAAATACATATCATTTCACTATCTAATGGGCTGAAAAGCCTGTAAAATAAGGAAAGTTCAGGAAATCTCTCCACAAATTCCGATTTCTCAGTTTCAAAAACTGGAAGTTATTACTTTCTGCATAGTGTGTTTCCTAAAATGATAATTACCACGACATCAACCAAAATAATCCCCAATGCAATATATACAAAAAATGCAGGCAAAATATTTTCAAACAAGCCCATAGTTAATGCAAGAATTGCTATAATAGACATTCCAATTCCCATTGTTCTGCATAACTTCTTTTCATCATATTTTTCCTTTTCTTCATTTGAAGCTATATTATATCCAGAAATGAACCAGCTTCCATGTCCAGAAAGTAAAATAATAGAAAGTACAACAAATATCGCAAAGACAATCCACACTATCCAATCAGAGCCTGTTGCTAAATCTGCTAATTTCATTTACATACTCCTCCTTAAATTCCATTTTCTTAATTTTATAAACTGGAAGTTATCTTTTTCTTAATGGCAATGCTATTAAATTTCCCAATAATGCAATAACAGCATATCCAACTACATAAACCCATGCACTTGAGTTATAAAATATAAATATGGATGGCGCAAACATTATTGCTACAATCAAAATATACCAGAAGTTAAAACCATTCCTAATCCCATAAAAAACAGAGGTTATTAAACATATTAGAGGAATAATTACTAACATAACAATCATTGCACTTCCTGTGTCTTTTATAAACCAAGGAACGATATAAAAATCTATCAGCAACAGTAGGTAGAAAACCATGTTCTTTTTTAATTTATCCATCATATCATCATCCTTTTAAATTCCGATTTGTATTTCTGTTTGTTTTAAAAATGGGCAACTCCGATTGGAATTGCCCACTCATTGCACTAATTATGCGATTTTTTCTTGCTTGCACCGATTTCTGCATCAATTGATGTAAGTTTGATGTAAATCGCTGTTTTTTTAGTTTTTTATCAAATGAAGTACGTCCCGTCTATTCAGTAAAACGGTACATCTTTACATCATCTTAATAGAGCTTTGCACCTGCTGGAATATGGTTATCAACCATAAGAAGATGAAGTTCTTCATCCTCTGAATCTTTAAGGTTGTTTACTGCTGAAAGTAACATACCACAAGATTCAATTCCCATCATTGCTCTAGGTGGAAGGTTTGTAATAGCAATAAGTGTCTTTCCAACTAATTCTTCTGGTTCATAATATGCATGAATACCAGAAAGGATTGTTCTATCTACGCCTGTGCCATCATCAAGTGTAAACTGTAAAAGTTTTTTGCTCTTTGGTACTGCAACACACTCTTTAACCTTAACTGCTCTAAAGTCTGACTTGCTAAATGTTTCAAAATCAACTTCTTCTTCAAATAAAGGTTCAATCTTTACATTTGAAAAATCAATCTTTTCTTCAACAGTCGCATTCTGGTCGCAATTTTCTGCTTCATCACTCTTAGCTGCCTTATTTTCCTTAACAGGGCTGTCTAAACTTTTCATTGTCGGGAATAACAATACATCTCTAATAGCCTGTGAATCAGTTAATAACATACAAAGTCTGTCTATTCCATAACCTATACCACCTGTTGGAGGCATACCTACTTCAAGTGCATACAAGAAGTCTTCATCTGTATGGTTAGCTTCTTCATCACCTGCGTCAGCAGCTGCATCCTGAAGTTTAAATCTTTCTCTCTGATCAATCGGATCATTAAGTTCTGAGTATGCGTTGCACATTTCCCATGTATTAATGAATAACTCAAAACGTTCTACCTTAGTAGGATCTTCCGGTTTTTTCTTAGTAAGTGGAGAAATTGCAATTGGATGATCCATAACAAATGTAGGCTGGATAAGGTTCTTTTCACAGAATTCTTCAAAGAAGAGGTTAATGATTTCACCCTTTCCATGTCTTTCTTCAAATTCAATATTGTGTTCTTTTGCTAAAGCCTTAGCTTCTTCATCTGTAGCAACTGTATCAAAATCAATGCCTGTGTATTTCTTAATACAATCAACCATTGTGATTCTTTCAAATGGCTTACCAAAATCGATTTCAATTCCGTTGTAAGTAAACTTTGTACTTCCAACAACTTTTTCTGCAAGGTATCTGAACATTTCTTCTGTAAGGTCCATCATACCATAGTAATCTGTATATGCCTGATATAATTCCATAAGTGTAAATTCAGGATTATGTCTTGTATCTACACCTTCGTTACGAAATACTCTACCGATTTCGTATACTCTTTCTAAACCACCAACGATAAGTCTCTTAAGGTATAATTCAAGAGAAATACGAAGTTTAACATCTTCATCTAATGAATTGTAATGTGTTTCAAATGGTCTTGCTGCTGCACCACCTGCGTTGTGTACAAGCATAGGTGTCTCGACTTCCATAAAGTCTTTTGCATCAAGGAAGTTTCTGATTTCCTTAATAATCTTTGAACGCTTAATGAAAGTTTCCTTTGATTCCTGATTCATAATTAAATCAAGATATCTCTGACGGTATCTCATATCTGTATTTGTAAGACCATGATGCTTTTCAGGAAGAATCTGAAGACTCTTTGTAAGAAGAGTAACTTCTGTTGCATGAATACTCATTTCACCTGTCTTAGTCTTAAATGGATAACCTTTAACTCCAACGATATCACCGATATCCATTTTCTTGAAATCCTTATATTCTTCCCATGGTTCTTCTTTGCTTATATCATTTCTTGCAACATAAACCTGAATGTTACCATCTCTATCCTGAACGTTACAGAATGAAGCCTTACCCATTACACGTTTTAACATAATACGTCCGGCAATTGAAACTAATTTAGAGTCTTCTCTGATTAATTTTCCTTCTTCATCATGTCCACATTCTAACTTGTCAAAATTATCTTTAATTTCCTGGCTATGATGTGTTACTTCATATTTTGTAATCTGAAAAGGATCCTTTCCCTTTTCCTGCAAATCAGCTAATTTTTCACGTCTTACCTTTAAAAGCTGATTAATATCCTGCTGCTGATTCTGGTTATTCTGCTGTCCCATTGTTACTCCTTTATATCTATATCTTTTTGTGAATTTTTATTAAAATTAAAGTACCTTCTTAATCTCTAATACTTTATATTTAGCTTCTCCATCTGCTAATTCAACAAGTACATCATCACCTACTTCATGACCAAGTAATGCCATTCCTAATGGAGATTCATTTGAAAGTTTCTGCTGAAGACTGTTTGCTTCTGTAGAACCTACAATGCTAAATTCTAATTCTTCATCAAATTCATAATCGTAGATTTTTACATGACATCCAACACTGATTTTATTAATATCAACGTCCTCATCCGCAACTACTTCAACATTTTTAAGAATTTTTTCGATTTCATCTATTCTTGCTTCAATATCTCTCTGCTCATCTTTTGCAGCATCATATTCAGCGTTTTCTGATAAATCGCCCTGTTCTCTTGCTTCCTTAATTTTCTGAGCGACTTCTCTACGTCTATTTACCTTTAAATCTTCTAATTCTTTTTCCAATCTATCAAGTCCGGCTTTTGTAAGTACGTTCTTCTTTGTTTCTGCCATTTTTTTAATCCTCCGATCAAATTTTTATATTTAAAGTTTTACAATTAATAATAGCCTAACACGGCATTAATGTCAATGTTTATTGCAGTTTCGCGTTAACCGTCTCTACCAAATTTTCCATAGTTTCAATCTGGTTACACATACGTCTAAGTTCTGCTGAATGTGGCAAACCTGCCGTATACCATGCTATATGTTTTCGCATTTCTCTAATACCTGTATACTCACCTTTATAATTAACAAGCATTTTAGCATGTCTTATAATCATTTCTCTTATATCATTTATTGTCGGTTTGTCTATAACATTCCCATTTTCAAGATATTCTTTAATTTCTCTAAATATCCATGGATTTCCTCTTGCACCTCTTGCAACCATTAATCCGTCACATCCGGTATATTCTTTCATTGCCTTTGCATCCTCAGCTGAAAAAATATCTCCATTTCCAATTACGGGAATCTTTACTGCTTTTTTTACATCTTTTATTACATCCCAATCTGCCTTGCCACTATAGTATTGTTCTCTCGTTCTTCCATGAACTGCTATAGCCGATACACCACAGCTTTCTGCAATTTTTGCAATTTCAACAGCATAAACCGTTCCATTTTCAAAGCCTTTTCGTATCTTTACAGTGACAGGTTTATTTACGGCCTTAACCATTTTTGTAAGAATTTCTTCTACTAGTTTTGGCTGTTTTAATAATGCTGAGCCTTCGCCGTTATTTACAATTTTAGGAACCGGGCATCCCATATTTATGTCGATAAAATCGCACTCTCCTTCTTCAACCTGTGCTGCAATCTGTGCCATTATATCAGGGTCAGAGCCAAATAACTGAACTCCTACAGGATGTTCATTTTTATCTATATTCAATAATTCTTTGGTATTCTTGTTTTTATATAGAATTGCCTTTGCACTAACCATTTCCGTGTAAAGCATGTTGCACCCCATCTCTTTACACAACAAGCGAAATGGCAGGTCTGTTACTCCTGCCATTGGTCCAAGTGCCAAACAATTTTCAATTTCAATATTTCCTATCTTCATTAAGCACCTTTACTTTTTATTTTTTTCGTAAATAAGTCTCATTCCCTGAAGAGTGAGTTCCTTATCATAAATATCTATTCTATCCGTATTTTCATAAATAATTCTTCCAAGACCACCTGTTGCAATAACTTTTGCGTTGAGAAGTCCGCTTTCCTTTTTCATATTATCTATGATGTACTCTGTCTGTCCGATATAGCCATAAACTATACCCGCCTGCATACTCGTAATTGTATCTTTTCCAAGTATTGATTCAGGCTTTTTAATTTCAATTTCAGGAAGCTTTGCAGTATCATTCCATAATGCCTTTGCGCAAATTCTGATACCCGGAGATGTAACTCCTGCTGCAAATGTTCCATCTTTTGTAATTAAATCATATGTTGTAGCTGTTCCAAAATCAATTACAATACATGGTCCACCATACAATTCATATGCACCTACTGCATCTACGATTCTATCTGTTCCAACTTCCCTAGGATTTGCACGCTGAATCTTTATTCCCGTCTTTGTGCCTGCCTCAATAACAATAGGATGTAATCCAATATATTTGTAAATTCCATTTGTTAATGAGTACATAATCTTAGGTACAACCGATGATATTATTACTGCTTCAATATCTTTAGGTGAAATACCTTTTCGTCCAAGCATTTCTGCAATTAATACTCCATATTCATCTGATGTTCTTGCCATCTGAGTTGTCATTCTAAATGTAGCATAAACTTTTTTTTCTTTAAATACACCAAGTGTAATATTAGTATTACCGGCGTCAACTGTAATTAACATTTATTCCTCTCCTAAAACAAATACTTTATAGTACATTTCCAGTGATTCTAAAAGTTCTCTCTTATCAAGCTGCATCTGCTTAACCTTTAATCCACATCCTATATCATCATATAAAAGGTCTCCCTCATCTGCCTCTGTGACAATCTGTAATGTTCCATCTTCTTCATATTGCAAAATAAGAATTCCACCTACTTCTTCTGTAAACAGCACACACATAATCTGCAATTCCTGTTTTACACGCTCCGGAAGATTAGAAAATTGATCGTTTAAATAATACTTTTTTTCATATGCATTAGACGCACACAAAACCATTTTTTCATTAAACATTCTGTTTTTCTCCGTTCTTTGTCATTTCGTCTTTTTTAACTTTACGCAAAATACAGAATTTGTCAAGAAAAACTTACTAATGTTAATAAAGTAGAGTAAATATCTGTTAATTATTAATACAACTCTTTTCCCATTTTGGCATTTTTTAATATTCAATTTGCCTTAACCAAATTAATTTGACAAATATTAGCTAAAACATAGCAAAAATTTAATTTTATAATTTCCCGGAATTTTGCTTTCTCCATTTGGTATTGCAGTTATATTTCCATTCATGTTTTCCATTGCTTCTTTTGCTATTGCAAGACCTAATCCGAAGTTTCCTTTTTCTCCTTTATAGAATCTTTCAAACAAATGAGGAATGTTCTTTTCAATTGTTCCATCTCCATCATCGTATATTTCAATTACGTTTTTACCTTCCATTACATATCCTCTGATAAAAACCTGTTTTTTTGCATATCTAATACAATTTGATGTAATGTTTAAAATAACATTATGGAACAAATCTTCGTCAATATTTATGCTCATCTGTTTATCTATTTCCATATCAATATCGATTTCTTCTTTTAATGCAATTCCTTTTATTCTCTGCAAAGCATCTAACATAATCTCTCTTGCATTAAATTTCTCAATGGAAACATTATACATCTTACTATCAAATTTGGATAATGTAAGAAGTTCAGCCACCATCTTATTTAGTTTTATACTTTCCTGTCTGATGACTGATGCCGCCCCTACATTATCGCTTAATATTCCACTTTCAATACCTTCTGCATAACCTTGTATTGACATAAGTGGATTTCTAAACTCGTGAGAAATATTCTGATAAAAACTCTTTTGATTTTCGTCATTTGCTTTTAATTTTGCAGCCATATGATTAAGGCTCTTATACAAATCTTCTATTTCTTTATTTGACTGTCCTTCAATTTTATTTGTAAATATTCCATTTCCTACTTCATTTGCGTAAGCACAGGCTTTCATAATCTGATTGCTAATACTTTTTGACAATTTTACGGAAAATACAACACTTACTATCATGCAAATAAGTATAATAATCATTAATATTACATTAGAATTTACAAGATTGTCCGTCCCAGTCCTCGTATTCGTTACAAATACCATTGATGCATTTTTAACACCCTCGTAATTGTCTAAAGATACAACTGAAATGTAGCACTGATAATTATTAATTTTTTCTCTGTGGATATCTTTTTTTGATTTTGAAATTTTTATTATCTGACCATCATTTATTTCAAACCCACTATCACTCTTAAAACTTATATTTTCATTTCTCAAAATATAAAAATTAGTGTTTCCTGATAATTTTGTGGAAGTAAGAGCTGCAACTAAATTAGTAAGGAGTTCTGATGAGTCCCCTTCTTCATACGATGTTTGCACAAGTTTTTCCATCGTTGTCATTGTGCTTGATAATTCCTTTTTAGCCGTGGTCTGTATATTATTAGTCATTACAACATTAAAAATAACTAAGATTATAATAGGTACTGCAACTGAAATTGCAAGCATTGATGACAATAATTGTTTATATATCGTTCTCATTTTACACCTACTTTTTTAATGCCATTTTAAATCCATATCCCCATACTGTTTTTATTTCTACATTGCTGTCTGCTATTTTTCTTCTAAGCCTCTTTACTGTATCATCTGTAGCTCTTGTATCAATATCATATGCGATTTTCCACACTTCTTTAAGCAATTCTTCTCTAGAAATTGCCTGATTATTCTTTTGTATAAGATATTTAAGGAAGTCGAATTCCAGTGGTGTAAGAGCAATTTCCTCATCATCTACATATGCCTGCTTCTTAGTCACATCAATTTTTATATTTCCAAATGTAACCTTTTCTACTTTTTCTACCTTATCCATCGAAATTCTTCTAAATAATGCCTGAACTCTCGCCACAAGTTCTATTGGTGAAAACGGCTTTGTCAGATAATCATCCCCGCCAACACTTATTCCTTTTATCCTATCCTCTTCGCTATCTTTTGCTGATAAAATGATTATTGGAACATTTGCTATTTGTCTTATCTGCCTGCATATTTCCACACCATCTGTTCCCGGCATAATAACATCTAAAATTATCATATCAGCATTTTTTTCTTTATATCTTTTAAATAAATCATCTCCATTAGAAAATGTCTCAACTTCATATCCCTGATTTTCTAAGAAACATTTTACTAACTCACGTATATTCTTTTCATCATCAGCTATATAAATTAATTCGCTCATTTTTATCCCTCTTATAAAATATGTAATGCCCCCGCCCTTCGGTCAGCGGCTATTCGTCGGAAACATTTATAAAAAATGAACTTTGTTCATTTTGTTTCCTCCTATTTACGGTTATCTTTAATTTTCTGAAACTACAGATTCTAATTCTAACGATGCTATCTGTATTTTTCGGTTATAGCAATTTAATCTTCTGTCTGTTGTAGTAATAACCTTGCTTTCTGTTACTTTTTGACTGCTTCTAATATATTTTTTCATTTCATTTGATTCTTTTGTAGCTTTTCTCAAAATAGATGAAAGCTTGTTCTGACTCTTTATATATTTTATCTGTTGTTTTTTTATATAACTTTTCTTCTTATTATTTAATTTTGCATTTTCCATCTTTAAGCTTTTCTTCTGGCACACTTCCTTCTGTGCACGTATTCTTTCAGTATATATTTTCAAATTTTCAGTATATTCATTTATTTTTATTTTAAATTCTTCTGTTGGTTTTGTATTCTTTTTTATTAATTCTATGCATTTATTGTTTATTTCTGTAAGTTTTACACTTTTAGTATCAATAATAGAATTATTGTCTTCTATAATTACATCTAATTCTTCATTTGTCATAACATTATAATCTACTGCCGCAAATGCACTCATGCTATAAATCATAATTATTGTCATTGTTATAAAAAATGTCTGTGCTATTCTTTTCATTTTACCCTTCCTTTTAATCCTTTAAAATATCATTTAATTCTTCTAACTGCTTAATCGCTTCATCTAAAGCATCCTGTGTACTTTCTTCATTATTTGTACTTACTTCTTGATTTGTTGTTTCTTCTATATATGTATTATCATTTACAGCAGTTGTCTCTTTTATTTTTTCTTTTCCATTGCATGCACATATTGTTATGCAGGCAACGCATAACATAACTCCTATGATTGTCTTTTTTATTATCTTATCCATTTTTCCCCTCTAATCATTCGTCTGCCTTTGTTTATTATAAAGTTTCATATTCACTTATTCAATTATACTGATGTGGCAATTTTGCGGTAATTTTTGTGGCATTCGTAGTATCCTCAAAAAAAGGGACAGGTTCTCTCTGAAAGCAAGCTTTCTTAAGAACCTGTCTTTTTTTATTATTAGTCTTTTATTACTTCTGTTATTGCTTTTACTGAGCCTGCGAGTCCCTGAATGTCAGATGGGATTATAATCTTTGTTGCCTGACCGTCTGCTGCCGCAGCAAATGCTTCTAAGCTCTTTAATGTAAGTACTGACTGGTCTGCTCCTGCTTCTTTTATTAATTTGATACCTTCTGCAGTTGCATTCTGTACTTTAAGAATTGCCTGTGCTTCACCTTCTGCTTCAAGAATTCTTTTCTGTTTTTCAGCGTCAGCCTTTAAGATTGCTGCCTGTTTTTCTGCCTCTGCTTCAAGTACTGCTGATTCTTTCTTTCCTTCTGCTCTAAGAATAGCTGACTTCTTTTCACCTTCTGCAATTAAGATTGCTTCTCTACGTTCACGTTCAGCCTTCATCTGCTTTTCCATCGCATCCTGAATTGCTGTTGGTGGAATGATGTTCTTAAGTTCCACTCTGTTAACTTTAATTCCCCATGGATCTGTTGCTTCATCTAAAGACTGTCTCATCTTAGCATTAATAATTTCTCTGGATGTAAGTGTTTCATCTAATTCCAAATCACCAATAATATTTCTAAGAGTTGTTGCTGTTAAATTTTCAATAGCCATAATAGGGCTTTCTACACCATAACAGAAAAGTTTAGGATCTGTAATCTGGAAAAATACAACCGTATCAATTCTCATTGTTACGTTATCCTTTGTAATAACCGGCTGAGGTGCGAAATCAACAACCTGTTCCTTCAAGTTAACTTTTCTTGCTACCATATCTAAAAATGGCACTTTAAAATGAAGACCTACAGACCATGTGCATTTATATCCTCCAAGTCTTTCAATAACATAGGCATGTGCCTGTGGTACAATCTTTACGCATGTTGATACTAAAATCAACGCTAATACTACTACTACAATTAATAATGGCATTTTACTCCTCCTCAATCTTACTTCATGCTCAATTATTTAGTTCCGTTTTTTCGACAATAACTTTGACACCCTCAACCCTTAATACTTTTACATATTCTCCGGCTTCTATGATTTCTCCATTATCAGTTCTTGCTGTCCAGTCCATTCCATCAATCTTTACAGTTCCGGTTGCAAGTACGTTGTTTATATCAGCCGTCACTTCTCCAACCTTTCCTTCCATGGACTCAACATTTGTTTTTTCAGGATCTTTGTTAATATAATTTACTGCAAATGGGCGAATAAATAATAATATTAAGATTGACACAACAACAAAAACTATTGCCTGCACAATCAAATTTGCCCCCAATGCCGAAACTAAGCATGCGGCCAGTGCTCCTACAGCAAACCATATACTTGTTAATCCCATTGTTATTAACTCTGAAACTGCAAGTATAACAAACAGAGCCAGCCATACTACAACATAATCCATATTTCGCTCCTTTCTGCATTTTTCTATATTATTCTATCATACATATATATCTTTTTACAATAAATATTATGTTACTTTGAATACATTTAATTACCTGATTTTGCAAATATGAAAAACAATTTTTCAAAGTGAATAGCCTTAATAGGCATTTGTCCTAGGGTTCAATATCAACATTATTTATACCGGTTTTCCTCTATTTTATATGTTTATTAATTCATAATTGTATGAAACATCAGACTGTAATTAACAATTATTTACTATATTTAAGGCACTTTTTTATTGGTATATTTGATACATTTTTTTAAATTACGACTTATTATTTGTGTGTATTGCCAAATTTGTTTTCCATTTATTGCAATTTTTTTTTGCCCGCGTTATTATTATCTTCGGAATATTATAGAAAATTTTATTTATATAGGTTGATTTACTTACAATATTGGTGGGCTTTTATTAATCGACCTTACAAAAAGGAGGATTTCATTATGGCAACATCAAAAGCTACAAAAACTGTTGCAAAAGAAACTACAAAAAAAATTGATACAAAAGCTGAAGTTAAGGACACAAAAAAGGAAACTGTTAAAGTTACTCCAGTAAAAAAAGAAGCTGTTAAAGCTGAACCTAAGAAGGAAGCTGCTAAAGCTACTGAAGTAAAGAAAGAAGCTGTTAAAGCTGAACCTAAGAAGGAAACTGCTAAAGTTACTGAAGTAAAGAAAGAAGCTGTTAAAGCTGAACCTAAGAAGGAAGCTGCTAAAGTTACTCCAGTAAAAAAAGAAGCTGTTAAAGCTGAACCTAAGAAGGAAGCTGCTAAAAAGACTACAACTAAAAAAGCTGCCGCTAAAAAAGTTGAAAAAGTATTAGTTCAGTTCTATGGAAAAGAATTTGATGTTGAAGCATTAAAGGAAGCTGCTAAAGCTGATTACACAGCTAAAACAGGAAAGAAAACAGTTACATCTGTTGAACTTTATATCAAACCTGAAGATAATCGTGCTTACTATGTTATCGACAAAGCTACAGGTTTTATTACATTATAATTAAACAATTACATATATTATAAAAAGCAATTGCACCACGTTTAATACATTGGTGCAATTGCTTTTTATTTGTTAATTTAAAACAATCTTAATTTTAATATATTGTTTCATAAGAAATATATAACATTGCTGTCTTCATTAGATTTTTAATACAATATTATTTATTTTCTTCATTTTCTACATTTGCAAGAAATTCATTTAACTTTACTGTAAGCGCATCAGCATCAATGCCATGTACCATGCAAGCTTCTTCTAATGATTCTCCCTGAGATGCAGGACATCCTATACAATGCATTCCTTCATTTAATAAAATAGGAACTACTCCCATATTAATTTTTAAAATATCGCCGATAATCATATTCTTTGTAATCTGTGCCATGATAAGTTCTCCTTCTATCTATACAGTAGTAGTTTTTAAAGACCCTCTCCAAGGTCTTTCTGACAAACCAATTGTAATATTAACTCTTTTATAATTCAATACTTTCCATATATAATTGATATATTAAATGATATTTAACTAAATTCAATTCTATTTTTAGTATATAACCATTACATTTTTATAATTCACTAAATTAATATTAGTATGTTTCAGGTTCGTCGTATTCAACACCAAATGTCTCAACTGTGACCTTTTTCATCTTCTGTTCATTAACAGGTCTGTCCATCGCACCTGTCTTTGTTGTTGCTATTGCATCAACAACATCCATTCCTTCGATGATTTTTCCAAATGCAGCATACTGTCCATCCAAATGTGGTGCGGCTTCATGCATAATAAAGAACTGTGATCCTGCACTATCCGGATCCATTGCTCTAGCCATAGATAACACTCCCGGTGTATGCTTAAGGTCATTTGCAAAACCATTATAATTGAATTCACCCTGAATACTGTATCCCGGGCCACCCATTCCTGTTCCTTCAGGATCTCCACCCTGAATCATAAATCCTTCAATTACTCTATGAAAAATTATTCCATCATAGAAGCCTTTTTTTACAAGGCTGATAAAATTATTTACTGTATTAGGAGCAACTTCAGGATATAATTCAGCTTTCATTATATCTCCATTCTCCATCTCAATTGTTACTATTGGATTCTTGTCTGCCATTGTCTTTCCTCCGTTCATATTTTGTTCATACTAAATTAAATATACTTTCACATTGAAAACATCATTTTTTCACGATTTAACTTTAGTATATATATTGTAAACAAAAACAGTTGTTACTGATTTTGTTACTCGTTTTTTCATATTTTTTCATAATTTTGAATATGCATCAGGCATATTCGTGAATCGGCTAAGGAGTCGATTCTCCTCCCTTTTTTTATTAGAATAAATTTACCCGAGAGAGATACAAGTATTTGTATCTCTCTTTGGTTTTTCAATACAAAACTTTATCACATTAACATAAATGTTGCAATCTTTAAGAATAATACAAGTGAAATAGCATCCACGATTGTTGTAATAAACGGACTAGCCATTACTGCCGGATCAAATCCCAACTGATTTGCTAATATTGGAAGCATACATCCAACTAACTTAGCACACATTACCGTAATACACAGTGTAATACACACAGTAATATTTACCATTATAGCTTCGTGAGTAATTCCTGTTCCTAAAGCATTCATAATTAAAACTCTTATAAAATTAACTACCGCTAATGTTAAGCCGCACAAAACTGCAACTCTTATTTCTTTCCATATTACTTTAAATATATCTTTAAATTCTACTTCATTAAGAGATATTGCACGAATGATAGTTACTGATGCCTGTCCACCTGAGTTTCCACCGGTATCCATTAACATAGGTATAAAAGCAACTAATCCTGTAATTCCTGCAAGTTTTGCTTCAAAACTGTCTATTATTGTACCTGTAATTGTAGCTGATATCATTAATATAAGAAGCCATGGAATTCTTGATTTAAATGTTTCAAATATTCCCGTTCTAAAATATGACTTGTCAGATGGTAAAATAGCTGCCATCTTTTCCATATCTTCTGTTGCCTCTTCTTCAATAATTTCCAAAATATCATCGACTGTAATAATACCAACAAGTCTGTTTTCACTATCTACTACAGGCATTGCCATAAAGTCATATTTTTGGAATTGTCTGGCTACAGTTTCCTGATCATCTAACGTACTTACAGTAATCACATTTTCATCCATTATATCGCTTACAATAGCATCAGGATTGCCAAGAAGCAAAGTTCTAAGTGTTACCGATCCTACCAAATGCCTTTGCAAATCAAGTACGTAACAGGTATTGATTGTCTCCTTATCAATTCCTATTTTTCTAATTCTTTCTAACGCCTGCTTTACAGTAATGTTTTCCTTCAAGTCAGCAAATTCGACTGTCATAATACTACCGGCAGAATCTTCCGGATATTTTAACAAATGATTTATATCATTTCGTGTTTCATCCGAAGCCAATGCCAAAATTCTTCTTACAACACTCGCCGGCATTTCTTCCATCAAATCGGCAGCATCATCAGCAAACATGTTTTCAATAATGTTTGTTGTTTCTTTATCTGTAAGGGAATTAATTATATACTGCTCAATTTCTACAGGAAGATGAGCAAATACATCTGCCGCTATATCTTTGGGGAGCAATCGGAATACCCTTATAAATTCCTGTGTTGGCAGTTCTTCCTGAAGTTCTTCTAATACTTCAGCTATATCCGCCTCATTCATGTCAGCAAACTCTTTTTTTACTAGTACATATTTCTTATCTTCAATTAGTTCAATTACTTTTTTCACTAATTCATCTAACTCGTCTAACATGATGCTCCTCCTTTCTATTCTATATATTATTAAATTTAATACTGAAATTAAGTATGGAAAATTTAATTTTGCTATCTGTATTTCTTATTAATATAAGATTATGAATATCAAAATTTAGTACTTTTCTTTTTTATTCATTTTTAGTATTTACACGCCACTTAATTCTACAACAATTGTTTGTTCATTTCAACTAAGAAAGGCTTTACACTCCCCTATTTTACAATAATTTTCTTCAAAATTTACTAAATATTTTTATATAATTTTAATGCACTAACACGTTAAATTGACAAATTCTTTTAATTTCTTTAATATGATGCAAGAACCACTATAGAATCGAGGTATTTAATGGAAAGAGAAAAATTTAAATCGAGACTTGGCTTCATCCTTATTTCTGCTGGATGCGCCATTGGAATTGGCAATGTGTGGCGTTTTCCTTACGTTGTAGGTAATAATGGAGGCGGATGTTTCGTACTATTTTACATTTTGTTTTTAGTAATTTTAGGCTTACCTATTCTTACTATGGAATTTTCTGTCGGACGTGCAAGTCAGCAAAGCATTTCACGTTCATTTAAGGCATTGGAAAAGAAAGGGCAATATTGGCATCTTCATGGATATGTTGGAATGGCTGGAAATTATATTTTAATGATGTTTTACACTACTGTTGCCGGATGGATGTTACGATACTTTTTCGACATGGCAAAAGGTGATTTTACAAACGCTACTACAGCAGATGTGCAGGCTCATTTTTCTGATATGCTTAATGTTCCATCAGAAATGATTTTCTGGACTGTAATTGTTATTATCCTTGGTTTCCTTGTATGCTCTTTAGGCTTACAAAATGGTGTTGAAAAAATATCAAAAACAATGATGATTGCACTTTTAATAATTATGGTAGTTTTAGCCATTAACAGTATTTTCCTTGATGGATCTGATAAAGGATTATATTTTTATCTTGTTCCTGATTTTAATAGAATAAAAGAAATCGGATTGGTAAATGTAATTGTTGCTGCTATGAATCAGGCATTCTTTACACTTAGTATAGGAATGGGTTCTATGGCAATTTTTGGAAGTTATTTGGGCAAGGACCGCAGCCTATTAGGTGAATCAATAAACATTGTCGCTTTAGACACTTTTGTAGCAATTGTATCAGGACTTATTATTTTTCCATCATGCTTTGCATTTGGAGTTAACCCAGATCAGGGACCTAGTCTTATTTTTGTTACTTTACCTAATATATTTATTCAAATGCCCGGCGGAAGAATATGGGGAAGCTGCTTCTTTATATTTATGGCATTTGCCGCTTTTTCAACTGTAATTGCAGTATTTGAAAACATTATGTCCTCATGCATGGATTTATGGGGATGGTCCAGAAAGAAAACAGCTATTGTAAATACTATTGTTATTATATTAGCATCTCTTCCTTGTATTTTAGGATTTAACCTTCTATCAGGTTTTCATCCTTTAGGTGATGGAACTAGTGTTTTAGATTTAGAAGATTTTATGATTAGTAATTTAATTCTTCCAATTGGTTCCCTGATTTACACTTTATTCTGTACAAGCAAATATGGATGGGGATGGGATAATTACATTGCTGAGGTTAATTTAGGCTCAGGACTTAAGGTTCCAAATAAAATACGTATTTATTGTAAATGGATTTTACCTTTGATAACTTTAATAATTATTGTAAACGGATTAATTTCTGTTTTCTTCAAATAAGGCTGAAAGGTCCTGATATATTTATTGAAATTTACGCTCGCGCTGCTTGCCACTCAAATCAAAAGTGCACCGGAAGTTTTCATTCTTTCGGTGCACTTTCGCTATTTATCATATTTAGTTTTTGATTTTAGTAGAATAAAATATCTCCATATGAAGGTACCGGCCATACTTCTTTGTCTACAATCATTTCAAGTTCATCTACAGGTTTTCTAAGTTCTGCCATTGCTGCCATTACTTCTGACTTGTAGCTTTCTGCCTTTTCCTGATTGTCATCAATGCTCTGAGCCTTAGCTGTTGCCTTCTTTAAGTCTTCTAATCCTGCTTTAGCTTCATTTAACTTAGCTATTACAGCATTTAATAATTCTATCTGAGTTGAAGCATCTGCTCCTGCCTCTTTTACTGCAATTGCTGTATCAGCAAGTTCTTTTGTATAGTATACAACTGATGGAATAAACATCTTGCTTGCCATATCAATCATAGTTAAAGCTTCGATATTTCTTACTCCTGCATACTGTTCAAATAAGATTTCCTTACGAGCTTCAAGTTCTGCCTTAGACATAATATTGAATCTTTCATACATCTTAACTGTTGAATCAGCTACTAATGAAGGAATTGCATCTACGATAGACTTGCAGTTTGGAAGTCCTCTCTTTTCAGCTTCTACAGGCCATTCTGCTGAATAACCGTTTCCATTGAAGATAATTCTTTCATGTTCTCTCATAAGTTTTACTGTATATTCTTCTACAGCTTTATCTAAATCTTCAGCACCTGTAAGAGCATCAATTGCATCTGCAAATGCTTCTGCCATCATTGCACTAAGTACTGTATTTGTATCACCAATTGAGTTTGATGAAGCAACCATTCTGAATTCGAATCTGTTACCTGTAAATGCAAATGGTGATGTTCTGTTTCTATCTGTAGGATCCTTTTCTAATACAGGAAGTTTGTTAATACCAAAATCAATTACACCTGAATGAAGGCTTGAAGTAGCTTTTCCAGTCTTAATAATCTGATCTACTACATCTCCAACCTGATCTCCTAAATAAATAGAAATGATTGCAGGTGGTGCTTCATTTGCTCCTAATCTGTGATCGTTACCTGTGTTAGAAGCGGCTGTTCTAAGCAATACTGCATGTTTGTCAACTGCTGACATAAGGCATGCAAGTACTAACTGGAATACTTTATTATTTTCAGGTTCTTTACCTGGTTTGAATAAGTTAATTCCGTCATCTGTTGTAAGCGACCAGTTGTTGTGTTTACCTGAGCCATTAATTCCATCAAATGGTTTTTCATGTAATAAACAAACTAATCCATACTTCTTAGCTGTCTTCTTTAATACGTTCATTACTAAGTAGTTATTATCTAATGCTACATTTGAAACTGAGAAAATAGGTGCAATTTCATGCTGACAAGGAGCAACTTCATTATGCTGTGTCTTTGCTGTGATTCCTAATTTCCATAACTGTTCATCAACGTCTGACATAAATTTCTTAACTTTTTCTCTAATATCACCAAAATACTGATCTGACATTTCCTGTCCTTTTGGAGGCATAGCACCGAAAAGTGTACGTCCTGAGAATTTAAGGTCAGGTCTCTGTTCATATAAATCTTCAGGAATTAAGAAATATTCCTGTTCAGGACCAACATATGAAAGAACTCTTCTTGATGTTGTATTTCCTAATAATCTTAAAAGTCTTATACCATATTTACTTACTGCATGCATTGCTTTAAGTAAAGGTGTCTTTGTATCAAGTGATTCACCTGTGTATGAGCAAAATGCTGTTGGAATGCAAAGTGTATCATCTTTTATGTAAGCAGGTGATGTAACATCCCATGCTGTATAACCTCTTGCTCCACATGTCTGTCTCAATCCACCTGATGGGAATGATGATGCATCAGGTTCTCCCATTAATAAATCTTTTCCTGTAAATGTATTATCAATCTTACCATCTGTTGGTAATGATGCGAAGGAATCATGTTTTTCAGCTCCTACTGAAATGATATATGGCTGGAATACATGTGTATAATGTGTAGCACCTTTTTCAACAGCCCATTCCTTCATAGCCTGTGCAACGATGTTTGCGATATCCATTGTGATATCTCCACCTTCGTGCATAATTTTCTTAATTTCATTGTAAGTTGCTTCAGGTAAACGATTCTTCATTACTGATTCATCGAATACATTCTGTCCAAATACTTCTGATACATTAACTCCCATAGTGTCTGTTCCTTTCTATACTTAACTATTTTTCATTCCGCTAATTTAAAAAGGCATTTACTCTGTCCACTCTATATGTCTTTAGCCTTGTAATAAAAAAAGGCTTTTCTCCAAATAATTCTTTGAAGAACGCCCTTGTTCTTAATCTCATTTAGCGGTGAGGTTTCCCTCGTCGATATATAAGTTACACTATTTCTTAATAAAAATCAATACCATTCCCTAAAATCCCTTATTTTTTTAAGTATTACTTAATAAAATTAAGTTAGTTTACACTAATCCACTACTTCTTCCCCTCTGTACATACATACAACCATTCTGTTACCATTGTTATCCACACAAGTAGAACATATCAAAATCTTGTCTGATACACCTGGCATTTTACTGTCATACTTGAAATTACTCTTGTCATAAGTCTTCTTAATCCATTTAGCAAACTCATCATCATCTTTAAAGCCAAACTTATATATATCTTCATTATCTGCCTTAGTTCTAAATGACGAAAATACGTGATAAATATAATGACGATGTCCCACATAAACATCAAATGTCTGATTTTTCTTGCAAAAATCTTCTTTTGAAAATTTCATTAAGTCGTGAAACATTGAACCATCCATCATGTTGTGTCCATACACAACACTCATTCTGGCATCAAGTCCTCCACAACGTGAATCCATAAAAATAGCTCCACCACCATTTGCCACTTTATCTGAACCTTTTACCAAGTAATAATCGTTATCACTATGCTGAACTATAGGGTACTGAATTCTTGTGCCATCAAGTTTAATATATCCTTTTGACTCATCATTATATTTTAACATTGCATCATAGTCCCATACCCATTTGGTTATTGTTCCCTGGTATTCTGCACTACTAGCTGTCTGAGCTGTATCTGACGTATCTGCCGTCTGTTCTGTACTCTGTATCTGATTAAACATTTCATCAACTGCACTATATTTTTCCTGAGCTGCTGTATAATCCAAATATGAATCCATCAATTCATATGATGCATATCCAAATGCTATACCGGCAACGGTAAATGCTATTACCCTCACTATGTTATATGCAATTCCTGATATTTTGTTTTTCTTATTTTCAGTATTTTCTTTCTTTTCAGTATTTTCTTTCTTTTCAGAATCAAATCCTATCCTTAATTCATCATCTATTTTATTATCTCTTATTTTGATATTATTTTCTATTTTATTATCTACAAATTCTTTTCTATTCATACAATAAAATACTCTTTTAAATCCTAAATATTATTAAAGGCTCCCGCTTCAAGCAGGAGCCCATTGTTACTAATATTATGTGCTTCCTAAAAATATATTTCAGGATGCCCGGTCTGTTATATGCCTATTCAAAAGCCTTTCCAACTGAACCGAATAATTCCATTTTTTCTTTTACTGTTGCTCTAATAGCTTCTGCACCTGGAGCAAGTAACTTACGAGGATCAAATCCTTTTCCTTCTAAGTCCTTTCCTGCTTCGATGTACTTTCTTGTTGCATCAGCAAATGATAACTGACATTCTGTATTAACGTTAATCTTAGATACACCAAGATCAATTGCTTTCTTAATCATATCTGCTGGGATACCTGTACCACCATGAAGAACTAATGGCATAATTCCTGTCTTCTGCTGAATTGCATCAAGAGTTTCAAAACTAAGTCCTTCCCAGTTTTCAGGATATTTTCCATGAATGTTACCGATACCTGCTGCAAGCATATCTACACCAAGATCAGCTACTGCCTTACATTCATCAGGGTCAGCACATTCGCCTCTTCCGATAACTCCATCTTCTTCACCACCAATTGAACCAACTTCTGCTTCAATTGACATATCCATATTATGAGCTACTGCTACTAATTCTTTTGTCTTAGCAATGTTCTCTTCAATTGGATAATGTGAACCATCAAACATAATAGATGTAAATCCTGCCTTAATACATTTATAACATCCTTCGTATGTTCCGTGATCTAAGTGAAGAGCTACAGGAACTGTAATTCCTAATTCTTCATCCATAGCCTTAACCATAGCAGCTACTGTCTTAAATCCTGTCATGTACTTTCCTGCACCTTCAGATACACCTAAAATAACAGGGCTCTTTAATTCTTCTGCTGTTAAAAGAATTGACTTTGTCCATTCAAGATTGTTGATGTTGAACTGTCCTACAGCATAATGACCTGCTTTTGCTTTTTCTAACATTTCTTTTGCTGAAACTAACATATTGTACCTCCGTATGTTTTATATTTATAGAGATTTTTTCTAACCGTGTTTATTATACCCCATTTTCAGAGTATTGCAAACATATTTCTTATTTAAAACCATTAGTTTTACTAATTTTACCCTGTGTTTTTTCTTATTTTACGGTAATTGATTTTATTTTACTCCATTTTCCAAATACTTTTTTGTTTTTTGAATCCAATTTATAGCCTCTTACCTTAACATAATAAGTCTTACCTGATTTCAAAAATGGAATAGTAATATTTTTTGAAGTTGTTGAAGTAACTTTTCCTTTTTTCAACTTTTTGTTTGTTCCATATTTTATCTGGTAACCCTTTGGACTATCTGCTTTTTTTCCTTTTATACTATATTTAGCATAAATAGTGCCTTTCTTTTTATTAACTAATTTTGTTAATTTAGGCTGCTTTACAGTTACCTTTGTCCATTTAGCTACTATAGTTGTATTCTGCCTTACTCTGTACTTTTCTGTTATTTCTTTTCCGTCACTTGTGTACCAGCCGTTAAATGTATATCTTTTTTTTGTTAAAACAGGCAAATCAAGTGTTTCTCCGTCATATGCATTAACATTTGACACAGTCTTCTTTCCATCTTTCATGGTTATCTGATATGTAGGAACCTGATTCTGTTCTGTCCATTTTGCCGAATTGGTTCCATTATCACTTGTTCTCTGATATGCTCTGACATAATCTACTTCCATTGTTGCCGGAAGTGTTCCTGCATCAGGTGCTACTCCCGGAAGATTTCCTCCAACTGCCATATTCAATAAGAAGTAATATGATTTCATTCCTTCGTCTTTTTTATCTGCTGTTGAAATATTTACTTTATAAAATTCAACATCATCTACAAAATAATGTATATATTCATTGTCCCATTCAACTGCATAAATGTGCCACTGCGTTTTGTCATACCAGTTATATCTTGAATATGAAGCATTCAACTGACCGGAAACATATTTGTTATCATATGGACTGTCATCTCCAACTCCTGCATTCCAATGAAAGGCTCCCTGTGCAAAGCTAATTGTATTCCACGCTTCCAAAATATCAATTTCTCCACACCATGGCCATCCTTTCTGATTAACTCCAAGCATCCAAAATGCCGGCCATACACCTTTTAATGATGGAAGTTTTATTCTTGCTTCCATTCTGCCATACTGAAAATCCTGTTTTCCAGCTGTTGTTATTCTACCTGATGTATAAGAATATGTAACTTTAGAATTTTTTGGATCAACTGTTTTTTCTTCAATTGCTGTTATTTTCAATGTTCCGTCTGAAACACTTACATTCTTTTCACTATCTGTATAATATTCTAATTCATTGTTTCCCCAGCCTGGATTTTTTCCGTCTGTTCCACTATTTCCAATATTATAATTCCAGTTATTCATATTAAGTGATGTTCCATTAAATTCATCACTCCATACAAGCTTATATGCTGTATTCTTTTTTTCTGCTGCATGAACATTTTTTACATTTGCCACCGGCATGCATGTAACAACCATCGCTATTGCTAGAGTTGTACCTATTACTTTGTTCATTAATTTTCTCATAATGTTCTCCTACTTTTAAATTGTACTTCTATGTTTTTATTTTGCTCTTAGCATATTTTTTATTATAGAACATATCAAAAGATTATTTTACTTTTCTTACTTTACTCCATTTTCCATATACTTTAGTACCATTCACTACTTTATAAGCTCTGACTCTAACATAATATTTCTTATTTGACTTTATTTTTTTGACAATTACAGTTGTTTTCTTTGTGTTTATAGTTTTCACTTTTTTAAATTTAACATTCCGTGCCACATTCAACTGATAACCCGAAACTTTAGCTATCTTTTTAATTTTGATGACAGCTTTGCCTTTCTTCTTTACGGCTGACTTTATAACAGCTTTTTTTACTGAAGGCATAGTAGTTATATTATTATCTCTATTATTATCTCTATTATTATCTCTATTATTATCTGTAATATCCTGTTCAACCTTATGTGGTACTGACCATTTTGCAGTCAACTCAATACTGCCTCTAACTCTCATAGTGTTAATTGCTTTCTGATTATCACTTGTATACCAGCCTTCAAAACCATTTTCTCCGGCATATACACTTGGGATTTCAAGAGTTTCACCATCATAACATGTAAATGTACTCATTACTTTATTTTCATCTTTAAATGTAACTGTATGTATAGGCACCTCGCCTTGTTCAGTCCATGTAGCTGTATTTCCACCCTGATTGCTTGTTTTCTGATAAGCTCTTACATAATCCACCTCCATTGTCGCAGGTAAAGTGTTATATGTAGGAGTTGTTCCCGGAAGATTTCCACCTACTGCCACATTTAAAAGGAAATAATAATACTTAGATGCTTCATCCTTTTTATCTGCACTTGTAACATCAACTGAAAAATATAATGTATCATCTACAAAATAATTTATTTTCTTATCATTCCATTCAACTGCATAAATATGCCACTGTGTTTTATCGTACCAATTATATGCTGTATACCTTGCATTAAGCTGTCTTGCAATATAATTTGGACTATATGCATTACTTTCTCCACCTGTATTCCAATGAAAAGCTCCCTGTGCGAAATTATCTGTATTCCATGCTTCTAAAATATCAATTTCCCCACACCATGGCCATCCTTTCTGATCAACTCCAAGCATCCAGAATGCCGGCCACACACCTTTTAATGATGGAAGTTTTATTCTTGCTTCCATACGTCCATATTTAAAAGTCTGTTTTCCTGCTGTCTTGATTCTTCCTGATGTATAATTATATCTATTAAATTTCTGTTCTAATGCTGTAATCTTTAATGTTCCATCAGATACATAGACATTATCTGTTCTGTTTGTGTAATACTCTTTTTCATTATTTCCCCAACCTGCATTTGATCCTCCATTTCCTAAATCATATGTCCAGTTGTCTGTATTAAGAGCTGTCCCATTAAATTCATCACTCCATACGAGTTTGTAATCACTTCCTGCAGTGTCTGCTTTAACCTCTGTTGTATTAAACTGAACTGCTGCACTAGTTAATACCATTGTAAATGCTAATGTTCCAGTTAATAATTTTTCTTTAAACCCTTTCATTCTTTATTTTCTCCTTTTCCTAATTTTATATTGTATGCTATCTGTAAATTTCATCAATTCATAAACAGCCATTATACCAATTTAAATATACCACATAAAATTTGTCATAAAAAGTATTCACTTTAAATTAAAAGTACTCTTTTTTTAGTTTTTCTAAAAACGTTTTTACTTTTTCCTTCTTTTTAATTATTTTGCCTTATTTTATCAAACATTTTATACACGTTATATTTTGAATTTTTATCAAAAAAATGAATAAGTTTTTTTATTTTAAACTTACCCATTTTCTCATTTTATAAAATTTTTTTATTATATTTTTTTAACTTTAATTGTCAAATTTATTAGGGAATAAATGTGATATGTCAAGGTAATCAGGTATGCCTCTCTGATATTTAACAACCGGCTCCCCTAAAATTAAAGGATATGCATAATCAATAAATTCCTGTGTAACATTATTTCCACGTTCATTTATCCATTCTCTTGGTACATGTTTTACAAGTCCTGCTACATTTTCAACAGGTGTCTCACCCATATCTATTGAATAAGGCTCATTATTTTTTCTAATAGACGTAACCATTATTCCTGTCTTTCCTTCAATTGCACATTTAACTGCATGTCTTCCTAATCTAAATGCTTCACCTATATCTGTAATTGATGACATATGAGCTGCACTTCTTTGTAAAATATTTATTTCAACTGAACGAACTTTAACCTGAATATTTTCTTTTATAATATATTCAAGACATTTCCCTGTTCCACTTAACTGACTGTGTCCAAATGTATCTTCAACAGCATTTGTCGCACTTATATAATTTCCATCTGCATCTTTTATTCCTTCTGAAACAGCAACTACAACGTTATTATATTTATCCATAGCAGCCTTTACATCTTCAATAAATTCATCTTTATTAAAAGCTACTTCCGGCAAATAAATAAGATGCGGTGCATCATTATATGTGTTTCTTGCCAATGCAGCTGCTCCTGTAAGCCACCCTGCATCTCTTCCCATAATTTCCACAATAGTAACACTATTAATTGGATATATGCTTGTATCATGACCTATTTCAAGTAATGTTGATGCAATATATTTAGCTGCTGAACCATATCCCGGAGTATGGTCTGTTACGCATAAGTCATTATCGATTGTCTTAGGAATTCCAATTATCTTAATATCACTTCCTATTGCTAATGCATATTTGCTTAATTTATCAACTGTATCCATAGAATCGTTTCCACCAATATAGAAAAATGCATCTATTTCATATTCGTCAAATTTTTTAAAGATATACGCATATGGTGTATCATCCTCTTTATAATCAGGCAACTGATAACGACATGATCCTAAATACATTGAAGGTGATTTTTTTAATAATTCTATAAACATAGGAGTTGTCTCAACTTTATGTGTCAAATCCATAAGTCTTGAATTTAAAAGTCCCTGAACTCCATTAATTGAACCATATACTTTATAAAATTCTTTACTATCAATAGCTCCCTGTATAACTCCTGCAAGACTTGCATTTATTGCTACTGTTGGTCCGCCCGACTGGGCAACTAAACAATTTCTCATAATTTCCTCCTAAAAAGTCAAACTATTTCTAGTATAAACGAATTTGTGACAAAAAACTATATCTATGTTCAGAACTTTTTATTTTTATTTGCATAAAATACTAATGTAAACATTAGAAAGATGGTGTATAAATGAGCTGCACAAATTGTAATATGCATTCTAACCAGATGTCTCCCTGCAGATGTAGCAATCAGGCACGAATGAACAATATGTACCGTGGTCGCAATCAAATGAGTGGAAATATGAATCAGCCTTGTTCTTCATGCAGGAATGCCGGTCCTAATAAAAAAGATGATAAACATGATAAAGAAATGAATTCATGCCCTTGTCATAAAGATGGTTGTGACATAGGAACTGATCATGTTGATAAAATGAATCCGGCTATGGCATTTGTTCCATGGCAAAAATGGGGTGAACTTTTCGATATGTGTGATGCATTTGAATGCGGAACCATATTTAAAGATTTAAATAAACCATGGAGGGGTAGAAATGAAGAATAATGCAAATCGTTTAAAACTTATGAAAATAATTAATCAGGCAAGTTTTGCAATGGATGACGTAAAATTATTTTTAGATACTCATCCCAGTTGCTCTGAAGCGATTGAATATTATAAGAAAGTTAAAAAAATAAGAATGGATGCCGTAGATGAATATACAAGGGAATTTGGTCCCATTACATCCTACGACGTTGATGTTAAGGATTATTGGAATTGGAACGATTCCCCTTTACCATGGGAAGGAGGTAATTGCTAATGTATAGTTATGAAAAAAGACTTCAGTACCCGGTAAATATAAAATTTAGGAACCCCAAAATTGCACAGGTAATAATATCTCAGTATGGTGGTCCTGACGGCGAAGCAGGCGCTGCAATGCGTTATATGTCACAAAAATATGCTATGTCTAATCCTAAAGTTGCAGGACTTTTAAACGATATCGCAACTGAAGAACTTGGACATTTAGAAATAGTTGGAACCATTGTTCATCAACTTACCAAGGATCTTCCTTGCAACGAGGTAGACACTGCAGGGTTCGAAAAGTACTACGTTGACCACACTTTAGGCGTATGGCCACAAGCTGCTGGAGGCATCCCATTTAATGCATGTGAATTTCAATCAAAAGGCGACCCAATCACTGATTTATTTGAAGATATGGCTGCTGAACAAAAAGCGAGAACTACTTATGACAATATTTTGACATTAGTTAAGGATAATGAGGTTGCTGACCCAATAAGATTTTTAAGAGCTAGGGAAATTGTTCATTTCCAACGTTTTGGTGAAGCTCTCAGAATGGTTTTAGATGATTTAAATAATAAAAAGAACTTCTATTTATACAATCCGGCTGGTTGCAAATAATAAACATGTATCATAATCATAAAGCTAAAAAAACCACTTCATTATGAAGTGGTTTTTAACTGGCCCACAAGGATTCGAACCTTGAAAATGCTGGAGTCAGAGTCCAGTGCCTTACCATTTGGCGATGGGCCATTGCTCTTGCAACGGAAATAATTTTATCATAAAGCAGTAACCTTTGCAAGCACTTTTTTACTTTTTTTATATTTTTTTAACTTTGCTCCATTTTCCATACACCTTTTTATTATTGCTTAAGGAAAATGCCCTTGCTTTTACATAGTATTTTTTTCCCTTTTTCACTAACTTTAACTTGTATGACAATTTAGAGCCTGACACCTTTTTGTTATTCTTAAACTTTTTATTTGTAGAATAACATAGCTGGTAACCTGATGCACTATCAATTTTCTTTAATTTTATTTTGGCTTTATTTCCATTAACTCTCTTAATACTTACAATCTTAGCCTTTTTTAATATATTTTTATTTTCTGTGCCATTTTGTGTAGCACATATTTCAACATTATTTTTTATATTTTCTTTATCAGTTGTCTTTTCTGTAGCACTCGCTTTAGTTGTCGTTACTTGGGAAGATGTTGTTCCAAAAATATCTTCTCCATAATTGTCTCCTCCTGCTGCAAATACTGATGTAGACATTACCATTGTCAAAACCATTGCTATCAATAAAGTTTTCTTTTTCATTATTTTCCTCTTATTTTTCTCTTAATTTTTATTACATTGTTTTTTAACTTTCTCTTCCAAAAAGTTTTCCGCATTTTATCCACATAATTTAGATATTCTGCATTATCTGTTTTGTATGTTGCGCCATTTCTTTCAAATTCTTCCAAAACGCCCACAATCCAATCAAAAGGAACTTTTTCCTTATGAGTTCTATTATCGCCACAAATAATGTAATATTTCCTTTTCACAGCTATTATTCTATGTAGAACATACTCTCCTGTAGGTCGTTTATATAACGGAATATCATTCTCTTTTAAATTAGAATCAGCCGGAACAATTTTCACCAAATCTTTTTTATTATGTAACATTGGCATCATACTGTCTCCAACTACTGTCGCGACATAGAAACCTTTTTCTTTAATAATATCTTCTATTTTCTTATCTTCCATACTACAGTGTTCCATCCTTCATTGCATCATATGCAACAATAGCTGCCTCCTTTGAAATATTACATCCCATTTCGTATATCGGAATCTCATTAACAATTTTATCAACATATTCTAATGTATTACTCATTGCCATAATATCTCTTGGTCTATACACCTGGTTCATAAGATGCTTAACTGCATTCTCCTTTGTTGCTTTTTCTATATGATTTTCCTTAGCCTGATGCAAGAAACAAATCCCGGCAAGTTTTGCTTTCATATTAGTTGATAAATGATGCTTTCCATCCCAAGGCGTACCATACGCATATATGCCATCTTCCCTAAATTTAATTAACGGCTTGTCATCATTTATCATAGTCACTCTGTCTCCAAAGCAATCTCTCCATAATTTAGCATGAGTTGATTTTCCTGTTCCACTTGGAGCTGAAAACATATATGCCTTTCCATCAATTTCAAGCACACTTCCATGAACTAGAATAACCCCATAATCAATCGCTTTTTCGCAAAACTTTCTATATAAAGCTATAAATTCCAAATAGGATTTAGGATAAGTCTGATTATCTTCTGACTGCATCTGTTCGAATTCCAAATCCTTGTCTGTAGCCTTTATTACAAATTCCGGTTTTGCTTTTTCAGCTAAATAATTAATACAATTATCATTAAAATAAATACCTCTTGTTTCTACTCCGACAGGAATATCTCCGAATTTATATACTTTCATCAAATCACCATACTTTCCCAAACTACCTACTACTATTGCTTATTATTTCTGCTGTCCTGCAAGATAGTTTGCAAACTGTTGCGCTGTTCTTCCTGAGATACCACCATGGCTTAATTCCCACTTATTTGCTTCAGCCTTTATCTCTTCGTCGCTCATTGTAACTCCAGCTCTTCTGCATAATTCTACTGCAATGTTAAAGAATTCCTTCTGACTTGGTTTAGAATAATTAATTGTCACACCAAATCTGTTTACAAGAGAAAGTTTTTCTTCCATTGTATCTGATTTATGCATTCCGTTATCCACCTGGACATCGCTTCTGTCATTCCATGTTTCCTTAATCAAATGACGTCTGTTAGATGTTGCATATATTAATACATTTTCCGGTTTTGTTTCAACGCCACCTTCTATTACAGCTTTAAGGAATTTATATTCAATTTCAAATTCTTCAAATGACAAATCATCCATATAAATAATAAATTTATAATTTCTATTCTTAATACTTGCTATTACATTTGAAAGGTCTTTAAACTGATGTTTATAAATTTCAATCATTCTAAGACCCTTGTCATAATACTCATTAACAATAGCCTTTATACTTGTTGACTTTCCTGTTCCACTATCGCCAAATAAAAGACAGTTGTTTGCCTTTCTTCCTTGTACAAATGCTTCTGTATTATCCACAAGTTTCTTTTTCTGAATTTCATATCCTACAAGGTCATCCAATGCAACCTGCTCCATATTATTAATAGCATGAAATTGTAATTTGCCGTCATTGTCACTAATTCTAAATGCCTTATTAAGTCCAAACATTCCTACACCATAATCTTTGTAGAAATCAGTAACACATGTAAAAAATTCATCTTCATTTTTTGTATTTTCCAATTTTTCACTTAACGCTCTAACCTTTTCGCTTACATTTTTATTGTACATTAATTCAGGTTTACCTATAGCCTTATAATTTTCAATTCTTGAAAAACAATCAATTCCAAGTTCTTCTTCCATAGGTCCAAAATCATAATCAAACAATTTTTTGAACTGCTTAAAATCATTTTTTGCGAAATAATTTACACTTCCATCACTTGCTCCTACCTTTTCACAAGTCAAACTAAATGGATTTTCATTTGTAATAAGTAAATATGTAAGATAATTATGCCATAAATTCTTATCAAACGCATAATCTGTTGAAATTTCGAGAATTCTCTTTATCTGATGATATATTCTTGTAATAATCTCATCCTTCTTGTAATTCTCACCCTTATATTCTCTTATTATATTACTCAATTCCATTAATATTGAATCTTCCGGCATATTTCCGTAAATTAATAATTTTGAAACTATGTTGTGCATATCTATCGCCTCTTTTTATTATATTTTTAGTAACGTCGAAACCAAAAGTCTGAAACACACTTATTTTGGTTTTCCAGAATGTCTTTACTTCCGGCTAATAACTTTGTTTCTGTTTTCTGAATATTATTTCTCCGGTTTCAGGATTCATTCCATCTACAATAGCTAATGATTCTAATTTAATTCCTTTATTTCTTATTATTTTTCCACCTTGCTGGAATCCTTTTTCAATAGCAATTCCAATTCCTTCAACTGTAGCACCCGCGTCTTCGACAAGCTGAATTAATCCCTGAAGTGCACATCCATTAGCAAGGAAATCATCAATAATTAATACATGATCTTCAGGTCCTATATATTTCTTTGAAACGATTACATCGTAAACTTTCTTATGAGTAAATGATTCTATTTTAGTTGAATATACTTCACCATCAATATTAATACTTTGTGCTTTTTTAGCAAATACGACCGGTACATTAAAATACTGTGCTACAATACAAGCAATTCCTATTCCTGAAGCTTCAATTGTTAACACCTTATTAATATTCTTGTCTGCAAATAATTTCTTCCATTCTTTTCCCATTTCATTAAATAATTCAATGTCCATCTGATGGTTTAAAAAATTATCAACTTTTAATACATTGCCTTCTTTAAGTATTCCATCTTTTCTGATTCTTTCCTCTAATAACTTCATATCATTCATCCTTATGATTATATTAAATTTCCATGATATCATATCACGAATTTTATCGTCTTTTGGACGCTTTATATCACTATAGCACAATTTTATATGCACTGCATCTAATAATTTAAAAGAGACCAATTGTTTTATAACGGTAATTCATTACCATTAAATACAATCAGTCTCTTATTTAATAGTTATTTAGTAAACTATCCAACTTAATCTTAGAGATTTCCGTGGAATGTTCTGCTAATAACATCATCCTGCTGTTCTTTTGTTAACTTGATGAAGTTTACAGCGTATCCTGATACACGGATTGTAAGCTGTGGATACTTTTCTGGATGCTGCTGAGCATCAAGTAATGTATCTCTAACTAATACGTTAACGTTAAGATGATATCCGCCTTCCTCTGCATATCCATCTATTAATGAAACTAAATTATCAATCTGTTTTGCACTTGCTGCCATTTTCTCTACCTCCTATTTGTTTTTCTCTTCTAATAATTTTATCCTGGATTCTCTAAATCCCTGTAACACTATTTTTCTAGCCGCTACAGCCATTTCTTTAGTAGCTGGCTCTATATCCTTTAATGGATAATCAATCCCAAGCTCTGCATACTTTGGTTTAGCCATATCATGATATGGTAAAATATCTAATGCCTTAACCATCTCAAGTTTTCCTATAAATAGACCTAACTTATAAAGATATTCTTTGTTCATTGTAATATGCGGAACCACAACATGTCTTATCCATATTGGAATCTTTTTATCATTAAGATATTTTGCAAATGCCAAAATATTATCATTTGGCTGTTTGCACAACTTTTTGTGTTCTTCCGGATCAATGTGTTTTATATCCAGCATAACCAAATCGGTTACTTCAAGTAATTTATCTACTTTTTTCAGATTTTCCGGATTATCAGGTCTAAATGTTACACCTGATGTATCCAGACAGGTATGAATTCCTTTTTTATGCGCTGCGGCAAACAGTTCCGTAAGAAAATCTATTTGTACCATTGGCTCACCGCCTGTAGCGGTGATACCTCCGGTTTTATAAAATGGTGCTTTCTTTTGATATTCATCAAGAAGTTCCTGAACAGTCATTTCTGTACCGCCCTCCATAGTCCATGTGTCCGGATTATGGCAATATGCACATCTCATTGGGCACCCTTTGAAGAACACTACAAATCTTACGCCAGGTCCATCTACTGTCCCACAGCTTTCAGTTGAATGAATTATTCCTGTTGTCATTCTGAATCATTTCCTTTTATTTTTTATTACTGCTGTAACTTGATAAGATCGTCGATATCAAGACCAAGTTCGTCAGCGTCAAGATCACCTGTGAATACGTCACAATCTTTTCCAAGAGCATCTGGGATGATTGTGAATGTATCTGAGATACCATCTCTAGCGTTTTCAAATGGAATCTTAGCTACAGATGCAAGTGATGAAACTGCACCATGAGTATCTCTTCCGTGAAGTGGGTTAGCACCTGGAGCGAATGGCTGTCCAGCTTTTCTTCCGTCAGGTGTGTTACCTGTATTCTTACCATATGTTACGTTTGATGTAATTGTAAGAATTGACTGTGTTGGGATACTATCTCTGTATGTGTAGTGCTGTCTTAAGTAGCCCATGAATTTGTCAACAATCATAACTGCAAGGCTATCTACTCTGTCATCATCGTTACCATATTTAGGGAAGTCACCTTCTACTTCATAATCTACTGCTAATCCGTCTTCATCTCTGATTACTTTAACCTTAGCATATTTCATAGCTGAAAGTGAATCTGCTACTACTGAAAGTCCGGCAACACCTGTTGCAAACCATCTCTTAACGTGAGCATCATGTAATGCCATCTGGATTCTTTCATATGAGTATTTATCATGCATATAATGAATGATATTAAGAGCATTTACATATACTCCTGATAACCATTTCATCATATCTTCGTATCTTTCCATTACTTCATCATAATCAAGGTATTCTGATGTAATTGGTCTGTACTTAGGTCCTACCTGAACCTTAGTCTTTTCATCAACACCACCATTGATAGCGTAAAGAAGACATTTAGCAAGGTTTGCTCTAGCTCCGAAGAACTGCATTTCTTTACCAATTCTCATTGAAGATACACAACAAGCGATTCCGTAGTCATCACCATTGTATACTCTCATTAAGTCATCGTTTTCGTACTGCATTGATGAGTATTCAATTGAAAGCTTAGCACAGTATTTCTTGAATTCCTGTGGAAGTCTTGTTGACCAAAGTACTGTAAGGTTTGGTTCTGGAGCTGCACCTAAGTTTTCTAATGTATGAAGGTATCTGAATGATGTCTTTGTTACCATATGACGTCCGTCAATACCTACACCACCGATTGATTCTGTAACCCAAACTGGATCACCAGCGAAAATCTGGTTGTATTCAGGTGTTCTTGCGAACTTAACGCATCTTAACTTCATGATGAAGTGGTCAACGAATTCCTGAATCTGTTCTTCTGTAAATGTACCGTTTTCTAAGTCTCTCTGAGCATAGATATCGATGAATGTTGAAGTACGTCCAAGTGACATAGCTGCACCATTCTGTTCCTTAACTGCTGCTAAGTATGCTAAGTACATCCACTGAATAGCTTCCTGTACGTTCTGAGCTGGTCTAGAAATATCAAATCCGTAAATCTTACCTAATTCTTTTAATTCCTTAAGAGCTCTGATCTGTTCTGAATATTCTTCTCTATCACGGATAACTTCCGGTCTCATTTCTGTAGGTGTAGCAGCCTTCTGAGCTTCCTTATCTACGATAAGTGTATCAACACCGTATAATGCAACTCTTCTGTAGTCACCAATGATACGTCCACGTCCGTAAGCATCAGGAAGACCTGTTACGATGTGGTTTGTTCTACATGTTCTGATTTCAGGTGTGTAAGCATCAAATACACCTGCGTTATGTGTCTTTCTATAGTTTGTGTAGAAATCTACAACTTCCGGATCTACTTCATAGCCGTTATCTGAGCAAGCTTTCATAGCCATACGGATACCACCGTTAACCTGAAGACCTCTCTTGAAAGGCTTATCTGTCTGGAAACCTACGATTGTTTCTTTATCTTTGTCTAAGTAACCTGCACCGTGTGATGTGATTGTCTGTACAACTTTTGTATCCATATCAAGAACACCACCAGCTTCTCTTTCCTTCTTCTGAAGATCAAGTACCTGATTCCATAAATCTGTTGTGTTCTGTGTTGGTCCTGCTAAGAAACTAGCATCACCATCATATGGTGTGTAGTTTTTCTGGATAAAATCTCTAACGTTGACTTCTGATGTCCATGCGCCATTGCTAAATCCTGTCCATTCTTCTCTCATTTTTGTTCTTCCTCCTAAAAATAAATATATAAAAGCTTGCGCTTTTCTAACATATTAGTGCTTTTATTAACAGTAACTCAATAAATCTTCTACTGTCTTCTTCTTCGGTACAGACGGTTTCTCATCCGGATATCCTACAGCAACTAAAGCCATTAAAAGCTGACCTTCAGGAACTCCAATTATATCACTGGCCTTATCTATATCATAAAGTCCCATAACAACCGTTCCTAATCCAAGGTCATTTGCCGCAAGGCAAAGAGTCTGTGTTGCAATACCATTGTCAAATGCCTGCCATGCATCCTTTCTAGATGTAGAAAAGCTTCCATCTCTTTCAAATCCTGAACGCTTGTCCACAATTAAAGTTGCTATAAGTAAAGGGGCTCCATTGATTATCTGAGCGTTGTGTTCTGCACAACATTCTGTTGCTAATCTTGCCTTAACTTCTTCATTAGTTATAGCAATGTACCTTGTTGTCTGAGTATTTTTCCATGAAGGTGCATATGATGCTGCCAATACAAGTTTCTCAATTGTTTCTTTACTTACTGAATCTGTCTTAAACTTTCTGACACTTCTTCTTGTTTTAATACATTCTAAAGTTTCCATCTATAAACCTCCATGTATGTTATTTTTATGGCAAAATGCGTTTTTTTTACTTGTTTCTTCTATAAAAAGTACAACAAAAACACATAATGTCTCCACTAATCGAGACTAATATATCACTTAATTATTTGTTTTGCAATGGTTTGATTCAAAAATATTCGACTAATTTTAATGTGGAATTTGATATATTTTAATACGAATTTTAGTCCTAAAATACGGTAACTTTATTAAAATCGTTTTTAACCAAAAAAAACCTACAAAACAACAGTTTTCCTGCTATTATTGTAGATTTTTTTAACTTTCGGCATTAAAATATGTCAATTTTTATTATTTCCAATCGTATTTTCTCAAATGTCCTTCCATTTGCATTCCCGCAAAATCATTCTGACGTAAAGCTTCATATAATACGATTGCTACTGAATTTGCAAGATTCAATGAACGAATCTGTGGATTCATCGGGATTCGTATTGCATGTTCCTGATTTTCAACTAATATTTCCTCAGGTATCCCTGCACTTTCTTTTCCAAACATGATGTAATCATTTTCTTCAAATTTAACATCACTATATCTGTTTGGTCCCTTAGTTGTTGCCATCCATATTTTCGCATTTGGATTTTTTTCCAAAAAATCTTCATAGCTTTCATAGATTGTAACATCTAAATGTTCCCAATAATCCATTCCGGCTCTTTTAACTGATTTTTCATTAATTTTAAATCCCATAGGCTCTATTAAATGTAGTTTTGTTCCTGTGGCGCAACATGTTCTTCCTATGTTTCCTGTATTCTGTGGTATTTCAGGTTCTAATAAAACGATATTCATCTTTTCCCTCTTTCAATGCAAATTCTTCAAATTATGATTTGCTATTTTTTATTTATAAAAATATGAATTTGATAATTACTTATAACGTTACTTCCAATAAATTATTTACATTGTATTTTTATAATTACTGGCATTATAATTTTAATTTTTATATTGGAGTTTTTCAACAATTACTTATATCGCAACTTTTTCTAAATAATTATCATTTATTTTTGTTCCAGTTTTTTGACAAATTTTTCAACTCTGTCTAATGCAGTTTTTAGGCTATCAATAGAATATGCATAAGATATTCTTAAATATCCTTCCCCGCATTTTCCAAATGCATCGCCTGGAACTACAGCAACCTTTTCTTCCTGTAATAATCTGGTTGCGAATTCTTCTGATGTCATTCCAAATTTCTTAATGCTCGGGAATACATAAAATGCTCCATAAGGTTCAAAACATTCAAGGCCCATTTCTCTAAGTCTGTAAACAACAAATCTTCTTCTTTCATTATATGACTCACACATTCTTTCGACATCTCTGTCACCATTTTTCAAAGCTTCAACTGCTGCATACTGACTTACTGTCGGTGCACACATGATTGCAAATTGATGTAGTTTAATCATCTGCTCCATAATAACGTGCGGTGCACACGCATAGCCTAATCTCCATCCTGTCATAGCATAAGCCTTTGAAAATCCGTTTATGAGAACTGTTCTTTCTTTCATCCCTGGTATACATGCGATTGAAATATGCTTTTCTTTATATGAAAGTTCTGAATAAATTTCATCTGATAATACATATATATCTTTTTCAATGCAAACCTGAGCAATCTCTTCTAATTCATGCTTATCAAGAGTTGCTCCTGTTGGATTATTTGGAAATGGTAATACAAGCAATTTTGTTTTGTCTGTTATATGTTCTAGCAACAATTTTTTTGTTAATTTAAATTCGTCCTCTTCTTTTAAATCAATTGTTACAGGCACGCCATACGCTAACTGAACGCAAGGGACATATGATACAAAGCACGGTTGTGGAACTAACACCTCATCTCCCGGATTAATCATAGCTCTTATCGCTATGTCTATAGCCTCACTTCCACCTACTGTAACTACCACTTCTTTAGCAGGATCATATTGTAATCCTAATTTTCTATCAAGATAATTGCAAATTTCATTCCTCAAATCCATGAGTCCCGCATTAGATGTGTAAAATGTTCTTCCTTTTTCTAAGCTATAAATTCCTTCTTCACGAATATGCCATGGAGTGTCAAAATCCGGTTCTCCAACGCCAAGTGAAATAGCATCCTTCATTTCACTAACGATATCAAAAAACTTTCTTATTCCTGATGGTTGCATATTCATTGCTACATTTGATATTGGATTCTTCATTATGGCGTCACTAACATCCTTTCATCTTTATGTTCTTCCATCATTGTCACACCGTAATCTTTGTATTTTTTCAATACAAAATGTGTTGCTGTATTTAACACTTCATCTAAAGTAGATAATTTACTTGTAACAAACTGAGCAATTTCTTTCATTGTCTTTTCTTCTAATATTACTGTAAAATCAAATCCACCTGACATAAGATATACTGATTTTACTTCATCAAATTTACTGATTCTCTCAGCAATTTTATCAAACCCAATTCCTCTTTGCGGTGTTACCTTAACTTCTATAAGCGCTGATACTCTTTCATCATTTGTATTATCCCAGTTTATCAAAGTATAGTAACCTCTTATAATCCCCTCTTTTTCCATCTGTGCTATTTCATTTGCCACTTCAGTTTCTGTCTTTCCAACTAAAATAGCAATCTCTTTAATATCTATTCTGCTATTTTTTTCTAATAACCGAAGAATTTCTTCTCTCATATTCTACCTCTCCTTTTAGAATAACTTATATATTTCATCGCCTCTTTGAGGTTCCAGAAATCTTGTTTCATCTCCATTTATCAATACTCTGTTTTTATCGGATGTTATTATTCCTATAACGCTTGCGTTAATTCCTTTTTCTTCTAAAACATCTACAAGCCTTTCCCCATTATTTGTTACTATCAATAAAGAACCTGTACCATCAAGCATATAAGGATTAATATCAAATACTTCTGATACTTCAATTGTTTCCTGCCATACCGGAATCTTTTGTAATTCAATTTTCACTCCAAGACCACTTGCAGATGTAAGTTCCCATACTCCTGCAAAAACTCCTCCTGTAGAAATGTCATGTAAAGCAACCTCTCCGCATTCCAAGGCTATACGTGATTCGTCTTCAATTGAAATATAATTTATAATATCTTTACATTTATCAACATATGTATTTATGAATTTTTCTTTTAAAATATCCGTCTTAGCATTAGATATAAGTCCCGTTCCACCAACTGCTATGGATTTTGTCATAACAATCTGTTGTCCGGGCTTAACATCCTTCAAACAATTTACATTGTAGCACTTACTACCCATTATAGTAAACATAATTATAGGTTGATTTACATTAGCAGAAACAGTAGTATGACCGCCTGAAATCTGCACATTGTATTTGCCAAATACTTCATCAAGCTTTCTCATTAATTTGCCAAGCTGCTTTTCTTCATATTCTAATGGTAATGCAATTGAAACTTCTGCCGCAAGTGGAATTCCACCCTGCACATATATATTATTCATTTCCTTTGCTACATTAAACTCTATGCATCCGTCAAACCATGTTTCTATACAATTAGAAGACATTACAACCGTAACGTCTTCTAATTGTATTTCACAGGCGTCATTACTTAAATCTGCTCCTCTAATCACTTTAGCATTTCTGTTTTTTATATTTTTTAAAACAGAACGTTTTAAAGCGATTTCAGAAATCTTTCCTCTGCGCATAAGCCACCGCCTATCATATATATTATTTTATTCTTCTGACTTCTTTGTTTCTTTAGCCTTAGCTGACGTTGTCTTTTCAGCCTTTTCATTTTTCTTTGTTGTTTCTTCTTTGTTATCTGAATCTGAGTCAGAATCATCTTTTTTATCTGTCGTTTCTTCTCCCTTTTTGTCTTCTTTCTTCGTTCCTTTTACAACTTTCTTTGGAGTCATTGCATAAGTGCTTGTGTGTAACAATTCCTTATCAACTTCTTCTCCATTCTCATATGTAACTTTCCAAAGCTTAGCAACATATCCCACATGACCATTTTCAGTTACTGATTCATAACTTGTAGGTTTTGAAGAATCCTTTGTAACCTTTGTTCCGATTGGTATTTCCTTAACTGTCTCACTTACATATTTTACTGAGCGACTACTGTCTCTTGTATCATGGCCATAAACTTTAAATGTCAATGTTCCACCTGCATTATATACAGACTGAATGTAAATAGGTGCATCCGTATTATTTTCAAATACTAAGTCTTTATAATCTCCTGCTAAAGCTGCATCCGCTGCCAATGGCACATAAGCTACTGACATTGAATGAGAATATCTTTCTACAACTTTAATTTCTGCTTCAAGCAATGCATTGTATAGTGTACTTGATACCTGACAAATACCACCGCCATAACTGTCTGCTACACCACCATCAACATATGTTCCTGCAGGATACCATCCATTTTCAGCTGTCCATGGTGCCAAATGTTCATTTAATGAATACTGCTCTCCCGGATATAAAAGAATTCCGTCTAATACTTCAGCTCCATGTTTAATATTGTTATTTCTATTATCATATGAAGTTCCTACAGAAAATGAAGTATAGTAACTTCCCATAGGTGTAGAAGAAACTTTCTTTAAATCTTCTGATGTATATTTAGGTTTAGACACCTTTGTTTCTGCTGTATATAAAATATCTGATTTGTTATCCCATTCCTTTGTTATGTAATCATATAAACCTGATACTGTTACATCATAATCAATAACGACACCATCCTGCTCAGGTATAACTTCAAACCCTGAAGAAGTAAGTTTTAAAGACGCATTCTTTGCTTCAACATTATAGCTGTCGCAAATTTTCTTTAAATTGTCTTTCATATTTTTTTCTTCAATTCCAAATTCAAGTTTGAGCTCAATTCCTTCATTTTTCAAATCAAGTCCGTCTTTATATCTCTTTATGACATTTCCTGATTTTCCAACTCCGACTGCTTCTTCAATTACTGACTTGTTTGTCCATTTATATCCTAAGTCACTTAAATTAGTTTTTACCTCTGTACCATTTACATCAATCTTAACCGGCACATTTGTTTTTTCTTTTACATAAGCTTTTACCTTAGTATTTGCTTCTTCTTCTGTCAAATCGCTTACGTCTATACTTTCAATTCTTACTCCACTTTTGATTACATCTTTATCTTTTGAATTTTTAGAAGATGCAGCTCCAAATGCAAATACTGACATTCCAAGTACAGCTGCAACTACTGTTATAACAGCAACGCTCTTCTTTATACTTTTCACTTGTTTTCCTCCTCTTAATCTGTATTGCCCCTCCCTTTGGTCGGCGGCTACTCGTCGAAAACATTTATAGAAAAATGAAATTCATTCATTTTGTTTTCTCTTCTATATTTACGGCATAACAGAAAATACTGTTGTCACTACCATTGCAAGTACAACTACTGCAATTATTACACCTGAAATGATTCTCTGGTTTTTCTTCTTATTGAACATATCAAAAAAATTCATGTCAATTCTCCTTTATATACTTTTATAATTTGTAGAAATTTTTAATTTGCATATTTGCTCAGGTTGCATATGTTATCACTATTTTCTTAACTTTAGCAATGCAAATTCTTATAAATTCCATAATAGTTTTGCTTATAAACCTATATTATCACAGTATAACACAACACTATTTGTTCTCAAAGCCAAAAATTCTTCCCTTTTTGCTTATAATTTTGTCTATTTTTTTAGATGCTTCATTTTTGCTCAGTTTGTCGTATTCAATTTGCTCTTCTATACCATGATATGCCATTAAATCTTTTAAATATTTTATTTGTTTTGCCGTGGCAGGCTGTATTTTTTTTATTTTACACACAAGCGACCGTGGTTCAAATACTTCCTTGTACTCTGCACCAAATTTGCCACACAAAATATTATATAATTCAACCGTAACTGCAGCATCATTAAATGCACGATGATGATTTTCGTCAAGAATTCCAAAATATCTGCACAAATAATCCAGCGCCTTACTTTCTAATTCAGGCATAGTTTTTCTTGCAATCTTTAACGTATCAATTCCCCTTTTTTCCAATTTATAATTGTACGCCATGGCATTGCATTTTAGGAAACTATAATCAAACATTATATTATGCCCCATTATCACATCGCCCTCTGCAAAGTCAATAAAGTCCTTAAGCACAATATCTATTGTATCCTGCCCCTTTACCATATCATTTGTTATTCCTGTAAGATTAGTTATGTAATAAGGGATATTACATTCAGGGTCTATAAGACGTGAGAATGTGTCAACTATCTTTCCATCTTTAACCTTTACAGCACCTATTTCGATTATTTTATTTTCCATTGGTTTACATCCCGTGGTTTCAATATCCACACAGACATATTCATTAGTCATTATTCTCTCCAAACCTTTCAACTAAATTTGTAACATCAATTGTGTTTGCTTCGCTGTTTAACGCGTTTCTGTCTTTATAGTCAAATAAAATATATTTCGGATTTGACTGTGCTTCATAAATTCTTTCAAACACTTCTATATGAGTCATTTTTGCAATCTGCTTGCTATCATAATCCCTGTACGCAGGAATTACTTCATATATTTTCTCATTTCTGTAAATACTTTGCTTTTCCTTCTTAAAGTTATTAATATCTTTTGCAAATAACGGTCTTGTTTTTATATTCTCACGCAAATATACATCTAATGTTAATAATTCGTCAAACTTATTAATATCTATCGGTCTATTTTCTTCTTTTATTAATAATTCTGCAAATTTTCTTAACAATATATATCTTGCAATTCGCGAATGTTTTTCACCATTCATGCTGTTTGCTTTATAAAACGTGCCTAGCTCTTCATAAAATTCAAATGGAGTTTCAAACATTTTTTCTAAATACATAACTGAATTAGAAAATTGAAAACTATTATAGTATATTTCAACTACTTCTTCCACTTCCTTTAATTTAAGCACATCCTCATATGAAATCCATTTTGTCTCTAAAACCTCATACGGTGGATATGACAAGTACTTTATTCCATATTCCCCGCTCATAAGTTTCATATTTGAACCATAAAGTACTTTAAGAAATCCTAACTGCAATTGGTCAGGTTTCATCGCATAAACCTGATTAAAGGAATTTGCAAATGAATCATAATCTTCATAAGGCAATCCCGCAATCAAATCAAGATGTTGATGTACATTTCCAAATGATTTAATCTTAGCAACTTTTTCTCTTATTTTGTCTAAATTTGTCTTTCTGTTTATTGCTGAAATAGTCATCTCATTTACAGACTGCACTCCAATTTCTAACTGGATTAGTCCTGGACGCATATCTTTAATAATTTCTATTTCCTCATCTGTCATCAAATCTGCTGCAACTTCGAAATGAAAATTCGTTATTCCATTGTCATGTTCTTTTATAAACTTCCATATCTCTATTGCATGGTCTTTCTTGCAGTTAAATGTTCTGTCTACGAATTTTACCTGTGCAACTTTATTATCTATAAAGAACTTCAATTCTTCTTTTACTAAAGATAAATTTCTAAATCTTAATTTTTTATCTATCGATGAGAGGCAATAACTACAGGAAAATGGGCATCCACGGCTCGTCTCATAATACATTATTTTATTTTCAAACTGTTTTAAATCTTTGTACACAAATGGAATATCCGACATATCGAGCGGGCTTTCCAATTCATTTTCAATAATTTCACCGCTCGCACTTCTATAAACCACTCCCTTTATATTGGAAAGATTTGGTATCGGGCTATTCTCCTCTGACACAGCCGTAACAAAATTTGCAAATATTTTTTCTCCCTCACCACGCATAATTCCTTCTACTTCATGATTTTGTAAAAGAAATTCTTTAGCATTATACGAGACCTCAGGACCTCCCATATAAATCGGTACATTAGGCGCAACCTTTTTCATATTTTCAATTACATGCTTTGTCATTTGCAAATTCCATATATAACATGAAAATGCTAAAATATCAGCCTTTCTTTCATATAAATTTCTAAGTACTTCGTCCTCTGTCTGATTTATTGTATATTCTGCAATTTCTATTTCTATATTTTCATTTTTTGCATATTTTTCTGCATAAGCTTTCAGGCTGTAAACTGCTAAATTTGAATGTATATATTTTGCATTTATTGCTACTAAAACTATATTCATTTTATTTCCTCTTTTAGATTATTATTTTTTTAATACTGTAGAATTTTTAATCTCATTATTCTGACTGTGTAAAATTTAATATTATACGTTATGTATTCACAATCACTCCCAATATTTACATATTTTTATTTTATTCTCAATAGTGATTGTACACCAAAACAATTTATTATGTATAAATTATTTTAAAAAGGTGTTGCATAAAAATATTTTCATTGTTAAATTCAAAAAGAATTTTAAATTTTATCGGAGATAGTTATGAATATTAATGAATACAATTTAGTTTGGAATGATGAATTTGATTACGAAGGAAAATTAGATTCTAAAAAATGGAATTATGAAACCGGAAACTTTCAGTGGCCAAATCGCGAGCTTCAGGCCTATACTGACAGACTTGATAATGTTTTTGTGAAAGATGGTCATTTAACAATACGTTCTTTAAAGCAAAAGGATGGCGACCGAGAATACACATCAGGAAAAGTCAACACCTTAAATAAAGGAATGTGGACATATGGTTATTTTGAATTTCGTGCCAAAGTGCCAAGAGGTGTCGGCTCATGGCCTGCAATATGGATGATGCCATATATTAAACCTCATAAATTACCTGACGGAATTCCTACAAGACCTGATGGCCGCCCAGATTTCTTTAACATGAGCAAGGAGCAACGAGCTATTTTGCCTCCTATTCCTGAAAATGATCATTGGCCAAACTGTGGCGAAATTGATATTTTAGAACATATTGGAAGGTTAAAAAAGCATTTATTGTTCAGCCTTCATTCTAAAAATCACAATCATACACGTAAGGATGGCATTCAGTACACAACAAATGTAACTTTTGACGTTGATTTTTCAGATGATTTTCATGTCTATGCAATGGAATGGACTACAGATTATATCGAATATTTCGTTGATGGCAAAAGCTACTGTCGTTACAACAAAGCTGATGACACAGACCAAAGCCATGATTCATGGCCGTTTGACAAGCCTTTTTATCTCATATTAAATACTGCTGTCGGCGGTGGGCTTGGCGGACCTGTAGATGATTCTAATATTCCTTTTGAATTTATTATTGATTATGTAAGAGTTTATCAGAAAAAATAATATAGTAACATCAAAAGAGCCCACATCAGCGATGATGTGGGTTCTTTTGATTAAGTATATTTAATATATTTCTTTTAAGAAATTCTACACGCATTTTTAGGCATAACAAAAGCGGGTGATGGGAATCGAACCCACGTATCTAGCTTGGAAGGCTAGTGTTCTACCATTGAACTACACCCGCGGAGTGCCCAGTTCCGGAATCGAACCAGAGACACGAGGATTTTCAGTCCTCTGCTCTACCAACTGAGCTAACTGGGCACATCACTTATTCATGATGCGCTTGCTTTGAGTCGCACTCGCGTGTTTTATAGTACAATAACCACACTCTTTTGTCAAGCGATTTTTTTTATTTAATTTTAACGTGAAGCGAAAAGTTTATTTCCACTTTAAAGTGGGGCAAAGTAGATTTTAGTCTTACACTTTTAATTTTAAGATGCCTGAAGCAAAAGGTCTAATACCTCATTATTTTCCAATTTGCCAAAATGCAACTGCACTGGCTGCTGCTACATTTAATGAATCTACCCCATGAGACATCGGAATTTTTACAGTATAATCACAGTCTGCAATTGTTTCTTTAGCAAGTCCGTCCCCTTCTGTTCCAAGAACTATTGCAAGTTTTTCTTCTGCCAAAAGTTCCTCGTTATCAATTGATACCGAATCATCAGTTAATGCCATAGCGGCTGTCTTAAATCCTAATTCTTTAAGTTCACTTACTCCTTTTTCTTCGTTCAAAAAAGTCCACGGAATCTGAAATACAGTTCCCATACTTACTCTTATCGCTCTTCTATACAACGGATTACTACATCCATGAGTGAGCAAAACCGCATCCATGTTTAAAGCTGCTGCCGAACGAAAAATTGCTCCCACATTTGTTGGATTCATTACATTTTCAAGAACTGCTATACGCCTTGCTTTGCTACAAACTTCTGAAACATTAGGAAGTTGTGGGCGATGCATTGCACACAACATTCCTCTTGTTAATTTAAATCCTGTCAACTGTGTAAGCACTTCAAATGGCGCCGTATACACAGGAACTTCTCTACATCTGTCTATAATAGGTTTTGCTTCTCCATCAATATGCTTATGTTCAACAAGCATTGATATCGGCTCACATCCCGCATCCAACGCCCTTTCAACTACCTTTGGACTTTCTGCTATGAATATCCCTTTTTCAGGTTCATGCCTGTTAAGAAGCTGCCCTTCCGACATTCTTGCATAAATATCTAACTGCGGAGAATTAAAATCAGTTATCTCTATAATATTTGCCATAATGCTCCTTTTTCTAATAAGACTTTTTCTTTATTCGTAATCGATTACAATTCTATAGATTGCAACTTATACTTATTTTTATAAGTCATAATAGCGATACTCAATTCTAATAAGACTTAACCTTTGTCCATAAACCGGCACAGAATTCTTTTAATTCAGTATCCTGATATTTAAATGTTTCATTTAACGGATTTGAAATATCAGGCGCACATGCTGAAATTCCTTCATATTCATCATCTCTAAAATATTCATAAACCGATTTTACTGCACTATCATATCCTACATATTCCGTATTCTGCTTTGCCACGTCCTCCCTTAGCATAAAATTAAGGAATTCATTAGCAAGTTTTGTATCTTTACACTGCTTAGTAATAACCATACTGTCATACCACACATTTGAGCCTTGCTCAGGGACAAAGAAATCCATATCTTCATTTTCTGACATAATATACGCTCCATCTCCTGAGTATACAACTGCCATTGCTTTATTGCCTGAAATCATATTGTCAATAACATCATCTCCGGCATAAACAGGATGCATAGTTTCACGCTGGTCAACAAGCCAGTCATATGCCTTCTTTAGTTCATCATGATTTGAAGTATTCATTGAATAACCTAACGCTTTCAATGCAACCATGAATGAATCTCTTTCTGAATCATACATATAAATATTGCCTGCATATTTTTTATTTTTTAAGATTTCCCAACCTTGTGCCAAATCTGCCTTATCTACAATATTTTTGTTATATAAAATTCCTACAGTTCCCCAATAGTAAGGCACTGTATATTTGTTTTCAGGATCATATTCATTCTCAAACAGATTACTGATAACATTATCCTTATTTGTTATTAAATCCCAGTTAACCGGCTGAATTCTGTCTTCTTTTATAAGTCTTTCAACCATATAGTCAGACGGTACTAAAATGTCATACTCAGCTCCACTTAACAGTTTTGTATACATTGACTCATTTGAATCATATGTTTCGTAAACAACTTCACAGTCATATTCTTTTTCAAATTTAGTCAGAAGATTTGTATCCATATATTCTCCTGAATTAAACACTCTAAGTACCTGACGGTTTTGTTCTTTAACAAATCCATAAACACATCCGCCCGCAATTGCAATTGCCAATATAACTGAAAGCACCGGAGCAAATTTCTTCCACACTCCATGTCCCTTTGATGCAATTTCATTTGCCTCTCTGTGCTGTCTTTTTGCAATGGCAGGAATTACGTTTACAACAATCAAAATAATTACAACTGCTAAAATAAGAAGAGTTGACAGTGCATTAATTGTCGGATTTGTTCTTTTTGTCATGTTATAAACTACTATTGAAATGTTTTGGACACCATTTCCCGTTACAAAATATGAAACTACAAAGTCATCAAGTGACATTGTAAATGCAAGTAGCATTCCAGCATAAATTCCAGGCTTTAACATTGGAATTATAACCTTTGTAAGTGCTTGAAAAGGTGTTGCTCCTAAATCCATTGCAGCATTTGCAAGGTTGTGATCCATTCGTCTTACCTTAGGATAAACACTTGTTATTACATATGGCGTACAAAATGCGATATGTGCAAGCAACATTGTCAAATATCCTCTACCTAATTTAATAGAAGAAAATAAAATCATCAGACCTATAGCCGTAACAATATCAGGATTCATAATAGGAAGGTCATTTACGCTAAGAACCCATTCTTTAAGAACCTTTCTACTTCTCGAAAGTCCGATTGAAGTAATTGTCCCAAGAACAGTTGATACCAATGTTGAAATTATGGCAATACTGATTGAAACATAAACAGCCGAAATAATATCTCTGTCCGTAATTAATTTTTCATACCATCTAAATGAAAATCCTGTAAAATGAGTAAGTGACTTCGATGAGTTAAATGAAAATAACATTGTAATTGCAATTGGCAAATAGAAAAATATAAAACACAACGCAATATATAACTTTGGTCCTATTGAAACTTTCTTATTCATCTATTCACCTCCTGCTTCCTCAGAGTCAATCTTTTTCATTAATCTGATTAATCCTAATATAATAATTGCAAGGATAATAGAAATCGCACTTCCGAAATTCCAGTCTCCAACTGATATAAACTGATTTTCAATTAAATTTCCAATAAGTACATACTGACGTCCACCTAGTAAAGATGGAATTACGAAACTTGATATTGAAAGTAAAAACACCATCGTTACACCACTTATAACACCCGGAATCGAAAGTTTAAAAATAACTTTTGTAAAAGTTTGAAATCTATTTGCTCCTAAATCATTTGCTGCCTCTACTAAGGAATAATCCATTTTGGCAAGAGATGTATGGATTGGAATTACCATAAACGGAAGCAAGTCACATACTAATCCCATTACAACTGAAAAATCTGTATACATCATTGTTACAGGATTTATTCCTAAAACCTTTAATAACGAATTTACAATTCCATTGTCTGATAGCAAACTAATCCATGCATAAGTTCTAAGCAAAGTATTAATCCACATAGGAATTGTAACCAGCAAAATTAAAATATCCTGAACACTCTCGTCAAATTTTGCAATAATATATGCCATCGGATATGCAAACACCACACAAATTCCTGTAGTAATCAATCCCATCTTAAGAGATTTTATAAATACATTTAAATATACAGGATCTGATATTTTCTTAAAATTGTCTAATGTAAAATGTATGGTCAACACGGAATTGTCGCCTGCCGTAACTGAATACAACACAATCAATAACAGCGGCACAACAATAAGCAAAAATGACCAGAACACATACGGTTTTATTAAATTTTTATAATGTCCCATTTCTTCCTCCTGTAAAACATGTAATGTCCCCGCCCTTCGGTCGGCGGCTATTCGTCGGAAACATTTATAGAAAATGAACTTCGTTCATTTTGTTTCCTCCTATTAATAATCCATCTTATACATAACCTGAATGTCAAATGGGTCAATTGTCATTCCAACCTTAAGCCCCACTTCATAATCATCTGTTGTATGAACTTTATAATTTCTATATTTTGTTTCAACAAGATACTCATAGTGAACTCCCATAAATACCTTTGAAATAATTGTGCCTACAAGCTGTGCCTCTTCGGGTTTTACAATATCCATATCTTCAGGACGAAGAACTACTTCAATTTCTTCATTATCTTTAAACCCTTTATCAACGCACTCCCATTCAATATCATCAAATTTTACCAGACAATCCTTAAGCATATTTCCTTCTATAATATTTGACTCGCCAATAAAATTTGCAACAAATCTGTTTTCAGGTTCGTTGTAAATGTCCATAGGCGTACCAATCTGCTGGATAACACCATCATTTAAAACAACAATCGTGTCGGACATTGACAACGCTTCTTCCTGGTCATGAGTTACAAATACGAAAGTAATTCCTACTTCTTTCTGAATCTTTTTTAGTTCAATCTGCATGTCCTTTCTTAATTTTGCATCAAGCGCTCCAAGTGGTTCATCAAGAAGCAAAACTTTAGGTTCATTTACAAGAGCTCTTGCTATGGCAACTCTTTGCTGCTGTCCACCTGAAAGTCTTGTAACATCTCTCTTTTCAAATCCTTCAAGTCCAACTAAAGCTAAAATATTTTTAACTTTTTTATCTATTACGTCCTTATCCATTTTTTTCAAATTAAGACCAAAAGCCACATTATCATATACATTTAAAAATGGAAAAAGAGCATATTTCTGAAATACCGTATTTATTTCTCTTTTATATGGCGGAACCTTTGCAATATCTTTGCCATTAAACAATACCTCTCCATTGTCTGCAGATTCAAATCCGCCTAAAATTCTAAGAAGTGTTGTCTTTCCGCATCCACTAGGTCCAAGCAATGTCAAAAATTCATTTTCATATATATTTAAATCTATTCCTTTTAAAACCTGCTGGTCATCGAATGTCTTTGTTATTCCTTTTAATTCAATAATCTTATTACTCACTGTACATCCTCCAATCTTTTTAATAGTTCCAATTTTTTACAATTATATACGTTAATCAACACACCTATAAATTTATGGTAGTTCTTAGTCGTCATTATAAATCAAGTGATAAACTTACCATTATTGTTTCGATATTTTTAGAAACTCGGTGGTGAACTTACCCATATTATTGTTGCACCTTTTTTTGATTCTATATGATGGCTGTATTTTGCTTCATAATAAAATGACTCGCCTTTTTTTGCCTTATAAATCTTTCCACCTATATGGATTTCCACGCTTCCCTTTAATACGTATCCAAATTCTTCTCCCTCATGAGGATTGTCCGGATACGTCGAACCTCCCTGTTCTAATGTAAGAAGAATCGGTTCCATCGTATTCTTTTGGGCATTAGGGATTATCCACTGTATGGAATTCTTTAATTCACTATCATTTTTTTCAAAATAATCCTCTTTTGAAAAAACTATCTGCTCATCCTTCGTATCATTAAAAAAATCTTTTAAATCCGTTCCCAGGCACTGCAAAATATCTGTCAATGTTGCAATTGATGGAGATGTAAGATTGTTTTCAACCTGAGAAATAAACCCCTTAGAAAGTTCTGCCCTGTCAGCCAGTTCTTCCTGCGTTAATCCCCTCTCCATTCTCAATTCTTTTATCTTAAATCCTATATCCATTATTTTTTCCTTTATTTTCAAATACTAACCTTAAAGTTTAGTAAAGCTAAACCCAGATACACTATACAAAATCGCATTTTTATTGTCAATATTTTTGATAACACATTTTTGTAAAATGATGTATACTAATAATGTTAATAAAAATTAAAGATACAATGATTTAAATAAGATAGAAGGGATTTTTAATATGACATTTACATATGAGCGAAAAGCAAATTATTATGAAACTGATATGATGGGAGTTGTTCATCATTCAAATTACTTAAGATATTTTGAAGAAGCCCGAATTGCTTTTATGGATTCCTTAGGTATACCTTATAAAGAATTAGAAGAGAATGGTATTATGTCACCTGTTCTTAGTGTTCAATGTGAATACAAGCGTATGGTTCAGTTTGGCGAAACAATGCTTATTAAGGTTAGCCTTATCGAATACAATGGCATTCGTATGAAATTAAATTATGAAATAGTTGATAAAAAATCCGGCAAAGTAACAACTCGAGGCATTACAAGCCATTGCTTTTTAAGTAAAAATGGAAGACCTGTTTCATTAAAAAACAACATGACTGAATACCATGAGAAATTCTTAGAGTGTTTAGATAAAGTATCTGATAATCAGTAAACAAGGAATATTATGAAAATATTCTATCAGACATTTTTAAGAACTGAACAATCTGTTCATTAACAGACTTTATTATATTAGAAAAAAGGCAAAGGAAAATTTTCCCTTGCCTTTATTTTATGGTTATCATTTCTATAAACAATATTTACCTTCCCTGCTCTTCTATTTTTTTAGCCAAATCTTCTAAATATTCCCATCTGTTCATCTTTTCCATTAAAAGATTTTCTGTTTCTTCTTTAGAATCTATCAATTCTTTTAGTTTTACAGAATTAGTAGCATTTTTGTTCATTTCATCATCTAATTTTTCAAGTTTTTCTTCTAATTTAGATATGTCATCTTCTATGGTTTCATATTCTCTCTGCTCATTGTAAGAGAATTTCAATTTTTTATTTCTATTTTTATAGTCTGACTTACCATTTTTATCTTCTGAAGAATTTTTTGACTTTGAATTTGAAAAAATATTTTCTTCCGGTGTTTCATTTTCCTTCTTTTTATTAATGTAATCTGTGTAACCACCTTCATACTGACGAATCACACCATTTCCTTCAAAAGAAAATATTCTTCTTACAACTCTGTCGAGGAAATATCTGTCATGAGAAACAGTAATTACAATTCCATCAAAACTATCTAAATAGTCTTCCAATATTGTCATCGTCTCTATATCTAAATCATTTGTAGGTTCATCTAAAATAAGAACATTTGGTGCTTCCATTAGAACCCTTAGAAGATTCAATCGTCTTCTCTCACCACCTGATAATTTGCCAATCTTACTGTACTGTTGTGATGATGGGAACAAGAATCTTTCAAGCATAACTGATGCCGAAACAAGCCCTTCTTCAGTTCTGACAAATTCAGCAGTATTTTTAATGTAATCAATAACTCTGTCTTCAGAATCCATATAAGCAATTCCCGCATCTTTGTCATTTTCAATTTCCTGAGTATAATAACCCATCTTAATTGTCTGTCCAATATTAATATTTCCACTGTCAGGCTTAATTCGGCCATCAATAATCTTCATCAAAGTTGTTTTTCCGCATCCATTCTTTCCTACAAATCCGACTCTGTCACCTTTCAGGAAATTGTATGTAAAATCTTTGATTAACACATTGTCTCCGTAAGCCTTAGAAATATTTTCAATTTCGATGGTTGTTCTTCCCATTCTGGACTTTATACTGCTAAGTTCAATTTTTTCATCCTCTACTATTCCCTGCTGATTTTTCAAATTTTCATATCTTTGAATATGAGCTTTCTGCTTCGTAGACCTTGCTCTTGCACCTCTTTGCATCCACTCAATTTCTTTTCTTAAAATACTCTGGCGTTTACGTTCGCTGGCTTTGTCACTCGCTTCTCTTTCTGCCTTACGTTGCAAATATCCTGAATATTTCTCCTGATAACTGTAAATCTTTCCTTTATCAAGTTCGATTATTCTATTTGTTACACTATCTAAAAAATATCTATCATGCGTTACCATTACAAGAGCGCCTTTAAATGCCTTAAGCTGATTTTCAAGCCACTCAGCCATTGTGCTATCTAAATGGTTTGTAGGTTCATCTAAAATTAAAATATCACATGGTGTAAGCAACACCGAAACCAAAGCCAGTCTTTTTCTCTGTCCTCCTGACAATTCTCCTGTTTTCTGTTCAAAATCCGTTATTCCTAAACGTGTCATCATACTTTTAGCTTCTATAAGTTCATTTTCATTTGCATGATGATGTACCATATTCTGTACACTTTCTATGACCGTATCCTCATCATTAAACTTAGGATTCTGTGGCAAATAGTGAATCATTAAATTCGATGCCTTAATTACTTTTCCTTCATCCGGTTCTTCTATTCCTGCCATTATTTTTAATAATGTAGATTTTCCTGTTCCATTTATGCCAATAACACCTACTTTGTCTCCTTCATGAAGATAAAAGCTTGCTTTGTCAAATAATTTTCTTTCCGTAAAAGAATGTGTTATATTTTCAACTGATAATATATTCAAATTAATGCCTCTTTTCATTATTCTAATTATTTCAAATTTCAATAATTTTCACAAAAAAAACGAAATTTTTATATATTTTAGTAAATTTTTTTATTTTTTACTTTCTTTTTATTTATTCTATATATTTGTTAAAAAAAATTTTTAACCATTTTTACTCAGAATGCCCATTTATACGGCAAAACCTTTTTAAATTTTAACAAAACAAACTATTCATTGCAACTTATTTATCTTTCTTTATCCTATTCTTAAATATGTTAAAAGACTGTGTCCTACTCTTGACATTTTTTGAATTTTAAGGCATTATTAATAGGCGTAATATTTTTGTAATAAATTTACGACTTTTCGTAATAATTATTCGTAATTAATTATATAATATTGGAGGTTAGTTTTGAAACGTAAAATTTACAGTTCTTTAGTTTTTACTTTTATGTTTGCAGCAGTAGGACTTGTAACAGTACACGCTGATGATTCAATTTCAATACCTGATACTAATACAGTAGCAATTGAAACATCAACAGCTTCAGAAGTAGAAACATCAACAGAAAATTCATACAACAATATAACTAGTACAGATAACACAGACAATACATTAGATATTAATAAATCAGTTAAAGTTAACAAGAAAATCAAATTACAGAAATCATTAAATCTTGATTCTGAATCAGTAAAAGATATGACTTTTACAGCTGATGACTCAACTGTAGTTAAGGTTTCAAAGGCAGGTACTGTTACCGGTCTTAAGACAGGTTCAACAACTGTTACTGTTACTTCTGACACAGATGATTCAGTATATGCCACTGTTAATCTTGATGTTAAGAGCAGTTACACAGCAAGTCAGTTAAGATATATGTCATCTATCATTTACAGTGAAGCATGTGGAGAACCATATGCCGGAAAGAAAGCTGTTGGTATTGTAGTTGCTAACAGGATGAAATCAAGTCTCTTCCCTAACACAATTAAAGGTGTTCTTTATCAGAGACGACAGTTCACTCCTGCAAGAAACGGTTCACTTAACAGATCTTTAGCATTATATGATAGCGGAAGAATGGATCCTGACTGTATTGCAGCAGCTAAGGAAGCATTAAATGGTGATAAGACAGTTGTTTACAAGAACTCAACTATCAACATGACAAAGACATTATTCTTTAGCAGATATATTTACAGAAGTAAATTTAGAATTGCACATCATATGTTTAAATAATTTATATAAAAAAGCTTAGGCCTTTAAGGTCTAAGCTTTTTTTATTAGTGCCACTCCGACAGCAGCAATTATTCCCTCAGTTACAGTCATTGCCAGCCATACACCTGTCATTTTCCATAGAAAACTCATTATAAACGCCATTGGAATTATAACCACAAACCCTCTGCCAAAAGATATTATATATGAAGGAATTACTTTTTCTCTTGCAGCAAAATAAGTAGCCATCACAATATTCATTCCAATAAATAAAATTGAAGTAAAGTATAAATACATTCCTTTAACTGCTATAGCCTGAAGCTGCATATTTCCTTCGCCATTAAATATAGAAGTAATTGGATTTGCAAATAACAAAATAACTGCATATATTACTATAGAAATCAAAGTTACAGCAGTAATTGCATATTTAAATAACTGTTTCTGCATCTTCTTGTCATTTTTCCCATATGCCGCACTAAACAAAGGTTGGCTTCCCTGTGCTACACCTGTGTAAATTGAAATCACTACAAGGGCTAAATTTGCAATAACACCATATGCTGCCACCCCTACATTTCCCTGTAAGCCTAATATAATTATATTAAACACAAAAATCACTATGCCTGATGACATTTCTGCAACAAACGAAGGAATTCCAAGCATTATGATTGATTTAATAAATGACGCTCTTATTTTTGCTACTTTAAATTTAATGTTGCTATTCTCTGAAACAATATGTCCCGATAACACCATAAGTCCCATAATCGGCGAAAATCCGGTTGCAAGGACAGCTCCAAACATTCCCATGCTAAATTTAATTACCAATAAATAATCTAAAATAATATTGCCAAAACTACCTACTAACATTGCTATCATAGAAAGTTTGGGATTTCCATCATTTCTAACAAATGCATTCATTACATTATTTAATACAAATGCCGGACCAAACATGAGAAGAACTTTTAAATAAATAGATGTCATATGGTAAACCTGTTTATTTGCCCCCAACAGCGTTGCTATATTTCCCGAAAAAATAATCCCTGTTAAGAAAAATATTATTCCAATAACGATTGCCATAAACACTGTATTCATAAAACTTTCATTATACTTCTTATTTCCCTGATTTTTCATTATTGCATATTTAGTAGCTCCACCTATTCCAAGCATTAACCCACTTCCGTTAATAACGCTGTAAACCGGCAGTGCCAAATTTAGAGCCGCAAGTCCATTTGCACCTAGTCCAAATGATATAAAGAAAGTATCTGCTAATATATAGCATGACAACCCTATCATTCCTAAAACATTAAAAACTGTATATTTAATAAATTCTTTTAAGTTTCTGTTCATTATTCCCTCTTTCTATTTTAAAAATATTGTTTAGCATTTCATTATTCTTTTATTACACAAATTCTGCCGTCCACTATTTTCTTCTGTTATTTATTACAAAAAAATCGCCGGAACTTCATATCTTCAAAGACCTAACGATATGAACTCCAGCGTTATACGCTACTACCCGGTGGCAGTTAATTTATATACTTTTCTTCTGAAAAAAGTAACATATAATTTTATATTTGTCAATTAGCATAAATGTTACAATATCCAAAAAATTTTTCTTATTATAAATAAATTTTATGAGTCATTGCAACTTAAAATATGATATATTGCATTTTCATCAAGTACTTGTATGAACCACTCTTTTCATTCACTATATATTCCATTTTCAAATGTTACAAACCGTAACAAATTAATTCGATTTTTTTCGTTTTTGTTCTCATTTTTTATTATTTATTACGGTTTGTCATATTATTCCTTTAAGAAAACCCTTGACAAAAACTGTTTTTTAAGGCATTATTAATAAACGTAACAAATTTGTAACATTTGTAAAATATAAGCGTAACATTTGGAGGTAGTTGTGAAATTAAAGATTTATAGTTTACTAATGATAGCATTTATGCTTATTGCATCAAGCATTACAATGGTAAACGCAGATATTAATTCAACAAACAAATCACAGATAAGTATTACGAAGACAGTTAAGGTAAATAAGACATACAAGATAAAGAAACTTTTAAAAAGCAATGGTAATAATGTTGATTACTATTCTTTTAAATCAAGTAACAAAAAGGTTGCCAAGGTTTCAAAGAAAGGTACTGTTACCGGTTTAAAGGCCGGCAAGGCAACAATTACAATAACAAGTAAAGTTAATGGTTCAACTTACGGAACAGTTAATATAATAGTTAAGAATCGTTACAACAGCAGTGATTTAAGAATGCTTTCTTCAATTATTTACAGTGAATCAGGCAATCAGGTTTATGCCGGTAAGAAAGCTGTAGGAATTGTAGTTATGAACAGAGTAAGATCTACTCTCTTCCCTAACACAGTTAGTGGAGTTGTTTACCAGAGTGGACAGTTTACTCCTGCAAGAAATGGTTCTCTTAGCAGATCATTATCATTATATGACAGCGGTAATTTAAATTCTGACTGCATTAAAGCTGCTAAAGATGTTTTAAATGGAGACAATACAGTTTCATACAATAGTAAAACTATTGATATGAGCAGTTACTTATATTTCAGTGGTTATGTACCAGGATGCAGATTACAGATACAGAATCACCAGTTTAAATAAAATTGAATAATATTACCGGAATAATCCGGCAGTAATATACTTATCTAAGAAGAGGCAGTTGCTTTAGTGATTTAATCACAGACGCAACTGCCTCTTCTATATTTAATCCATAATTATTCCTCTATCTTTTTCTGTATCATAGCATCTGTACTCCAGTTGAATCGATTTATCTTCTGAATCTGCATATACAGTTGTTCTACTAGCTGTTGCCGCAAAAACACTTGCACTCATTACACATACTAATAAAGCAGTGAAACAAATTCCCCATTTGCATCTTCTTTTTCTCATCTCTGTGTCCTCCTCTTTCCTTTAAATATAAAAGCGATAGAATTAATGATATTATCTCAACTTGTGTTGTGGATTCATATCAGAACTCTATCGCTTTTATTATTTATGCTTCTTTTTCAATTATCTTTGTTAATAATAGTGTTAAATAACTTCCCACTAATAAAACTATTGTCCATACCTGATCCCACCAATAAAACATAATAGCTGCAATTACTATGTTAACAATTACGGCAACTATTATTGTGATTGTATTATTCTTAATATTTTTGCTTAATACATAAATATTATATCCAATAATCAATCCTAAGACTATGTAAATAATAATCTCTTTTCCTATTCCTTCCCATGCCTTATAAGACATTGAAACTTCCTTATTAACAAGTCTCACCAGATAGTTTGCCAAAATACATGCTAGTGTTGCAATTGCACTTGTAATTCCCGCCAAATACTTTTTCATATCGCTCCTCCTATAAATTATATTGTCCCTTTGATATATACATATATTACTCTCTAATACTTTGTGTGTCAATATATTGTTTGCCGTTATATTTGATTTGATATAATATGTTCTGTTTATTCATAAATTTTAAGAGCCAAAAAAAGGCACAACTCATGAATTTAATTCTATGGGCTATGCCTTTTCGCATTATCTTAATTTATTTAATTATTTACCCTTTTACGCTCTGTTCTGGGCATCTACTAAGTTTTCGCTGTTATACATATGTCTTAACTTAGGTTTTTCAATCTTACCTGTTGGATTTCTAGGTACATCCGCAAAAATAATTTTTCTAGGTCTCTTGTAACGTGGAAGTTCCTTACAGAAATTATTAATATCTTCTTCTGTTGTTGCTACACCTGGTTTCAATTCAATAATTGCAGCTGATATTTCACCTAATCTTGTATCAGCAATACCTATTACAGCTACATCCTTAATATCAGGATGTTTGCTTAAGAAGTTTTCTATCTGAACCGGATAAATATTTTCACCACCGGAAATTATAACGTCTTTCTTTCTGTCTACAAGGTATATAAATCCCTCACTATCCTGCTCAGCCATATCTCCTGTGTATAACCAACCATCTTTAAGCGTTTCTGCTGTTGCCTTAGGGTCGTTGTAATAGCATTCCATTACACCAGGTCCTTTAAGGATTAATTCACCGACATCTCCCTGCTTAACTTCTACACCATTTTCATCCACAATCTTAACTTCCCATCCATATCCCGGAACACCGATTGCACCAACATGGTCAATATTTTCGACTCCTAAATGTACAGCACCAGGTCCAATTGATTCACTAAGACCGTAGTTAGTGTCATACTGATGATGAGGGAAAATTGTTTTCCATTTTTTAATTAAGCTCTGTGGAACCGGCTGTGCACCAATATGCATAAGTCTCCACTGGTCTAATTTATAATCTTCAAGCTTAACATCGCCTTTTTCTATTGCAAGCAAAATATCCTGAGCCCATGGTACTAAAAGCCACACAATTGTACACTGCTCATTTGACACTGTTTCAAGAATAGTCTTTGGTGTAACACCTTTAAGCAATACTGCCTTGCCTCCCACAAGAAAACTTCCAAGCCAGTGCATTTTTGCGCCTGTATGGTAAAGTGGAGGAATGCAAAGGAATACATCATCCTTAGTCTGTCCATGATGTTTCTGTTCAACTTTTGCTGCATGCATTAAACTTCTGTGTTTATGTAAAATAGCTTTAGGGAAACCTGTTGTTCCAGATGAAAAGTAAATTGCCGCATAATCATCATCTGTTAATTTAATGTCAGGTGAATAGCTTGGGCAATTTGCTGCTAACTTATCATAATCTTCAGCAAATGTTGGGCAGTCACCACCTACATAGAATAAAATTCTCTTTTCATCAATTTCATCAACGATTTCTTCTACACGGCCTGTAAATTCAGGTCCAAATACTAATACATCTACTTCTGCAAGTTCAACACAGTATTTTATTTCGTCTGCTGCGTATCTGAAATTTAATGGGACAGCCAAAGCTCCTGCCTTTAAAATTCCAAAATAAATTGGAAGCCATTCTAAGCAGTTCATTAAAAGAATTGCTACTTTGTCGCCTTTCTTAATTCCTCTGCTAATAAGCAGATTTGCGAAACGGTTTGCTTTTTCGTTAAATACGTGCCATGTAATTTCTCTTCTATACTGACACATTGGATTGGATTCGATTAATTCGTAATCTCTCCATGTTACTCTTTTCTTTTCCTGCAAGTCCGGATTAATTTCTACTAAACAGACATCTTTTCCGTATTCTTTTGCGTTCTTCTCTAAAATCTCTGTGATTGGCATTTCTCTACCTCATTAAAATTCAAATAGTTTTTTTGCATTTTCCCCTAATATAAGGTTCAATGCTTCTTCAGACATTCCAAATTCTTTTAATCTTTCAAGTGTATATCCCTGATCAGACCACGGACTGTCTGTTGCAAATAAAATTTTATCTGCACCATGTTTTTCAACAATTCTTAAAAATTGTTCTTTTTCTAAGTGGGGAATACCTTTTTCAAAAGAAAAAGCCGTGTCAAAATAGACATTTTTTCCCACTAATTTTTCTTCTACCTCATCCCATAAATTCCATCCACCCATATGAGCAAGGACTAATTTTTTAGGATTAACTTTGTTTAGTACGTTAAGCACCATATCAGGTGTACAGTGAATCTTTTCCGGAAAACCTATATCTTCTCCCGCGTGTGTTACAATTACAAGACCAAGTTCATCTGCATATTTAAAAATTCTAAGATATCTTGGGTCATCAAATTCAACCTTTTGATAGTCAGGATGAACCTTAATTCCTTTTAATCCTTTTTTCTTAATGTCATCTAATATATCTTTATAATCTTCATTGTCAGGATGTATTGCGCCTAATGAAAATACGCCTGTTTCTTTTGTTTTTTCATTTGTGTGTGCTGCAAATTCGTTTATACTCACAGACTGCTCTGGTTTCGTGGCAACCGGAACAACCACTGAAATATCTACTCCATTTTTCTTTGTAGATTCACTAAGTGCATCTCTTGTTCCTGCCACCTTTATTTTTACATCCCAGCCATGATTATCAACAATACTCTTCTCCATTCCGGCTAATGCTCTGGTGGCAATTCTATCCGGAAAAGTGTGTGTATGTGTATCAATTATCACAACTGCACCTTCTTTATTGTTTATTTTTATTATGCTAATTCGTATCCTTTTTCAAATGCAGCAATATTAATGTCTACTGTCTTTGGTGGAACTGTTGCTTTTATAACTTCAATCCATTTATCTTTTTCAAAATCCATATGTTTTGCAGCAACGCCTAAAATAATTACATTAAATACTCTTGAATTTCCAAGTTTTAATGCTTCATCCATTGCATTTACTGCGATTACTTTATGTTTTTTGCTAAGATTTTCAATAATGTTTTCAGGATATTCTGCTAATCCTGTAACTACTGTCATAGGGTCAATTCTCTGGTCATTTACGATAATTACACCGTCTTTTTTAAGAAAATGTGCATATCTTAATGCTTCAAGACGTTCAAATGCGATTAATACATCTGCCTGACCTTCTTCAACAATTGGTTCAGCTACCTTTTCTCCATATCTTACAAATGTAACAACGCTTCCTCCACGCTGTGCCATCCCATGAACTTCTGAAAGTTTTACATCATATCCGCTTTCAATTGTGATTCCACCTAAAACTCTACTTGTGAGAAGTGTACCCTGTCCGCCTACACCAACAATCATAATATTCTTTGTATCTGCCATTATTTGTCACCTCTCTCTTTTAATCCAATTGCATCAAATTTACAATTCTGCATACATAATCCACAACCGTTACACATTGTTGCATCAATTGAAACTGTTCCGTCTTCATTCTTTGTAATTGCAGGACATCCCGGTACGAGACACATTCCGCACTTCTTACATTTTTCAGGAATTGTATAACATTTTCCCTTTGGCACAAATGACTTAAGCAATGCACATGGTGACTGAGAAATAATAACAGAAACTTCATCTCTTGCAACTTCTGTCTTAATTACTTCTTCCAATTTCTTAATATCAAATGCATCTACAACTTCTACGTGCTTTACACCGATTGCATGACACAAATCTACTAAATCAATAGCGTATGTTGGTTCACCATTTAACATTTTTCCTGTTGCTGAGTGATCCTGATGACCTGTCATACCTGTTGTTGAGTTATCTAAAATCATAACTGTTCCTGTTGCCTGATTGTAAACCATGTTCATAAGTGAATTAACACCTGTATGTAAAAATGTTGAATCACCAATTACTGCAACCCAGTTCTTTATGAAATCTTTTCCTTTAGCTTTTTCAATACCGTGAAGTGTTGAAATACTTGCACCCATACAAACTGTTGTATCTACTACATTTAAAGGATTTACAGCTCCTAATGTGTAGCATCCGATATCACCTGCTGCATGAATTTTTAATTTCTTTAATACTGAGAATGTACTTCTATGAGGACATCCCGGACAAAGAATTGGTGGTCTTGCCGGTGCCTGTGCAGGTGTATCTAAATCTAAATCTTCTTTTAAGATTGCTTTTCTAAGCATATTGGCACTGTATTCACCCTGTACTGTAAAAATTTCTTTTCCAATACATTTGATTCCATGAGCCTTAACCTGTTCTTCTATTACAGGCTCTAATTCTTCTATAACATATAATGTGTCTACCTTTGATGCAAATTCTTCGATAAGTTTCATAGGAAGTGGATTTACCAATCCTAACTTAAGAACTGATGCATTAGGTAATACTTCTTTTACATACTGATATACGATACCACTTGTAATAACACCAATCTTTGTATCGTTGTATTCAACTTTATTAATGTCTAATGTACATGCATCCTCTGCCATTCTCTTTAAACGTTCTTCTACAAAAATATGACGCTTAATTGCATTTCCCGGCATCATAACATTCTTTGCTACATTTCTTTCATATGGCTTATCTTCTATTTCCTGTCTTTCTTCAAGATTAACAATTCCCTGTGAATGTGAAAGTCTTGTTGTTGAACGAAGAATTACAGGAGTGTCATATTTTTCTGAAAGTTCATACGCTCTCTTTGTAAATACTCTTGCTTCTTCACTGTCTGATGGTTCTACAACAGGAACCATTGCTGCTCTTGCAACCATTCTCGAATCCTGTTCGTTCTGTGAACTGTACATTCCCGGATCATCTGCTGCAACTAAAACCATACCTCCATTAACACCGATATAAGATACTGTGTACAATGGGTCAGATGCAACGTTTACACCAACATGCTTCATCATGCACATTGAACGAACTCCTGCCATAGATGCACCAATTGCAACTTCAGTAGCTACTTTTTCATTTGGTGCCCATTCAGCCTTAATCCCCGGGTATTTAACAACATTTTCACTAATTTCTGTACTTGGTGTGCCAGGATAAGCTGAAGTAACTTTAACTCCTGCTTCATATGCTCCTCTGGCAATCGCCTCGTTACCTAACATAATTTTTTTACTCAAAATATGTAACCTGCCTTTCGTCATTATGTATAAAACTGATAGTGCAATACAAATGCACTTCATATTATTTTGTATTTAGCATAATTTACTGCTTTTTTGCTTTAAACTCATAAAGTAAATTATACCTAATTAGGATATATTCGTCAATGAATGTAGAGATGTATTTTGAGGGATATTTGTGGGCGAGATTTTTTGGGGATGGTTATTTGGTGATTGGGATTTGCGGTTGCAATGTGTGGGCAAGTTTTTTGTTGGTAATGCTGCGGGAAAATTTGGAGTTGGAGATTTGTAGATGTGTTTTGTAGCCCGGCTTTAACATTTTTTTATACACTGTTACGGATAAAATTTTCATATTTCTTATTTATCCGTAAAATTCAGCGTCCAAAATATAGCACATATATTCTATGTGATATATTTTACAGATTATATAATTTTTTCCATTTATATCCGTAACTTTTAATTGTCTCTCAAAACAATATTAAATTTAAACAGAAAAATTACGGATGCTAGAGAAAAAATTTTCCATCATCCGTAATCGAAAAAAATCAGTAAGAAATTTGCATTAGTTTTTACGGAATATAATCAAAAATAAACAAAAATCCGTAATTTGGTTTACATAATTAATTTTACTTTAATTTTGAAGCTATATGTCAATTATTTATTACGGATAAATTAGTTTTTTTTACATTATCCATAATTTTATTTCTAATAATTTTTAACAAATATGCAATTAAAATCTCCTCTTTCATCCCGAAAAACCTGCATTTATAAATATTATCTTGCTCTATACTAGAAAATGCCATAGATATTTTTTCCTATGGCATTTTTAAACTAATATTTAATTATACTTTCTATTACTTTGTAATACTAATTTATAATTTCCTGGTTTAACTGATCCAATAAAAGTACTTGAATCTACAAAACTCTCCCCTGCACTTATTGCCGGCGTAATAATACTTCCACTATCAACTACATTTTTATTCTCATCGTATAGTTTCCATCCAATACTTATTGAATCATTAAATCCAGATATTTTTGTTCCTGAAATATATAGTTCAACTAAAAAGCAATTATCAGATTCTCTATATGTTTTTTCAATACGAGCATTTGTTATTGTTCCATCCCAATTAATCTTCGTATAAGTTGTAGTTCCAATACTGTACTGACTATATATATAACACTTTTGCGGTACACTAGGCAATTCGATGTTTAGCTGCGGCTCTACACTTACTGTTGTTTCCTGTTCAGTTTCCTGTTCAGTTTCAGTTTCTTGTTTCTTCGATACTGTATTATATGTATTAGTTATTGACGACTTTTTCTTTTTAATCTTTACATCACACCATAATAAAAAATTTTTACTTTGAGCATATACAGTTGCTTTGCCAACTTTTTTTGCTTTTATTTTTCCTTTTTTACTTATACTAACAATTTTACCACTATCAGAATACCATTTTACTTTTCCTTTATAGTTTTTAACTTTGAGTTGATATGTGTTTCCAACTCTTATTGTTACTTTCTTCTTATTTATTTTCGGCTTTGCTGTTGCATTTACATCCGATACGTTTACTACTGTAAGTATCATAACTAATGCCATTACCATACATAACATTTTCTTTAATCTCTTCATTTTTCTTTATCTCCTTTAATTCGCTAATAGAATCTGTTATCTGATTTTTACTATCATTTCAATCTACAGATGTATACATACTTCCTTTCCTCGAAGATATTGTGAGAAGTATATTGTCAACTTCATCCTGCATTTCCATATATTCATTAGCTTCCGATTCCGAATATTGTGCATCTATAGGAAACAATGCATAAATATAAAAATCATTAATTTGAGGTACACTCAAATCACCTAGATATATTGAATTCGTAGACACTTTTGAATCATGTAGAACAAGGTCAATGGAAAATAATTCACCTCCATAATAATTTTCTCCACTTTGTTTATGATATACCGTAAGAGAATAACCATGTCCTTCTGTTTCATAAATTTCATACCCATACTTACCTTTCCACCAAGACGGAAGCGTTATTGTATAGTATTCTGTTTTCAATGAAATTCCATCCGTAAGAATATTTTTATTTTCATTCATATAATTATTTTCATTTTCATCCATAATCTCATTTTCACTATTTGTCATTGAACTCTCGTCTGTTTCAGTAAAATCAGCAGATGTATATGCGTTCCCGTTCCCTGGAGATATTGTGAGAAGAATATTGTTAACTTCATCCTGCATTTCTATATATTCATTAGCTCCCGATTCCGAATATTGTACGTCTGTAGGAAAATGTGCATAAATATAAAAGTCATTAATATTTGGTACACTCAAGTCACCCAAGTACACTAAATTCATAGGTTCTTCAGAATTGTGTGTGATTAAGCAAATAGTGAAAAATTCACCACTATAATATTCCTCTTTGCTCTGTTTATGATATACTGTAAGAGAATAACCATAATTTTCTGTTTCATAAATTTCATATCCATACTTACCTTTCCACCAAGATGGAAGCGTTATTGTATAATACTCGGTTGTCAATAAAATTCCATCAGTCGACATATTTTCATTATTTGTTGATACAACATCTTCTGTTGTCGTAGTTTCTTCCACCGTTGTAGTTTCTACTAATATATCATCTGTTATAGTAGTCGGTTCAATAGTTGACGTTTCTACTACTGTACTGTCAACCAATTTAATTTTTAATTTCTTATCGTTGAAATATAAATATACTAACACCGCTAAAGCAATTATTGTAATAATAAGGAGTATCATGAGAACAACCTCAAAAATTTTTTTCTCCTTTTTAACAATATCTCTGCTTTTCTTAAAATCAATCTTTTCTTCTTTTTCAAGAGTGCTATCATTTACATATGCAATTTCATTTTTTTTTGCTTTATTCTCTACATTATCTTGTGCCGGTATAGTTTCATTTTTTTTGGCTTTATTCTCTACATTATCTTGTGCTTGAAAAGTTTTATTTTTTTCTATTTTATCATCTACGATTTCGTGTTCCTTTAAAAGCATATTTTCATCTAATACTTTATTTTCTTCTTTTATGATATTTTGATTTCTTTTATTCGATGCGAATTTTTCTTCTAAGCTATTTTTCTTGCTTTTATCTGACACAATATTTTTTGTTTCTTCTGATATATCCACTTTATAATTTGGATTACTCATCAAATTACTTGCATTATTATTCCAACTTTTCTTCAAACTATCTTTGTACACCCAATTTGGTCTATCATTACTATTTTGTTTTTCCCATCCCGGTGGCAATTTCTTATTCGACATTCTCTTCCTCCTTCGTTGGAACAATTGCACCAATGATGAAATATAATGGGAAGAGTAGAACACTTATAACTCGTATAAGCCATCTTGGTATTCCACTGTATTCTGATATACCAGCACACAATCCTAATACAATTTTCTTATTATGAGTTTTATATAATTTCTTACGTTTAATACCTTTTTCTATCTTTTCCTTAACCGGAACAAAAGCAGAAATAATAAAATATAAAACAGGAGCTATAACTGTAATAATAGATGCTACTGCAAAAATTCGAACCCACATAACAGGAATTCCTGTGTATTCAGAAAAACCTTTGCACAAGCCTGTAATATCTCCTCCTGTTTGAATGCGGTAAAATTTTTCATAATTATTTATGTTTCCATTGTCTATATCTTCCTTATAAGGAACACAAGCGCCAATTAGAAAATATAGAATTGCTCCAATTACAGTCACCCCGTAAAATACTGTCATAATACGAACCCATAATAATGAAATTCCTGTATACTCAGAAATTCCTTTACACATTCCCATAATGACTTTTCCGTCTTTTATTTTGCAGAATCGTGGTTCCTTTGTTTCCTCTTGAATTGCTTCCGGCGGTGCCATAGAATAACTGTTTCCACAATTCGGACAAAATGCATATGTAACACTATCAATTTTTTTTACCGCTTCAATAAGTTTATATCCATATATCATAATCTGCACTACTGACAGATATAATAACGATAGTAGAAATTTCAATCCAAAAGCCGGATATTGTATTGAAATTTTTTTCGCTGTTATTTTAGTAAGTAACACTGCATGGTCTGTTTCACAATATGGACAATGAATTTCTTTATCTAAAACTTCATTTTCTTGACTCTTTCGTAACGACATATTTTTTCCTCCTTCATATTTGATTTATACACACATTCTTTTACATTTAATAATTTTCTTACCTTTTACTTATCGTTCTCTTTGCTATACATTCTGCACATATAAATTCATATTTGTGTCTATTTTTATAGTTATACATAATATGTGTTGCTTAATGTAGTTTGAAATACAGCTTTAGCAAATAAATTAATTTGTTATGTATATTATATCATTAATTTTTTGGATGTTTTTCACATACTGACCCCTTCTAAGTGTCACATGGTAATATAATCTCTGACAACCCTTTTCCTTTTATTAATCTTTATATTTCAAAGATTTCCACATATTTTTTCCATAACAAAAGTCCCGGCAATAAGCCAACCTCTTAATTGTCAGTTCTTTGTCTGATTTTTTAATTGGTTAATTACCGGGACTCTATTTTTTTGTATTTCAAATCATTTCTATTTTACGCTTCAAAATATTTACCTATAATTTCTTTATTTCCATTAGGTAATTTTAATATAACATTCATGTTGTATTTTATTCCATTTTCATCCTTGTATCCCACCGGGTTTATTTTTGCTGTAACATTACCTGTTGATACTACTATAAAAACTACAAATATACATTGCCATCATTCCACAACACTCTTAAAATCAAAGTTATCTTCTTTTTTCTCAGTAGGCTTTTGAGTCGGCTTAGGGGTTGAATTGTAATGTTTTTGAGTTGTTGTCTGTTGTTGTTTCTTTGTTGTTATCTCCTGTTGCCGTTTAGTTGTTTCCGGCTGTTTTCTCTTTACTTTTTTAGTCGTTTCAATATTTTCAGATTCACCTATTTGATTATTATCTGAATTATTTTGATTCAAATTATTGTCTTTTCCGATTATGCTACCAGACTGATTTACATTCGTATTGCTATCATTTTCAACTGCATTTATGCCATCTCCGGTCCCATCCGCATTGACATCATTTCCATCTTCATTTACGTCCTCTTTGCCTTCACTTATATTTGTATTATTTTCATTTACGAACTCAGATGTTTGAATTTGTGATGGTAGTTTTTCTTTGCTATGCCTATCATTCATCACATTTTTAGCAAATATTATAACTACAATTATTCCTACCATAACTAAGCCGACAATTACATATTTTTTATTTTTATTAACTTTAGATTCATCTCTTTTTTCAAATACAGTTATCCCTTGTTCTATAAAGCTTACATCACTCTGACTTTCCCCATTTAAATCCTGTACAAGCTTTCGTTCTTTGTCATTTTCAATCCATTCATCTGTAATTGCCTTAGGTTCAAATCCTATCTTTACTTTCAGCTCGTCCTTTGTCAGATTTGTTTTGACGTCTGACAAATCTTTAGACATATCCTTTGCTTTAATATATCTTTCAGAAGGTGTTGAAATTGCTTTTTTTATTATATTTGCAACAGATAATGGTGCGCAAACAGGTGCCTCTAATTTTTCATAATTCATTCTCTTATAAAATGCCTTATCCGAGTCTTCCTGTGTGTACTCATTGGGAAAATTAGGATAATACGGAAATCTTAATTTGTTAAACAAATAATAAAGCAGAATTCCAAGAGAATAATTATCTACTGAACTATCATATTTGCTTTTTCCTATGTAAACCTCAGGTGCTATATAATTTGGTGTTCCTTTGATTGTCTTTGCCATAGTTGCATTATTTATATTTTTAGATACACCGAAATCACCTATTTTAAATACTCCATCCTTAGATACAAATATGTTGCTTAATTTAATATCTCTGTGAATTATTCCGTTTTTATGGCAAATGTCCAAAGCATCAGCTACTCCGATTCCTATGTCTAGTGCATTTTCTACTGTTATGTTGTTATTTTGCATCCATTTGTCAATTGGAGTCAAAAATTCCATAAGAATGTATATGTTGTATTTATATTCGCCAACCTTTTCTACATCGCTTTCATAGTACGAAACAATATGGTGGTTGTCTTTTTCAGAAATCATGGAAAACACACGAATTTCATTTACAACCCTGTCTAATTCTTTATGAAAATATGTATCGGCTTTTTCCCTATCGCCACCCATTGAATTTAATATTTCTATATATTCATTGTCTCTTGGCAAAGTGATGACTTTCAAAGCTCTTGTTACATTACCTATAATGTTGTTTCTTTCAACTTTGTAGACATCACCAAATCCGCCTGCACCTATTCTCTCTATAACCTTATATCCAAGTATTGTTCTGCCTATAATAGAGTCCATCTTTATCTCCTGAATAATATGTATTGCCCCCGCCCTTCGGTCAGCGGCTATTCGTCGGAAACATTTATAGAAAATGAACTTCGTTCATTTTGTTTCCTCCTGTAGTTACTTTATCAGCCTTTTAATTTTATAACATTCGACCATTTACTTGATACTTTTTTGCCATTTTTTTTATAATAAAATGTCCTTGCCTTAAATTGGTATTTTACTCCCTTTACTAAAGATTTCCTTGAGCTTGTTATTCCTACTGCTCCTTTTTTATTTTTCCTCTTCTTTAAATTTGTTGTTATGTTTATTTTTCGAAAATTTTTATATTTTCCGCGACCGTTTTTCATATAAATTTCTATACAAGTACTTTTATCAGATATAATTCCCCAATATATCTGCCAGTTTCTTGACTTCTTTTTTATTCGTATTTTAGGTTTATTTAATTTTGTTTTGTTTGTCTTAACATTGTCAACCTGTCTTAACATCCCTTCCACATCATCAGACTGTAATTCTTCACCATTTACAAAATTTGCAAAAATGTGATAATAATATGTCTTTCCTTTTTTGACATCATTATCTGTAAAAAGCGGCCAATTCTTTTTTCCTATCAATTCATATATTCCATCTTTTTGTTTTGATCTAAATACATAATAAGATTCCACTTTTCCCAAATCTTTCCACTCGATATTAAGTCCTTTGTTGTCCTGTGTATTTTCTATTTTATTTATTAATTGTTTTGTTGTAACTAAAGGATAATACAATTCCACTTCCACTGCAGTTCTAAGTTTTTCTCCATCTTTTCCAACAGTTGCAACTTCCACTTTATAATTAATACATCTAGAAAAGATATCAATTCGTAAATATCCAATCATTCTATTATTTACATTATACAGTTTAACACTATCTTCTAACTCTCCATTTATATATATTTTGCAATCATTAGTCCTATAATTGATAATGTTTGTTTCAAATGCGATTATTGCATATGCTTCTCTCTTTCTATCTGAATAATTTAGTACTATATTTTTTATCAAAACATTTTCATTATATTTATTTTTACAGCAAGAAAATTTATCACTTGTCCTAGTTGTATTCTTATATCCATAATACTTAACATTATATCTATATCCTAAATCAGGATTCAACTCATCATCTTGCTCATCATATATATTTTTACTAAAATATTCTAAAAATTGATTATCAGAATCAAAATACACTATATCATTTAACGCCGCACTACATTTGGTGCTAATTAATAATGAACCTATAATAACTAACATATATATATTAAGATATAGTATCTTATTATATTTTTTTATTATATATTTTAAACTTCTAGTTATATTTAGCATTTCCTATCCTTCCAAAAACAGTTGCAAAATTCCATTTTCTTCATCTTCCATATCTAAGGATTCCAATGCATCTTTTATATAAAATTCTACGTCTTCTCTTATTTCCTCAGATTCTCTAAGTCCTGTCAATTCCATAAGAAGACGTTCGCATTTATTTTTCATTTCCGGATTTTCTGTATATTGTGTCGCAATAGACATGTGATTTATCTGATAATATGGATTTGCAATATCAATATTTGCTAATACATATAATATTATACACTCTATCTTATCTTTAGGACATAGTTTTTCCATATTTGCATAATTTAAAAGCTGATTTATTTCGGGTCCTGTCATATTCAATTTTATTCCAAGTGCTATAAGCCTGTTTCTGTTTGGCACCTCTCCCCAGTTCTTTAAATTTGAAATCATCTTTTCAAATCCTTTGTCCAAATTTTCATCTTTTACAAGACTATGGTAAGAACCTCCTACGCTTTCAGCCTTAACGTATGATTCAATATAATCTATCAGTTTATAGTAACTATTAAAAAACTCTACTTCATTTTTTCTAATGAAATCAAAAAGTTCTTCATCATCTGACATATTTATTATTATTTGCTCAACATCTATTGTTTTATTTTTTGAATCATTTAAATATCTTCTTTTATTTTTTGTTTTTAATACATCCAGGAATTTTTCCTTCATATTCAAATAAGTTTCATACGCATTTACATTTTCGTCCTTAGGATAATGAGATATGACGTAAATGCAGATTGCATCTTCTAATGATTTAGAATACAGTTTAGGATATTTCCCATATCTTTGTAAAATAAAATTAATTTCCTGAAAATTATATCTTAATCCCATTCCAAATTTTATAAAACTTTCTCTGGATTTTGGCACTTTGTTACTTTTTGCCCATGATTTAATAGTATTTTTGCTAAATCCACATATTTTACCTAATTTTTCGTAAGATAGTCCATTGCTTAGCATTACATTATTTACATAATCTCTCCAATTCGAGTAGTACGGACTGTATTTATTAATTATTTCTTTTAATTCATCAGCCTCTTCACAGTTAATGACTTTAAAATACATTTCTGTAGTATTTACATGTTTCATTTTTTCTCCCTTTTTCCTGTCCATGAAAAATTGCACGCTTTCTTTTTTGTAAATTTTATTTATAAATTCTCTTTTTCACGAATTCTCTTGTACATTCTTTCAGCTACTTCATTCCCTTTATTCATTGCTTTTTTATACCAGAATTTTGCGTTTTCCATATTTATTTCATTATTTGTCTGATATAAAATCCCTAAATTTAAACACGCGACGTTATCACCTTGTTTTGCTGACATTTTTAATAATTCTTCTGCTTTTCTTATGTCTTTTTCTACACCGTTCCCATTTTGATAAAGATAAGCAAGATTATTAAGCGCCTTTGTATATTTCTTTTTTGCCGATTTTCTATACCATTTTACGGCTTCATTTATATTTTGAGGTACGCCACGTCCATTTTCATATAAATAACCAATTACAAATTCTGATTCTTTATTTCCATTATTTGCTTTTTTTATATTCTCTTTATATATTTTTTTATCTTTCTCATTTTTACGCTTATGTCTCTCAATATATTCAAGGCATTCCTTACGTAAATTTTCTATCTTCTGTTCCTGGATTTTTATACTGAACTTTATGTTCATACCATTTGCTACTTGTTTAAAAATAGTAACAATTTCGTATGCTTCATTATTTGTTTTTATTTCATTATTTATTAAATCAAACAGTAATATTTTTCCCTGTCCGACTTCATTAACACAAATTTCTTCATTATTTATGTAAATATTAAATCCGGGATATTTTTTTATTATATATTCTACGCATTCAGTTACGTTTTCCATGAGATTACATAGCCAGATTTTCTTTTCCTCTTCCGTATTGTCAGCCAAAGTAATATTTTCATCTAAAGCCATTTCAATCAATGTTGTAATCTTTTCTGTTTCAATAACTATTATCTGTCCTTCATTAAGCTTTTCTGTTGTCCATTGGTTGCACTTTACCAAATATTCTGTTTTTTTACTATCCTCGCATATTTTTTCTATTGTATCTTTTAAATATGCTTTTTCTTTTTCTAAATAAATTGCGATAAGGGACATTTCCATATTCTGCTTATCTTCTATTGTATAAACTACTGTTGAATTATTCCACAATGTCTGTTCAATCAATTTCTGTCCGTTATTTTGTGTATAATTTTTTATCTTTTCATCTAAAATACGTTGTACGTTCATTAATGTCCCCTTTCCTATGTTTATTATATCATATTTATATTCACAACAAGGCAGAATTCAAAATGAATTCTGCCTGACTTATATTACATTTATTTAAATCTCAACCATTGTTAAGTCCCCATTTTTGCTTTCTTTACTAATACTATACCAGATAAATTTTTTATTTTTTTCACAAACTGACCCCTGCATTTTTCTTACATATTTGCAAAAAAAAATCCGGAATTAGATTGCTTTATTCGCACCTCTAATTCCGGATTTTTTCGTTGTATAATATTCTTTTAATCTTTGTCTGTTAGAATAATAATTATATCAGGTTAATCACTCTTACATATAATGTTTCGCCCTTTACTCTATAATCTTATACTCTTTCATTAACTTGTTCTGATATTCAATATCTTTAGCAGATTTTTCTAAATCGTCATATCTTTTTTCTGCTAATAATATAGTGTTAAGTTTGTTTATATTCTCCTGACCCTTTGCCTCTCCAGCCTTCAATCCCTCTCTATATTTCAGATTCATCTCCATCTGTAACGACATATACTCTCGCCTCCATCTCGTATTTTTTCTGACTGCAATTACCTTTTCATCAATTTGTTTTGTCAAATCACTTTCCGGTTCTTTGCCATCAAAATATTCCAATAATGATTTCAGTTCTTTATTTATGCCTTTTTTATCCCCTTTTGTGTTTAAAAATATCTTATGCGTTCCATCATTAAGTTTAATTCCACAATCATCTATACATAAGTTTTCAAACTCATAAATACATTTGTTCTTTCCAAAGAAATCAAATGTGCAGATAAATATGACATAACTTTCTTTAAGTATATCATATGGCTCACCTTTTTCAATCATGTTTAGATCTATAACTCCCTGATAATATCTTGATCTTTTTGGTAATTCTTTATACGCTGTTGTCTGCATTTCAAGATTAAACACTGTATTATTATCATCCTCAACATATATATCTAATCTTATTCCTTTTGATTTTATTGTCATCTGAATTGTTTCTTCATAATCTACATATTCTATGTCTCTTATTTTTATATTTAATATGCTTTCTAACAATGGTTTACATAATCTCTTATCACTCATCACTTTTGCAAAAAAATCCCCATAAAATTCAATTATGCTTTTAAATCGCACAATCAAATTTTATGGGGATTTTAAAGGTTTATATACATATCAAACTATGCAAATTTTTCACCTGTTAATAATTCATATGCTTCTTTATATTTAGCAACTGTCTTTTCAACAACTTCATCCGGAAGAAGTAAATCATTGTCAGGGTTAGCTTTTAACCAGTCTCTTACGTACTGCTTATCAAATGAAGGCTGTCCCTGTCCCGGTTTATATCCTTCGAGTGGCCAGAAACGTGAGCTGTCAGGTGTTAACATTTCATCACCAATTACTACGTTTCCATTTTCATCTAAACCAAATTCAAATTTAGTATCTGCAATAATGATTCCTTTGCTTAAAGCATATTCTGCACATTTCTTATATAAAGCAATTGTGCAATCTTTAATCTTTTCTGCATATTCTGCACCTTTTCCAGGATATGCTTTTTCTAGTACTTCTACACTCTGTTCAAATGAAATATTTTCATCATGGAGTCCGATTTCTGCCTTTGTACTTGGTGTATAAATTGGTTCAGGCAACTTATCTGATTCTACAAGACCTTCAGGAAGTTTTATTCCGCAAACTGTTCCATTTTCCTTGTAACTTGCCCAACCACTTCCTGTAATGTATCCACGAACGATACATTCGATTGGAAGCATTTCTAACTTCTTACACATCATACTTCTGCCAGCAAATTTGTCATTCTGGAAAAATTCCGGCATATCTTTAACATCTGTTGATACCATATGGTTAGGAACAACATCCTTTGTATAATCAAACCAAAATTTTGACATCTGTGTTAAAACCGCACCCTTGTCTGTAATCTTGTTCTTTAAGATGTCATCAAATGCTGAGATTCTGTCTGTTGCAACAATAATCATATTGTCTCCATTATCGTAAATCTCACGTACTTTTCCTTCTTTTACCGGTTTAAATTCCTGCATTATTGTACTCCTCCATTTTCTTCTGCCCTTGTGTTGTTGAACAGTTTATTCTATTTTATGTATCTAAGCTTACGCTCACCATAAAATTATAAACAGAGATTTTATGTAAGTCAATGACTAAAGACTTTCTATATTTTCAATTTACCTGAATTCTCAAAAATTATTTTTATATTTTTATTAATCCAAAGCATCCTTTACAGGAACTTCTACCTTTTCTTCAAAGCATTCAAATAATTTATCTGTTTCTTCTTTTTTCATCTTAGGTGTTATTAAACTTATAACAGGTACAAGGATTAAACTTACAAGCATTGTAAATGCACCTGCATTAATTGGTGACTGTATGTAGCCCCAAATCATATTTGTCACAGTAACTATGATGCTGAAAATAAAACTTGCCCATACAGAAGCCTTTGTAACTTTCTTCCAATATAATCCATACATAAATGGCGCAAGGAATGCTCCTGCTAAAGCTCCCCATGAGTAACCCATAAGCTGAGCAATATTAGGAATACTATCTTTATTTAATGCGATAATTACTGAAATTGCTACAAATACTACTACGAAAATTTTCATAAGTAATACCTGTTTCTTTTCTGCCGTTTTCTTTAATACCGTTGTTCCCAAAAAGTCAATTGTAATTGTTGAACTTGATGTAAGTACCAATGAGGAAAGTGTTGACATTGAAGCTGATAATACTAACACAATTACAATACCTATTAATATATCAGGAAGTGTTGAAAGCATTGTAGGGATAATTGAATCATATCCACCGGTTGCAATATCAATTTTATCAGAGAATAATCTTCCAAATCCTCCTAAGAAATAACATCCACCTGAAACAACTACTGCAAATGCAGTTGAAACTATCATACCTGTCTTGATTGATTTTTCACTTTTAATCGCATAGAATTTACCAACCATCTGAGGAAGTCCCCATGTTCCTAATGAAGTTAAAATAATTACTCCTAAAAGATTTAATGGATCAGGTCCAAAAAATGATGCAAATATTCCGTCACCTGCAACTTTGATTACGTCTCCCTCTACAGGCACCTGTGCTGCAAGTTTTGACAATGAGCTGTAAAATCCACCCTGTCCGTTTAATACTGAATAAATAACTGCACAAATACCAAACAACATTACAATCCCCTGAATAAAGTCATTGATTGCTGTTGCCATATATCCGCCAAGAATTACATAAAGTCCTGTAAGTACTGCCATGATAATAACTACTGTACTATATGTTATGTCAAATGCCATTCCAAATAATCTTGAAAGACCATTATATACAGATGCTGTATATGGAATTAAGAATACAAATGTGATAACACTGGCTGCTATTTTAAGTGCATCACTGTTATATCTTTTTCCAAAATAATCAGGCATTGTCTTAGCATCTATATGCTGAGTCATAACTCTTGTTCTTCTACCTAATACAAACCATGCTAACAAACTACCAAGTATGGCATTACCAAGTCCAATCCATGTAGAAGCAATACCATATTTCCAACCAAACTGTCCTGCATATCCTACAAAAACAACTGCTGAAAAATACGATGTTCCATATGCAAATGCTGTAATCCATGGTCCTGCAGATCTTGAACCCAATACAAACCCGTTAACATCTGTGGCATGCTTTCTTGTATACACACCAATTCCAATCATGACTGCAAAAAATACAATCAATAATAAAACTTTAACTAACATTTTGTTCCTCCACTTTTAGTTACATACCTTTATCGTCGCTTTAAACCGTTACGCTTTAAAGCATTAAAGTTATTATCACATAACATCCTCTTTTTGTCAATAAAAAATCCCCGAAAAAGATTTGGTTATTGCCTCCTCTTTTTCGAAGATTTCATATTTATTTTCAGGATTTATTCAACTAATTATTAAAGCTTGGATTAAAATTAAAAATGAATATTACTAACTATATTATGGTTAGTATTTACTTTTCCTCATCTTTAATTATTCTTGATACTCTTCTTCTCACAATATCTTTTTCAATAGGTTCCATCATCAAATCAACAACGCCTCCCTGAATTGCTATCTTACACTGCTCGATATTGCTTTCCTTGCAAACTGCAATCTTAGGAATACCTGCTATATCCTTATTATTATCTAAATAATCCATAATTAATTTTCCATCATCTTCATCATTTGATAAATCCGCAATTATAATCCTAATTTCGCGCTGTTGCTTTATAACTTTATCTATTTCGTCTGATGAAATAACTTCAATCACGTTATATTTGCTACTGATTGCCTTATCTATCGCATGACATATGGTTCGGCTTTTACTGTATACAATAACGCTTTCTCTTTTTTCTTCATAAGTACCATAATCATCCACGCCATATTCATGGTAACATGCTTTACCATATTTCTTTGCTTCTGCTAAAGCTTTATCAGCTCTGTCAAATAATTCTTTATAATCATTTGTTCCATTATCAGCAAATGCTAATCCGACACTTACAGTAGTTCTTCCTTTAATCACTGTACTTTTCTTTACTTTAAATATTCTAATTATATCTCTTGCCTTTCTTCTGGCAATCTCTTTATCCGGAATATCATTTAAAAATACAACAAATTCATCTCCGCCAATTCGACCTATTATGTCTTCTTTTCTAAAGTTATCCTTCAATATTCTAGATACACGTTTTATTGCATGGTCACCAATCAAATGTCCTTCACTATCATTTATATATTTAAAATCATCCATATCAACAACAATAATTGCACCTATATGATTCTTATGTTCATAAAGCCGGTTATTAATTTTATTAACAGTTGTCATCTTATTATATAACCCTGTCATCTGATCAAGTTCGGAAAGTTCTGACAATTCTCTGTTTTTCTTTTGTATTTCTGCGTATTTTCTTGTAGCAATCAAAACATTGCTTACACGTGCCTTAATTACTTCCCTTACAAGCGGCTTTGTTATGTAATCATCTGCTCCATTTTTAAAAGCTTCGATTAAATTTGCTGAATCATTGTTAACTGTAACAATAATAACAGGAATATCTGCAAATCTTTGATCTAACTTTCTTTCCTTAAGAATATCCACACCTGTCATATCAGGTAACCAGTTATCCAATAATACAATATCAATATTATATTTGTACTCTTTTAAAATTCTAAAGCACTCTTCTCCACTTTGTGCCTCCAGAATCATAAAATCTTCTGCAAAATAATTAGCAATGATATTTCTATCAATCTCATTGTCATCTACAATAAGCATTGTATCCATTATTTAATTTACCTCCCCTATTTATCGAACTTATCTCTTCTCCTATATTTGGTTTTTCCCAAATGAAATAAAAAATCCGACACTCTTCCCTACAAAGTGCCGGTTTCTCTCTCATAAATAGTTTTATCTTCTAACTACATATAAAAATTGTGTTCAGTAATAATGTCTTCCCCAAAACATTTTGTTATATATGATAGTAGTGTATTATGTAAGCTTATTTAAAGCTATTTTCATTAATCTTACCACTTAAATAAAAACATTACAATACGCATTTTTATGAAAGTATTATTATTTTAGAAACGTTTTTATTATTTTTTATTTTATTAATAGTTAACAGTCATATTTTTTCATTATATAAATTTAATTAATTTTCCTTATACTAACATCATTAATTTTATTATCTATTTTCTTTCCATAAATTCCTAATATATTAAATTGTCAGTAGTTACTTTTCTTTTTTTAACAATTAAAAACACCGATATATTAACATCTAAAGATTAAATTCCTAATCTTATTAACATATCGGTGTTCTTATTAATTTTCAAATTCTATCATAAATTTGCTTTTATTATAAAATCTGTTTTATTTTTTTGTTTTAACTGTCTTAACTGACCAATCGCCATAAACTTCTGTTCCGCAGTAATTTGTCTTTGCGGCTCTTACCCTTACGAAGTACTTTGTGCCCTTCTTTAAGTTCTTAATAGTGTATCTCACTTTCTTAGCTGTAGCACTTGTTTTCTTCTTGAAGTTCTTATTTGTAGACCACTGAATCTGGTAATTCTTAGCCTGAGCTGCCTTTTTAAATTTTAAAGTAGCTGTTGCCTTTTTACCTTTTACTTTATTTGCCTTAAGACTCTTAACTTTAACTTTTCCTACCTGATTAAGTTTCTGTACTGTTGCTTTAACTGCATCAGATGTTACTGTAGAATCTGTTGTTGCAAATACTATCATATTTGTTGTTGCTAAGTTAATAACAAAATTAGCTTTGTTTGGGTTAGCAGGATCAATTGTTCCTGTTGTTGATGTAATTGCTGCAGGAAACTCAATGCTAAAGTTAAGTGTAATAGCTGATGTGTCGATTCCCATAGCTGAGTACATAGCAACTGACTCACTCTGTGCCAAACTTACTTCACTGTATAATGTAGTGCTTGTTACATAAGCATCACTTGATAATGCTTCTTTTACTACTTCACCAATCTTATCAACTGTTGATGAGTAAGTTTCTGTTGCTTCGTAAAATTCCTTGCCATCTTTTGTTACAACTTTCATTTCTTTTCCATCAGAAATATCTGAAGTTGTCAGTCCTGATGAAGTTAACCATGTATCCATGCTTGCTTTATCAATATCTACTGTAGCTACTGCAGATGCTGTTCCATCTGAATTAATCTTTACATTAGCATTTTCTGTCATACACCCTGTAAACATAACTGTTACTGCTGCTGTTACCGCTAAAACTTTTACCTTTGTTGATCTCATATATTTCTCTCCTCCTATAATACTGTAATGCCCCCTCCCTTCGGTCAGCGGCTGGTCGGCGAAAATATTTTAAGAAACGAACTTCGTTCATTTTATTTTCGCCTCTTTATTTGTTACTTATTATTGTATCATATTATATAATGATTACAACTTAAGAATCTCTTATTTTTCCCAATTATTTGCTGTTTCTGAACTGAACAGGAGTCATTCCATATTTTTTCTTAAACAATCTGTTAAAATGTTCAACATTCTGATAACCAACATTTTCTGCAATTGCTTCAACAGTCATGCTTCCACTCTTAAGTAAAGCTCTTGCCTTTTTCATTCTTACATTTTTAACGATATCACCAAATGTATTTCCTGATTTTTCTTTAATGTACTTTGATAAATATGGTTTTGACAAATGGAATTCATCAGCCAATTCATCTAAAGTTACTGTCAAATAATTTGTATGAATATAATTCATTATTTCATTTAATCTGTCATCCTTACAGGCATTTACTCCTACTTCACTTTCTAACTGATTCACTGCAACTGTCAAAGCCTGAATTGATGACTTAATAATATCAGCATCAATTCCAACACCCCAGAACATCTTACCATTATGACTGATTCCTACATATGATACAGCCTTTGATGATGAACCTCTTGATAATGAATGTTCTTCATATACTGACAATTCATAACTTATGTTAAAGTACTGCTTAAATGCATTACTTACGGCATCAAGTCTTCCGTTTCCTGTGCTCTTGATAACTCTGACTTTGTCATCATATGCAATTGTAACCTCAGCTATAATTCCGTCTTTCTGTTGGAAATGACATTCAGGTACGCTGAATACTGTATTATTTGTAATGTATTTATCTTCAAATATCTGGTATACCCAATTTGGTGATAATTCTTTATGCTCTTTATCTGAAACATCCTTAACTGTGTATCCGACTTCTTCCTTCATTCCATCCGGTAAATCCATACCAAAATTCTGTTTTAAGATGTAGCTTACGCCACCCTTTCCTGACTGGCTGTTAATTCTGATTACATCTGAATCGTATGCTCTTCCAACATCCTTAGGATCAATTGGTAAATATGGAACATTCCATTTTTCTGTATGACCTGCTTCTCTGTATGCCATTCCTTTTGAAATAGCATCCTGATGCGAACCTGAAAATGCAGTAAATACCAAATCACCTGCATATGGCTGACGTGGAGAAACTTTCATTCTTGTTAATTTTTCGTATGTTTCGCAAATATGTGGCATATCACTGAAATCAAGTTTTGGATCAACTCCATGTGAGAACATATTCATTGCTAATGTAATAATATCAACATTACCTGTTCTTTCACCATTTCCAAATAAAGTTCCTTCAATTCTGTCAGCACCTGCCAATAATCCTAATTCGGCATCTGAAACACCACATCCTCTGTCATTATGTGGATGTAATGAAATCGTAACTGCATCACGATATTTCAAATTCTTGTGCATATATTCAATCTGAGTTGCAAATACATGTGGTAAAGAATTTTCAACTGTTGCAGGAAGGTTGATTATAACTTTATTGTCAGGCTTTGGCTGCCATACATCTAATACAGCATTACATACTTCCAATGCATAATCTACTTCTGTTCCTGTAAAACTTTCAGGACTATATTCAAATGAGAAGTTTCCATCTACTTCATCAGCTAATTCTTTTAATAATTTTGCTCCATCTACGGCAATCTTTTTAATCTGTTCTTTTGACTTCTTAAATACCTGCTCACGCTGTGCAACTGATGTAGAGTTATACAAATGAATTACTGCATGCTTACATCCTTTTACAGCTTCAAAAGTTTTCTTAATAATATGCTCTCTTGCCTGTGTTAATACCTGAACTGTAACATCATCAGGAATCATGTTTCTTTCTATTAATGCTCTCATAAAATTGTATTCTGTTTCTGATGCAGCCGGGAATCCAACTTCGATTTCTTTAAAGCCCACTTTAACTAACATCTGAAAGAATTCTAATTTTTCTTCCAAGCTCATTGGTTCAATTAAAGCCTGATTTCCATCTCTTAAATCAACACTACACCAAATTGGTGCTTTTTCAATCTTTTCTTTCTTAACCCAATCAAATGTTGGTGTAGGTGGCATAAAATACTGTTTCTCATATTTTGTACAATCCATCATAGTTCTTACTCCTTCTAACCTTTAATAAATATATGTAACTTGCATCTAAATCTGTACCTTGATGTTTTTTAATTGATTTATTTTACTTTATTACATTAATGTAGCAAATTGTCCTATAACGTAAAAAAGCTCTATAATATCAAAAGATATTATAGAGACGAATCATCGCGGTACCACTCTACTTCATGTATAGACATGCCCTTACTGGATGCTCATGACATCCGCTCCCTTTAACGGTGGAATCCGTCCTGACCTACTAATATGTTCAGCCGGCTGCTCTAAGGCGAGTTCATTATATCACTCCTACTGTCTCACATCAACCGACAGCTTTCTGAAAGTCGCTCAATAATTACTGTTCCTCTTCTATGCATTTGTTTATGTTTTAACTGTGATAATAATAACATATGCAAATCTAGAATTAAAGTGACATTTTTAATCATTTTTATTGATATTTTTTAATATTTTGTATTTTATTTATCAATTTAGTTGATTTTTCTTTTTTATAACAATAAAAAACGCGTGCCTTCAAGTACGCTAACAATAAAGAAAGCTACCAACTTTAAATTGATAGCTTTCTTTATTATATAAATATATTTTTTAACCTAATACAATTATGATATTCAGCCTACTTTTAATTTAAATTTCTGAACATCTTTTTCACTGTCAACCTTTTCAATTGTTGCTCCAAGTCCTCTTAACTTGTCAGAGAAGTGTTCATAACCTCTCTTAATGTAAACAATATCTTCAACAGTTGTAAATCCTTCTGCTGCAAGTCCGGCAATTACTAACGCTGCTCCTGCTCTTAAGTCAGGTGCACAAACCGGTGCTCCTGTAAGACCATTTACGCCCATTATTAAAGCTGTATTGCCTTCAACTTTAATTCTTGCACCCATTCTGTTAAGTTCATCTACATATTTAAATCTGTTTTCAAAAATGCTTTCTGTTACTGTGCTGCTACCATTGGCCATTGCAAGTACAACTGCCATCTGTGGCTGCATATCTGTTGGGAATCCCGGATATGGTAACGTCTTAATCTGAGTATTTCTAATAAATTCTCCACCTTTAACTCTTACCGCATCATCGTATTCTGTTATTACGCAACCCATTTCAATAAGCTTAGCTGAAATGCATTCCAAATGTTTAGGAATAACATTCTTTACAAGAACACTTCCGCCTGTTGCTGCTGCTGCACACATAAATGTTCCTGCTTCAATCTGATCAGGAATTGTAGAATAAACTGTTCCGTGTAACTTCTCTACACCTTCAATTCTAATCTTATCTGTTCCTGCACCTCTGATATTAGCTCCCATACTGTTAAGCATATTAGCTACATCTACAACGTGAGGCTCTTTAGCTGCATTTTCAATAATTGTCTTACCTTGAGCCATTGAAGCTGCAAGCATAACATTAATTGTTGCTCCTACTGATACAACGTCAAGGAATATATGATTTCCTAATAACTTCTCTGCTCTGGCATCTACCATTCCATGTTCTGTATCAACTTCTGCACCTAAAGCTCTAAATCCTTTTATATGCTGATCTATTGGTCTGCTTCCTATGTCACATCCACCTGGAAGAGCTACTTCGGCCTTATTAAATTTACCAAGTAACGCTCCAATTAAATAATAAGAAGCTCTTATTTTCTTCATCTGTTCATATTCAACTACACATGATGTAATTGTGTCACCTTTTATCTTAACGCAGTGTCTGTCTACTCTATCGACTGTGGCACCAATGTTAGCAATTGCATCAATCAAATGATTAATATCACTAACGTCAGGTAAATTATCTATTGTCACTTCTTCATCAGTCATAATAGCCGCTGCTAATAAACCTAAAGCTGCGTTCTTAGCACCACTTATCTCCACTTCTCCATTGAGTGGTGTTCCGCCTTTTATAATATAACGTTCCATTATGCACCTCGGGTATTTATGTATATAATTGAGTTGTAAAAACTCAAAGCAAAAACCGACCGAAATAGTTTATCATCTAATTCACTAATTCGGTCTAACTTTAAAATTCTATTTATTTCTATCTATTATGTCACTTGTATGAGAATTAAATTCTAATACAATTATCCTTTGCTTCTTTACGCATAGACTAATTATAACACATTATCGCTCTTTGTAAACCGATTAATTCATACATTTTCACAATTTATTATATGTTTTTTTGTTGAAAATGTTACCTATTTAAGAAAATTAAGTGGATTTACATGCTTATCATTTTGTATTACTTCAAAATGAAGATGCGGACCTGTACTGTCTCCGGTATTTCCACTAAGTCCTATTATCCTTCCCTGTTCAACCGTATCACCTAAATTAATTAAGATTTTGCTTAAATGAGCGTATCTGGTTTTTAGTCCATTTCCATGATTTACCAGTATATTATATCCATAACTGTCACTTAAATATGCTTTTTCTACTGTACCATCTGCTGCCGCACATACGCTTGTTCCAACTTCAACTGCCCAGTCGTGTCCCAAATGTGTGGTTCTTCTGTCAACCACGTCTCCAAATACTGAAGTTGTCACTCCACCACTTACAGGTTTTCTAAGTTGTATCACAGTATTTGATACATTCTGTACTGAATTATCATCAGTTTGGTTTTTTTCATTATTTGCTGTCCTTCTCAAAGAATCTTTATTTATTGTATTTTTTAAAGACTCCTTATTTGCTGTATCTTCCAAATAGTCAGCTTTTTCACCTTTTATAGAAGATATTTTTGTATTGCAAATTTCTTTAACTGCGTCATCACTTTCTTTATGATTTTTAGCTAAATGTGTATCTGAGGTATCATTTGCCTGAATAACTTTTATAGTTTTATCATTTTCTGAAATCATAAAACTATATGCCCATGTTTCCATTATCATTTGAGAAAAATTAAACAGGATTATCATAAGTATTAAAATTCCTGCCACAACATATGATACTGCATGGCATTTGTTTATATACTTACTATTCATTTTTAATTGTAAACGCCTCCAAATAAATTGTTATTTTGTTCACATGCTACCAGGCTCAAAAGTTCTAAGCCTACATGAGTTTGTTCATAAGTAAGTGAATTATCTTATTATTCGCCTTTGTATTAACAAATTATTTTATTCACATTCGTTTTTTCCTATTTTTACATCTGCCCTATTTTTCGCCTTTGTACTCTTTTATTTTTTCTAATGTAAACTGCACAGTTTCTTCTACATTTATGTTACTTTCATTTACCACTACATCTGCATATTTTTCATAAAGGGGTACTCTTTCGTTAAATAAATCATCAAGCGTCTGTCCATCACGCAAAACTACGCCTCTGTTTTTCAAATTGCCAAGTCTCTTTTTTAGGTTTGCCAAATCAAGCTCTAAATATACAACAGTTGCAATTTCTGACAAATGTTCCATTGCTTCCCTGCCGTACACTACGCTTCCGCCTGTTGAAATAATGGCTTTTTTAGGATTTAATGATTTATTTATATCATTTTCTACCTGAATAAATCCATCTATTCCTTTTTCAGCTATTATTTCTTTAAGTAATTTATTTTCTCTATCCTGAATTACCAAATCAGCATCTATAAACTGGTATCCCATCAACTTTGCAAGTATTACTCCTACTGTACTTTTTCCTACTCCCGGCATTCCTATTAAAACAATATTTTCCTTCATTTTCAGTCCTTTCTCTATTTGTTGCTATTTAATACTTTATCAATTTTATAATTTTTTGCTACTGCTTACACTTTGTAAAATTAGCTATTAGTATTTAATGTTTCTTTATTTTATCTTTATTCAAAAGACTTGCCCTTGACACGGCATCTTCTCCATATTTTTCTTTTATTGCATCTAATGCCTTATCAAGTTTTTTCATTTTTTCTCTGGACGGTTGAACCTTTTGTGATTGTTTTTCATTCATAAGCTCAAATATTGACATTTGCTCCGGCTCATCTTCTCCTACAAGATTCGCTGTTCTTATTCCTAAAAGTCTTACCGGCTTTCCTGTCCAAATATCCTTAAATAACTGTTTTGCATTTTCGTATATTTCATTTTCTACATTTGTAGCATTATACAAACTTGTCTGATGAGACATTTTTGAAAAATCATTATACTTTATCTCAATGGCAATTGTTTTTGCTTTTTGTCCGGACTCTCTCAATCGTCCGCTTACCTTTACAGCCAACTGTAATAATACTAAATTTATATCATCTATTTTGTCTAAATCTGTTGGAAGTGTTGTAGAATTTCCAATTCCTTTAAAATCTTCTTTTGTAGCATTTACTTTTGAATCATCAATTCCATTTGCATACTCCCACAAAATTTTCCCGTGTTTTTTCAAATGTGATTCCACTATATTAACCGGTGTATTTGCTAACTGACCTATTGTATGGATTCCTAATTTATTTAAAACTTCCACACTTGATTTGCCTGCCATAAACAGTTCACCAACCGGAAGTGGCCACATTTTTGTTTTTATTTCTTCCGGAAACAATGTATGTATTTTATTTGGCTTTTCAAAATCCGATGCCATTTTTGCTAATACTTTTTTAGAAGAAATTCCTATGTTTACTGTAAATCCTAATTCATTTTGAATTCTGTTTTTTATAACCTCTGCTGCTGACATATATGAACTGAACTTATTCTGAATTCCCGTATAGTCAAAATAACATTCATCAACACTGACCTGTTCAATGTCCGAAGTATATTCTTTTAATATGGAAATAAATTTTCTACTCTGCTCACGGTAATACTCATGTTCAGGTGGTATTATCATAATATCAGGGCATTTTTTTAATGCATCAGCCACCGGCTCACCTGTTTTTATTCCATATTTCTGAGCTGATATTGATTTTGCAAGGACTATTCCATGACGTTTTTCTCTGTCACCACCTATGATAGCCGGAATTGTTCTTACATCTACATCATTGCCTTCCTTTAGCAGTTTTACTGCAGTCCAACTTAAAAATGCTGAATTTACATCAATATGAAATATAATTTGTTCCATACACTGCCACCTGCCTTTTTCCTAGTAGCTTTTCCTAAATATCTATGCTTTTGCATTTTTCGACTTTTTATCTCTTATTTTCTAATCTTTTCTTTTTATTTGCAGATTTTTTTCTCTTTTTCTTCATTACGCTATAACCAAATCTTCCAAGATTTTGACCTAAACTATAATAATGTCCATGAGAATATACTATTGGATTTGCTTTTTCTAATTGGAATCTTCCATCCTTATCCATATATTCTTTGTCTGCGTGTACTGCTAATACATTTGCAATAAACATGTCATGAGAACCACATTCTTTTACATCAACAACTTTGCACTCAATGTTCACCGGACTTTCTTTTATTAATGGAGCCTTTACATACTGTGCCTTTTCTTTTGTCAAATGTGCTTCTTTAAATTTATCAACATCTCTTCCTGATTTAACTCCACAATAATCTGTTGCATACGCCAAATCTTTTGTAGTCAGATTTATTACAAATTCTCCTGTTTCTTTTATCATCTTATACGAATGTCGCGATGGTCGTATTGATACATAAGCCATCGCCGGATTTGTACATATTGTGCCTGTCCATGCAACTGTCAGTACATTGTCATTACCTTCGTTATCACTTACCGTTACCAAAACTGCAGGCAAAGGAAATATCATATTCCCCGGTTTCCAAATTTCTTTTGACATTAATCTTCTCCCTTTTCTTTTTGGTTTTTATTTTTAACTTTTATATCCGTAAGGGTTAATGTTTGATCTTCATTTAATGTATAGGTTAAAGTCATTTTTGTTTTACATGAACCACCTATACTGTAAACATAACTCGTATAAATTGCTGTATCTGTAGAGGACACATATGTATACACAAAATCATATGTAACAGTAAATGTATTATTATTGTTGTATACACTATTATGTGTAACTTCTCCCGGTTCAAATGAAACTACTGAATATTTATCAATGTTCTTTGTTTCCGGCCAATATAATACTTCTTCTGTTTCTTTTAAATATTTATCAACCTTTTTCTGAAGTTTTTTATCATTTGCAAAATATGCTTTTAACTCTTTATTATTGCCTTTTTTCTCCCTTGCATTAACATAAAACTGAGTAATCATATTGTCTGCATTTGCCTTTATTTTTTCTTCAAATTCTAAATTTGCATGATATGCTGTAGCGTCGAAATTAATTGTAGTTCCTTCCTGAATAATTTCAGGTTTTAAATCTATCTGGCTATATCTGTTTATCGCATTTGCGTCATATGCTCCGTAAAGTATTTTATCAAAATGATATGTATCTGTATTTGTATTCGCGTCTGTCGTGACCTTAGCCATGTCTTTTGTTACGACTTCTCCATTTATATATAAAGCATCTCCTGTCGGCACAACAAAATTTACGTTTTTTACAAGCATTTTTGATATATCTACTTTATAATCAGGAATAATCTGCATTCCATGTTTTACTTCATCAAATACCAATTTTATTGTCTGGTTAGTTTCTGTTGTTTCATTATTACATATAATATCTACTGTCTTTTTGCCATTTTCTTTATATGGCTCAGAAATTTCATATGAATCAATTACAATAGATTCTCTTATCTTTTTCACTCTGTCTGTGTATGCAGTTTTGTTTATATATGTATTCTTTGGCTGATTTACAAGACCATATATTGTATCATAATCCTGTGCTAAAAATGCTTTGAAATATGCAACTGCCTCATCAGTAGGATTAGATTCATAATTTACATATGACAATCCTGCGCCTATTACTGCACATACTGTCAAAAATAAAAGTGCTCCTATCAGTCTTACTATATTGGAATTTATTATTTTTTTAATCATTTCAATCCACCTTCCCGTTTCAAAATAATGTTACCTATTATCCTTGATTTTTGCAAGGCTTTTATGTATCATTTATGTATCAAAATTGCTTTTACTTTACAAAAAGCGGATTGGAGAATTCATGGACAAAAAATTACTTTTTAATGATGCTTTGTCTTCTTTAATAGAATTTGCGGCAGCTAATGCAAACCATGTGTCTACTGAAGACATTCATACTTTTTTCAATGACATAATAGAAGATGAAAAGCAATACGAATTTATATATAAGTACTTACAGGAAAGTAAAATAAAAATTGATGGAATGGATTATATTGTTTCTGAAGAAGTGACTATTGATCCTAAGGAAGAAGAGACTAAGGAATTAGAGGCTGTAAAAGCAGCTGAAAGTAAAGTTGTAGAAACTGAAGCTGAACTTGCTTTTATTGAAATGTATAAAAAAGATTTAGAGGCTATCGATGAAATATCAGAAGCCGAGCTTGCTAATTTACTTGATTTGCTTGCAAACGGAGACCTTTCTGTTACTAATAAAATTGTTGAATCTCAACTTTCAAAAGTAGCTGGCATTGCAAATGAATTTCGTGGGCAGGGTGTAACTTATGGTGATTTAATTCAGGAAGCAAATATCGGATTAATGATAGCTCTTTCTGAATTTAATGGTTCTTCAGATGAATTTGCAGCTTATGTTGATGATGCCATCAGAAATACATTAACTCTTGTCATCAATGACCAAATTAACGAAGACCGTGTTGGCGAACATCTGGCTAACCGTATGAATGAATTAGATGAAATTTCCAGAGACCTTACTGAATTGCTTGGTCGTGCTCCAACTTTTGAAGAGTTGGCTAAGAAAATGGGCATAACTGAAGATGAAGTTGAAACTATTGTAAAAACTTCTCTTAATGTTTTAAATGCCGGTGATTCTCAGGATGCAGAAGCTATCAATAAAGCGTCTTCTGAATTAAACGCTACAGAAGCTAATAATTCTGATTTAAATGATTTGGGCTTAAATGATTTTGAATCTTCTATATTAAATAACTCTGTATCAAATGACTTTGGAACATCTTCTCCATTAATTAATAATACTGACGAAGAATTTGAATCTTCTGAAACAGATTTAGGTGACCCATTAGAATGGAAGATAAATAAAAAATAGTATTTTAGAATGCAAAAAAATATGATTTTAAAATAGAAAAAAACAACGGATGATTTTAATAAATATTAAAATCATCCGTTGTTTTTTACACTATTTTCCTTTTCTCTTTTTTACGCACTCCGCTAAAAGATATTCAATCTGGCCATTTATTGAGCGGAAATCATCTTCTGCCCATGCTGCAATCTCTTCCCATAATGAAGGGGACAGTCTTAACAACACCTGTTTCTTTGCCTTTTCTTTTTCTTTTAGTTTTTTTTCTTTTGTTAATATTTCTTTTTCCATATTAGAAATATTTTCTAAACGTTTTTGGAGCTCAAGTTCTTTTTTATTAAGTTGTTCTTCCTTATCCATACCGGCTCCTTTCACTGTTTTTCAATATATATAGTTTCAAATAGTCATAACTTTTTTAATTTATTTTAGCTCAATTGTTTGACTTATTTTAACATTATTATCTGTTGAATTAATTTTTAATTTATTATTTTCTATTTTTATTAATAAATACTTCCGCTGTTCACAATTGGTTGTGCTTCTTTATTTCCACATAACACAACTAAAAGATTGCTTACCATAGCAGCTTTTCTTTCTTCATCAAGCACCACAATTTCTTCTTCTCCAAGTTGGTCAATTGCCATTTTAACCATACTTACTGCGCCTTCAACAATTTTCTGTCTTGCTGCAATAATTGCCGTTGCCTGTTGTCTCTGAAGCATTGCTGCAGCTATTTCTTCTGCATATGACAAATGAGTTATTCTAACTTCCATAATTTCTATTCCGGCATCTTCAACCTTTTTCTGTAACTCTACTTCCATACTATCTGCAATTTCCTGGCTGCTTCCACGTAGAGTCTTTTCGTTATCATCCTCATTTTCATCTGATATTATATCATAAGGATACAATCTTGAAATATTTCTTATTACAGAATCACACTGAGTTGATAAAAATTTCATATAATTATCAACATTTAAAACTGCTTTTGTAGGGTCAATTATCTTGCAAATAACCACCGCTCCGATAATTATCGGATTTCCTAAAGCATCATTCACTTTCTGTTTCTCATTATTTAATGTTATAACCTTAGTTGATATTTTCTTTTTTGTAACTCCGGCAACTTTTGCTGAGCTGTTACCATTAACATCAGAAGAAATTTCAAAGATATTTCCTGTTGTTTCTTCGTTAGGAACTACTGCACTACAAAATGGATTTATAAAATAAAATCCTGCACTTTTAATTGTGCCATAATATTCACCAAAAAGAGTAAATACCATTGCTTCATTAGGATTAACTGATTTTAGTCCACATGACAGAACAATAGATACAATTAATAACGCTAAACTAACAACAAATAAACCGATTCCTAATCCAAATATCACGTCATTAACATCTTCATAGTTTATTGCAAAAACTAATCCTAGTACAAACGTCACAACTGTTGCTACATATCCAAGTATATTGGCAAATAACATTGCGAATCCATTTTTCTTAGTAATTTCCCTTTCCTTTACATTACTTAACTTTACATTTTCATCCATAACTTTATCCTCCCAAGTATTAAAGTGATATTATTTTGATATTACTTTAATACTTATTCTTTTCTTTGTCAATGATAAAATTTATAATACACAAATTCTGATAATTTACTTTTTCCCTCCTATGGTCTATGTGAATAAACTTTAATAAAATTTATTCACAAGACAAAAGTATTTTCTGCATTGTAGCATATGCTCTAATCAAAAAAGACCAAACAGTGTGCTGATATGTACCCAGAATCCTGGACACATATCATGCATGCATACTGTTCAGTCTTTTTTCTTATACTTATTCTTTTATTGTAATTGATTGCTTTTTAATTCTATACTAAATTTTATTATAGGTTTATTTTTCTCATACCTCTTTTGCTACTACTTCTATATTTAAATGTATTTTATTGTAACGCCAGACAAATTTGCTGATCCCTTAATAACAACTGTCACGCTTTCAGCATCTGTTGGTGCTTTTGTACCTTCTTCGTCGTAGCCGCCAAATGAACAATTTAACTCATTTTCTACAATCCAGTTAGCCGGAATATAAATTTCCACTCCTCCAAATGAATTCTTTATTTCTATTTCAAGTCTCTTACTTGGCACTTTTGCCTTATCTAAATAAATTGACATTCCTGAAAATTCATTTCTTACATATACTTTTTTTAAATTATTTGAAGTAATGTATTTAACAGTTCCTGCAAATTTTGATTCGCATGTTACTACTTCTCCGCTATCCTGCTCTACATTAACATTTTCATCAAAATATTTTCCTTCATTACTACTATTATTGCTGTAATAATGATTTCCACCTGAGTAATCTTTTTTCCATTTTTTATTTTTCTTTCCAAATATCATGCTTATTCCAATACTTCCTAACAATGCTGCAAACAGAATCGGCCATGGAGTTATACTTTCAATGTGAAGTTGCTCTGACCAGACAATTGCTAAAAAAGCAAGCGAGAATAATATTGTTGTTGCCTGTAATCTTACAATTCCATCTAATAATGCAGCACCAAAAAGTACTGTAAAAATTATACTCCAGACACCCACGCCTTCAATCAGACCCAGACCATTAACTACAATTAATGCAGCCATTATTATAAATATCATTCCCCAGTAAATATTGTTTTTTTTCATCACATATTCCTCATTTCTTCTAATTTTTCTTTTAACGGCTTGTAATATGCCCTTGAAACATATACATGTTTAGGCGTTCCTTCAAATTCAATTAAACTTGACGCTGTCAGATTTCTTGTAATCGCATACACTTTCTTTACATTTAAAATTGCTGACTTTGATATTCTGCTAAAGTACCATGGTAATATTTTCTCCAATTCGTATAATTTACTGCCTGTTAAAAATATCTCATTTGCTGTATGAGCCATAACCTGATTGTTATCAGTTTCAAAAAAAAGAATTTCACCAACATCTATATAAAATTCTTTTTCACCCTGTTTAAGCTCAATTTTAAGACTCTGGTTTTCCATCGCTGAGATAGTTTTCCGAATATTAATTATATTCTCATTCAGTTCGTGGCAATTTATTATTACCTGTTCCTCTATGCAGTTTTCATCCACATTTACGATTACTTTCATATCTGACTCCTTATGTGATGATTATATTTGCAAATTATGTGGATGTAAATAGATTTTATGTAAGTGGTATTTTATTAGCAGTAAGTGGTAAATACCAGTCTGTGAACGTTATTTGCAAACAAATTTAGGAGCCGATGGATAACCACCGGCCCCTTTAATGAGATTAAGTAAAATATATTTTAAGAACAGAGTTCCTAAATATCCATTATATTGTTGAGTATTTACTCATTTGAAAGTGCTGCAATACCTGTGTCACCTGTTCTGACTCTCATTACATCTTCTACATCTGTTACGAAAATCTTACCATCGCCAACACCGCCTGTATAAAGAGCTTTTCTAGCTGCTGCTACTACAAGGTTAGGATCAACTGTTGATACAACGATTTCAACTTTAACCTTTGGAAGAAGGTTCATGCTCATCTTAACACCTCTGTAAACACCACTCTTTCCCTGTTCAACACCACAGCCCATTGCCTGGATAACTGTCATACCTGTTACACCGATAGCTGCCATTGTGTCTTTAAGGGTTCCAAATTTATCTTCATTACAAATAACTGTAATCTTTGTATATTTTCCAGTTGGTTTTGCTTCACCAATTGATAATGTAGCAGGTTCAAGATTTGCTACATCTACTGCTCCTACGCTTTCACCCATGTATGAAGGTGTTGTAGGAAGGAAGTCTGCATATGCTGATGCAAGACCATGTTCTGATATATCCATACCAATAATTTCTTCTTCTGCTGTTGTTCTAAGTCCTATTGTATGTTTAATAAGCTGGAATACAATTGTCATCATGATTGCTGCATATACATCAATTGCAACAATACCTAAAATCTGAATTCCTAATAATTTTGCTCCACCTCCGTAGAATAAACCTGCGTAATAAGAACCATCTGCAAATGCCTGAACTGTATCGCCTTTACCTGTTGCAAATAAGCCTACTGCAATTGTTCCCCAAACACCGTTTGCCCAGTGAACACCAACTGCACCAACAGGGTCATCGATGTGGAACTTCTTATCAAGTACTTCTACTACTACATCTACTAAAATACCTGCAACTGCACCAATTACTAAAGCACCAATTGTATCAACTGAAGCACAACCTGCTGTAATTGCTACCAAACCTGCAAGTGATGCATTTAAGCACATACCTACATCAGGTTTTCCATCTTTAATCCAAGTAAATATCATACATACAACTGTTGCTGTTGCAGGAGCGATTGTTGTATTCATAAAGATTGATGCAAGACTGTCTGTGTTTGTTGCAGCTGCACCGTTAAATCCATACCATCCAAACCAAAGGATGAAACATCCAAGAGCTCCAAGTGTTATTGAATGTCCACCGATAGCATTTGAAATAATTGTTCCATCTGCTTTCTTTGTGTATTTACCAATTCTGGCTCCAAGAATAATTGCTCCGACTAAAGCTGCCATACCACCTACTGAGTGGATTACTGCTGAACCTGCGAAATCTACGAAATGTAATTTCTGTAACCATCCGTTTCCGCCGTAGTTCCAAACCCAACCTGCTTCAATAGGATATACAATCAAACTGATTGCTGCTGAGTAAACACAATAAGCACTGAATTTTGTTCTTTCAGCCATAGCTCCTGAAACAATTGTTGCTGCTGTTGCACAGAATACTAACTGGAATACGAACTGTGACCAATTGAAGTTGCTGTAATTTGTGAAGATGTCAAGATTTGGAATACCAATGATTCCCATTACATAATCTTCTGACATCATAAGTCCAAAACCTAAAACAATGTACATTATAGTACCGATACAAAAATCCATCAGGTTCTTCATGATAATGTTACCTGCATTCTTTGCTCTGGTAAATCCTGTTTCAACCATTGCGAAACCGGCCTGCATAAAGAATACTAAACTTGCACCAATTAAGAACCAAATTGCAAAACTACTACTTGTAGCTGCCTCCAAAATTTCATTTGCGTCCATAACTAATTCCTCCATTCTTTTTTCATTGTCCTATAGATTTTACTTAAGAAAGCATTTTTAAAGGGGAAACACTTTCCAAGTTCTGAGAAGTTTTTCTTCTCATTTGTAATCATCCGGTAAATATTAATTACTGTATAATTACTAATACAAAAAAATACAAGGGCACTGACTTCTTACGTCTGCGCCCTTGCATTTCTTATCATGCACTGTATTCTAGCAAATGATTTTTTAAATTTCAACTAAAAATCGATTTTGCTTATTTTATAATACAAATCCTTTTGTATTTTAAATTGACATTTAATTATTTTAATTTGATATTTATTTTATTCATATATTCCTTAAAAAATTTAATATCAATTGCATCTTTTACATTATTTCTTTAATTGATTTATATACGCCTTCGCCATCTAAACCAAATTCTTTTAACAACTCAACAGCCGGTCCTGAATGTCCATAAACATCCTGAACACCAATTTTTGTAACAGGTGTAGGACATTTTGCACTTAAGCAGTCACAAACTGCACTTCCAAGTCCACCAATAACTGAATGTTCTTCAACAGTTACTACTTTACCTGTAGCCTTTGCTGATTCTACAATTAAATCTTCATCTAATGGCTTAATTGTATGAATATTAATTACTGTAGCTTCAATTCCATCCTGTGCCAATTTTTCTGCTGCTTCCAAAGCTGAAGATACCATGAGTCCTGTTGCAACAATTGTAAGGTCCTTACCTTCACGCATTATTACACCCTTACCTACTTCAAACTTGTAATCTTCTTTATTTAATACAGGTGCAGCCAAACGTCCAAATCTTAAATAAACAGGTCCGTCAATTTCATATGCTGCCTTTACTGCCGCTCTTGCTTCTACATCATCACATGGATTAATAACTGTCATTCCAGGGATTGTTCTCATTAAAGCAATATCTTCATTACACTGATGTGTAGCTCCATCTTCACCTACAGAAATACCTGCATGTGTAGCTCCTATTTTTACATTAAGATGTGGATATCCAATTTCATTTCTAATCTGTTCGTAAGCTCTTCCTGCTGCAAACATAGCAAATGTACTTGCAAAAGGAACTTTACCTGTTGTTGAAAGTCCTGCTGCAATCCCCATCATATTTGCTTCTGCAATACCACAGTCAAAGAATTTGTCAGGGTTTGCTTTTTTGAAAATGCCTGTCTTTGTAGCTGCTGCTAAATCAGCGTCTAATACTACTACGTTATCATGCTCTTTAGCTAATTCTACAAGTGCATTACCATAGCTTTCTCTTGTTGCTATCTTCTTTACTTCTGACATAATGCTTCACCTGCTTTCTCTAATTCTTCCATTGCCTGTTCAAACTGCTCATCATTTGGAGCTGCACCATGCCATGAAGCCTGGTTTTCCATAAACGAAACGCCTTTTCCTTTAATACTCTTCATAATAATTGCTGTAGGCATTCCTTTTGTTTCTCTTGCTTCCTTTAAAGCTGCTCTAATTTCATCAAAATTATGAGCATCTATATTAATTACATGGAAATTAAATGCTTCAAATTTCTTATCAATTGGGTATGGTGAACATACATCTTCAATTGTTCCATCAATCTGAAGGTTATTATTATCGACAATAACAGTAAGGTTATCTAACTTCTTTGCTCCTGCAAACATAGCTGCTTCCCAAATCTGTCCTTCCTGAATTTCGCCATCACCTGTAACTGCAAATACTCTGTAATCTTTGTTATCAATCTTTGCGCCTAAAGCCATTCCTACTGCTGCAGAAACACCCTGTCCTAATGAACCTGCTGACATATCAACACCCGGTGTATGCTTCATATCGGGATGTCCCTGTAAATAAGAACCGATATGTCTTAAAGTTGTTAAATCTTCCTTAGGGAAGAATCCTTTTTCTGCTAACACTGCATATAAAGCAGGTGCAACGTGACCTTTTGATAAAACTAATCTGTCTCTGTCTTCCATCTTAGGATTTTTAGGGTCAACATTCATTTCTTCGAAATACAAAAATGTTAACATGTCGGCTACTGATAATGATCCACCCGGATGTCCTGATTTTGCGCTGTGTACGCCTTTAATAACACCTTTACGCACTTCATTTGCTATTTTTTCAAGCTGTAAATTTTCCATTTTAATTCCTTTCTTTTATTTAATATTAAAATCTGCTTCTTTTAATATCTGCAAATCGTCTTTATCTTTTGTTTTAAAAATACCAACGATTTTTCTGCCTAATTTATGTTTTGCCCTTTTTATGGCTGCATCTAATATTTGTTCAACATCCTTCTGACTGATTTCTTTCTTTGTTCCATACCAGTCATCTATAGCTTTAAATAATGCAAGCATTCCCATCTCGTTGATATTAAAGCCGTTATCTTTAGCATATTGAACACCATAAGCTACCCATTCTTTTACATTATAAGTCTTAATAAGAATAGGATAATCAAAAATCTGTTTTAACTCTTCATTCTCATCAAACATATCTGCCATTGCATCAGTTTCTCCTTCGAGAACTATCAACATGTCATTTGTATAAAGTTTAGCAGACTTAATTATCTCATCTATTTGCTCACTATTCAAATCTGTAGCTTTTTCTACAATTAAATCGCTTCCCATAAGTTTGTTTAATGCAGCTGTAAATCCTCTTCGGTTTAATACCTCCGCATTTACTTTAGCAATTCTTCTTCCGGCTCTGCCTCTCTTTGCATTAACCATCTTGATTATATCAATAGCCAATGTAGTTTTTCCACTTTTTTCATCACCACTGATTGCTATGTTTCCATTTGAAGAATTTCCATCAGGCACAAATTCTTTGACTAATTTTTCAATTGTGTATTTTATTGTATCGTCCAATCCTTCAATGTTTGTATAATTTGCAAACACCTTCATATCTTCATCTGTTACAATTTTTGTTCCTGAATTATCTTTTTCTTCTTTTGTTTCAGATTCTTTCTCTGCTGATTTCTGTTCTGTTTCCTGTTCTGAATCTTTACCTTCTTCTACTGCATCTGATTCCTGCTCTGCAGGTTCAACCTCTTCTGTTGACTCTGATTCCTGCTCTGCAGGTTCAACTTCTTCTGGCTCTGATTCAACATAATCTTCTGATTTATCTAATGATCCTTTTAATTTACTATCTTCTACTTCATCATTATCATCCAGCCCATCAACTGATTCTGAATCTTCTTTAGAATCCGCAACATCCGTCAAATCGCTTAACTCTAATGCATCCTCATCGCTCAAATCAGGTAAATCGAGATTTGGAATTTCTATCTTAGGTATATCAAGTTCCGGTATGCTTATCTCCGGCATGCTTTCAATTTCCTGCGCAATCTTATCCATTTTGGCTGATACTTCAGGCATTTCAACATTTTCCATCTTTGATTTTTTTGTTTCTTCCGGCTCATCTTTAGTTAAATTTTCTGATGAATCTTCTTGTAATTCTTCCTCAACTAAATCTTCTTTTAGTTCTTCAAAATCCTCTACCGATTCATCTTCCGACTCCTCTATATCTTCTATATGTTCATCTTCTGAATCTTCAACTTCTTCCACGTCATCAATTGTTTCATAATCTTCTATTGTTTCCGCATATTCGTTTTCTGATTCATCAGTACTATTTATTTCAAACTCCTCTGTTGATTCGTTTTCTAATTCATCAACAGGTTTGTTTTCCGTTTTTCCTAGCGATTCCATTTCCGGCTCTGTTGATTCAACTGCGTCTTCATCAATTGTATCACTTTCCGACTCGCCAACTGTTTCTTCTAAAGGTTCATCCAGCAATTCAGGCTCTTCAGAAATTATATTTTCCTCCGCCTCTTTTACCAAATCACTGATACTCTTAGGTCTTTCTAATTCCATTGTTTTATCAATGTCTGAAATTAAAATTGACTCTCTTCGTTCTCTTTCAAGTTCTTCAGCAGGCATATCTCTGAAATCAATAATATCATTGTTAAATATTTCCTCTAAATCTGCTGATAATTCACTTAAACGCTTTTTAGGTAACTTTTCTGTAACAACCTCAGGCTCTTCATATTCTGGCAATTCCTCAGGCTTACCTTCAATATTCATCATTCTTTCGGAATCTATAATATTATTTAATTCTTCAAGTTCTTCCTTTTCATATTGAATAGTTTCCTCTATGTCGTAATTTACCAAATCTTCTTCCGGCAACTGATTCCCTAATACTGAATCATCTGTACCACTAATTATCTCAGGCATATCGAATTCCAAATCCAATGTTGGTACATTTGTCTGTTCTGACTCAGCTGCCTTTTCCAATTCCTCTTCGATATTTGGTATTGCTTTTGTTTCACCTGCGACTTCTTCATCTTCCAAAGCTTCAATGTCGATGTTTGGTATTACTTTTGTTTCACCTACGGCTTCTTCATTACCTAAAGTATCCATATCGGTATTCGGTGTTGCTTTTGTTTCACCTTCAGTTTCTGTATCTTCCAAAGCTTCAATATCAAAATTTGGAATTTCATTTGTTTCAGGTGATTTTTCAATATTATCTGTTTTTTCAAAATCAATCGGATCCAATGTTATTTCTGTCATCTCATTATCCATATTTGGAATTGAAGATGTATGCTTTTCTAATTGAACCGTATCTGAAATATCATTTGAACTTACATTAATTCTTTTTTCATTATGTCTTTCAGGAGCAGCAGACTGGTTTACTATTTCATTTAAATCCATTGTTCCAAATGAAATTTCACCTGTCTGGAATTTAATTTCCTCTTCTATAACATCGGTATCAACATCAGGAACAAATACATCTGCTGCCGCTTCTGCTGCAAATGATTCAAGTCCACGTTGAACCATATCTAATTCTTTTTCGTGGTCTGCACCAAGTTCCTTATCATGAGTAGGATTTTCAAATTCTGATACACCGGCATGCTGTATCTCTTTTCCCTGATTACTTATCTCAATTTCATCAAAATACTGCTCATTATCTTGGTTATTTGTCTCTGTCTCTTCAATTTCCTGTTCATTTCCTTCTTCATCTATACCAAGACCTTCATGTATCGACTGAATTCTCTTATAGTCAGGATTTATTTTTTCAAAATCTTCTTCTGTTTTTTCAACAATATTTTCTGCCTCATCTAAGGCCTTAACTGCCTTTTCAACTGTGTCCGCCTTAAGAATTCCCCTATCCTGAAGTTTATGTAAAACTTCTTCTATTGATAATTGTCCTGTATTCTGCTTTTTAACTATCTGATCTTCTTCATCATCAGTTATGCTTTCGTTATTTGAAGCATTATCTTCTTCGCTAAGACTTTTTTCATCAGAATCATTTTCTTGTATAGCATCAACATTCTCTTTACCATCAAAAATAGTTTCCGCTTCTTTATCGACATTGTTTTCTGTAGAATCGCTTTCAACAGCTATTTTTTCAACATCCAACTTGCCATCGCTTTCATCTGTCGCTTCTTTAGCTGAATAATCTGACTTTTCTTTAGAACTTTCTTCAATATTAGCTTCATCGACTATAAACTCATTTTCTTTTGATTCCAAGTTTTCTTCTGATTCCAAATTTTTGTTCACTTCTGGATTCTCTTCTGATTCTGAATTTTTGTTCACTTCTGGATTCTCTTCTGATTCTGAATTTTCTTCTGATTCTAACTCCAATTCGTCTTTTTCAAATTCATCTTCAAAAGTAATCTCATGCATTTCAGGATCATTTTGCTTTACAAATATCTCCTGTACATCAGGATTGTTCTGCTGTGCAAACAGTTCTTTTTGTTCCGATTCACCTTCGGCTTTCTTTTCGTCATTTGACTTGTGAATACTTTCTATAACAGGATGTTTAAGCTTTCTGATACTTTCTTTAAAATTATCCTTTCTTATCATAAATGGAATGCTTGGTCTCTCGTCAATAACCTCATCAGCTATCTTTACCGACACTGATTCTTTCTCTTTATCTTCAGAGATGGCATTATCTATTGATAAGTTATCTTCTATGTCTCCTGCCTGTTTGTTTTCTTTTCTCTCATCTTTTTCTATCTTTTGTAAAGGCTTTCTGCCTAATCTATAATTGTCATATCTCTCCTGCTGAAGCTTTGTAAGTGGTCTGTAAAGTTTTTTTAACTCCATAGCCTTATTTACATACTTTCCTTCAGCAAACCATAAGCTTATTTCATCGCACATATCAACGCAGCTTTCTTCATCTCCTGCTTCATGATATAACTTAGCTAATTCATAAGCCCATTTTTCCTCCATATCTTCCTGAATATACTTTTCAAGGATTTCTATTAGTTTTCCAATTGGAGCCTTCTTTGCTTTCTGCATTTCATACTGCAATATATATTTATCATTGTCCCTAGGTGCAAGTTCAACAAAGTCCTGATAAAACTCTTCTGCTTCATCAAACTGTTGTAATTTTGCTGACAACAAACACAACCTATAAGCCAAATGTCTTCCTGTATTTGTATTTTCATAAGCAATAATCAAAGCCTGCTTTGCCTTATCATACTGCTTTGCCATTTCATATGCATCTGCTATTAGGGATAAAATGTCATTTGCTTTTTCTCTTCTATAATCAAGAGAGTCTGCGATTTGCACTGCTCTTTCGTAATCTTTATTACGAACAGCGACTCTCATTTCTTCTATTTTAAAGTTATACTCATTTCTATCCATTTTGATAAACACCTTTCATTCATCCGCCGTTGCGAATTATGACTTAATCTAAATCTGCACTCTTCCCTGTAACGCTCTCAGTAACGTAACGTTATCAATACATTCTAAATCTCCACCTACCGGTACTCCACTGGCGATTCGACTTATCTTTATCCCTAAAGGTTTAACGACTTTGCTTATGTACATCGCCGTTGCTTCACCTTCAACGCTGGAATTTGTAGCAATTATAACTTCATCTACATCATCTTTTAATCTTTCAAATAATTCTTTAAGTTTTATATCATTCTGTCCAATTCCCATTAAAGGATTTATGGCACCATGTAATACATGGTATACCCCTTTATATTCTCCTACTTTTTCATAGGCTGCCATATCTTTTGTGTTTTCTACAACCATAATTGTTTTATGGTCTCTGTCTTTACTTGCGCAAATAGGACAAATGTCCTGATCTGTCAAAGTAAAACACTTTTTACAATATTTTACATTTTTCTTAGCATCAATAATTGATTGGGATAACTCTTCCACCTGTTCCTGTGGCATATCTAATATATAAAATGCAAGTCTTGACGCTGTCTTAGCGCCAATTCCCGGAAGTATGGAAAGTTCCTCAATCAACTTTGATATATATCCACTGTAATAATCCAATGTCTACTCCTTAAAATAATCCGCCAAGACCGCCTGTTATTTTAGACATCTGCTGTGTTGTATTTTCTTCTACAGTTCTGATTGCCTCATTTACTGCAGCCATAATTAAATCTTCTAACATTTCAATGTCATCAGGGTCTACAACTTCTTCATCAATTTTTACTTTTGTAATTTCTTTCTTACCTGTAATTGTCACTTCAACTGCACCGCCTCCGGCTGTAGTTGTAAATTCCTGGCTTTCAAGATTTGCCTGAGCTTCTTCCATCTGCTTCTGCATCTTCTGAGCCTGCTTCATTAAATTGTTCATATTCTGTGGCATTCCGCCACCTGGAAATCCTCCACGTCTTGCCATGTTAAAAATCCTCCTCTTCAATATCCATGTTTATTCTTGAGATTACTTCCTGATATACATCTGCAAAATTCTGATTATCTTCAAGCATTTGTACTTCAACTGTAACTTCTTTCTTTATCTGTTCGCTAATAATTGTATTTAGCATTTCTATGACTTCCGGCTTATTACACTGATTATAACCTACTGCACCATGTTTAAATACAACAAGTAATATGTTGTCACCTTTCACACTAAATCTTGCGTCTTTAAAATATGCTCTAAAGTGTGTTGGCAAATGTTTTTGTACCATTCCCCAATTATCAGCAACTTCCTGCACATCCTTTGGTATCGCCTTATCAAATTTCTTTTTAGGTTGTGACTGCCTCTCCGGTGTGGCACTTTGCGTTGTTGTAGGGCTTACTGCAACAACACCATTTTCTAATTTATTTTCAATTAAAGCCATTCTGTTTAATAAGGAACTTACATCCGTATCCATTGCCGGTTTATTAAGCTTTATAAGAGCTATTTCTATTAAAACTCTTTTCTGTGAAGAATATTTTATCTGATTTGACAAATCCGAAAAAACTCTTATGTATCTCATAAGAACTTCGGTCTCAACCATCTGCGCTTCTTCTTTTAATGCCTGGATTCTGTCTGCGGATGCGTCAATTACATCCTCAACATTATCTGATGTCTGAACTAATAATAAATTTCTCATATACCAGATAAAATCATTTACAAACTGTCCAAGTTCTCTTCCCTGCATTATCATATCATCCAATATATGCAGACTACCAACAACATCTCCATTTATAATGCCTCTGATAAGTTTGCTGAACACTTCTGTGTCTACAGCACCTAACACTTCAAGTACATTATCATAGGTAAGTGTTTGTCCTAAATAAAAAGCAATACACTGATCCAAAAGACTTAACGCATCTCTCATAGAACCATCTGCTGCCTTTGCAACATATCTGATTGCCTTATCTTCAACTGTAACCTGTTCCTTCTCCATCAATTCTGAAAGTCTGTCTGCTATCGTATCTATAGTGATTCTCTTAAAATCATATCGCTGACATCTTGAAAGAATTGTTATAGGGATCTTATGTGGTTCGGTAGTTGCAAGCACAAAAATAACATATGCCGGTGGTTCTTCTAATGTCTTTAATAACGCATTAAACGCTCCTATAGACAGCATATGTACTTCATCAATAATATAAACCTTATATTTTCCATCCGCTGGTGAGTACTGAATTTCTTCTCTAATTTGTCTGATATTATCAACACCATTATTAGAAGCCGCATCGATTTCAACTACATTCATTGAACTTCCTGCTGCAATAGCCTTACATGATGCACATTCATTACACGGGCTTCCATTAACCGGATGTTCACAATTAACCGCTTTTGCAAATATCTTTGCAATACTTGTTTTACCTGTTCCTCGTGTTCCACAAAAAAGATATGCATGGCCTATTCTGTTAGCTTCAATCTGATTCTGTAAAGTTTTAACAATATGATCCTGTCCCTTTACTTCGTCAAACGTTGCCGGTCTAAACTTTCTATATAAAGCTGTATATGACATTAGCCCGCTCCTTCCTGTGTCTATTTTAAATCTAAAAAATATGCTTAGTATTTATAAAAATGTTTTCATTCCTATAAATGGGCATACCTTTGGATTCATTATATAATATTTTGGAACAAAAATAAATCCCAAATATTAGAATATATCCAATATTTGGGACTATTTTTCATTCTATTTTCCATAAACTCTTAAGGCTAAATCCTGATTAATCAATTTGTTGTTAATTTTTGTTTTTAATGATACATTATTTTTTATAACTCCTATATTAACATTACATGTTTCAGACACGCCTGCTACTGAAATTCTTACTTCATATTTATTCCCCGGAGTCACTTTAACATCATCTAAGTCAAACATTTGCCATCCATCAACTATTCCGCTAATCGGAACTACACTACTATAAATACATTTTTTATCCTTTTGAGAATATAAATCCACCATATAATATCCATCTCTTATATCCCCGTTTATTGTTATATATGTTGAAATTTTAACCAATTTTTTCATCTTAGGTACAAAACATTCCGACACACTCTTTCCATTTATTGATGTAATACCTTTTAATTCTTCATTATTTGGCACTATCATATTATTGTCATAATTCAGTTTTTCAAGAGCCTTTTCATAATAATCATTTCGCACCCATACATTTGCTTCACTTTTTCCAATCTGAGTATAATTCTGTAATATGTAATTTCTCAAAGATGCGGCATAATCTACATATTTATATCCCCATATATCCATATCCTCAGCGTTAACAATTACTCTTGTTTTATTTTTTTCCAAATCATTAATTACATCCTGTTGGAACTCTTCCATAAACCACGGATGAATATGTACTAACCTTGTTGCCGGCATTCTATTATATGCATTGTAATCATTATATTCATTAAAACCGACCAAAAATATTTTTTCATTCTTTTTAGTTAATGCATTTATATATTTTGCCGTATCAGAAGTTTCTACATATTTAATATTGTTATTATATTCGCTCACTTCATTAAGAGCTGATGTAATCGGTACAACCATAAGAAATGTTAGCATTATTATTGTCACTTTTCGAACATTCCAAACTTCAAATAATAAATACGCTAACATAAATCCCGTCATTGCCAAATACGGTGTTGCATGCATATTTTCATCTGATGACCATATACCAAAACTTCTATTTCCCATTGCTATAATGGTAACAAACATAAGTATTCCATATATTTTCCCTTTTCGACTCATTTCTATGCAAAAAAGAATATTAACTACTACATACACCAAAATTATTACACTTGAATAAAGCGATACTGTTAATTGTTGTATTGCCTTCCAAATCATACTTCCATATCCAAAAAACGGAGCAATAACAGTTTTAAATATTCCTGAGAAATTAACATATTTTCCGTACACTTCCTGATTAAATTTATATGCCTGGTAAAACCATTCTTCTACTGAATTAGTTTTTAATAAATAAACCATCCATATTATAAAAGGAATTGCTATTATCACACTGGTTCTTATAATCTCATTCATTATATTTTTTTTATTTTCACTACTTTTTAATTGTTCAATATAAATTATGATAAATATAAGTGCCATAAAAAATATTGTCCATACCGCAGTCATAGCACAGGCAATTGCTAACCATGTGCTAATTGAAATAAAAATTGCTGAACTTAATTTTAATTTTTTTGTTTTAAAAAATAAAAATAATTCACATATAAGCACCATAAACGCGATAATTTCTATCTGTTCAGCCAACACTGTATGTCCTTTAGAAATACTGAACATAGACAAATACATAAATACAAAAGTGGGAATTATCCACGATGAAAATATATTTTTGTATCTAAAATACATAACTATCCACGACAAAAATATTAATAAATAAAAGCATGTACGTATTTCCTGAATTTCCGTAAAGCCTAACTTTACAATAATTCCAACAATGTAATACATCCCCGGCATATGTTGAGATATATAATCTTTATATATAACCCCGCCACGGCTTAATATTTTTCCTCCTAAAAAATTGTCTGATTCATCTAAAAACGGTCTATATGTTCTATACTGCATAAGTATTAATAATGCCAATAGCATTAACCCCATAGCTATTATGTCATTCTTCCCAATATGAAGTTCATTTTTTAGTTTCATAAATTTATTACCAACCATATTTTTCATTTTTACCACGCTTTATTTTTTAATTATACTTTTACTCATTTGCATTTCTATTTTAGTATCTTTTATATTATGCATTTATACCTAATCGTCATATTAAATACATTGCTTCATTATAGCAAACCACCTTATATATGTGAATCTTTTTTTCGACCAAAAAAAGAACTATAACTTATAAAGTCATAGTTCTTTTTATTTTAATCCGCGCGCTTTGTTTTGTGAAAATCTCATAGACGTTACCTCTACAGTTAACTCAGCTCAGGCACCCTCGCGTCACACGAAAGGTTTTGCTTAGTGCTGCTCCATTCCTGACCTGACACGATTCACAAATTTCCGTTGCACAAGACCCAAGCGTCAACATCACTTATAAAGGGCAGCTCTACAAAATAGACCCGACGCAAAGCATCACCCCTGCTGTAGCGGATTGCAGGTACAGGGCACCGCTATCTCCCCGGCTGCGCGGAAGTTTTAAACTTATTCAATTACAGACATTTAGTATACATTATTTTATTTTACTTTGTCAACGTAAAATAATACTAAATGAAACTACTTTTTATTTCTAAGATTTCTAAAAAACTCCTTAAGTAACATGCTGCACTCTTCTTCAAGAATTCCATTTTCACTTTCTACCTGATGATTGAAAGCATCTACATTAAACAAATTCATAATAGAACCGGCACAACCTGCCTTGGGATTCATACAACCTATGTAAACTTTTTTAATCCTTGCCTGTACAATTGCACCCGCACACATCTGACATGGCTCTGTTGTTACATACATTTCACAGTCATCAAGTCTCCAGTCATCTAACACTTTATTTGCTTTTTTTATGGCATTTAATTCTGCATGGCTTAAAGCATTTTTATCTGTCATTCTTCTGTTATAGCCTCTGCCTATAATTTTATCTTTATAAACAATTACGCAACCTATCGGTACCTCACCTATTGAAGCAGCTTTTTTTGCCTGCTTAATTGCCTCTTTCATGTATTTTTCATTCATTGGCAATGCTCCTAATTTACATATACAAGTTGTGAATTCCTATTAAATTTGTCCATCTGATAATCAAATAATTCTTTTGGATGATCATTCAATTCATCCTCCATTTTTGCAAAAAAAGCATATCCATCCTGCTCTGTTCCAAATATATAAATTCCATCAATATCATTTATATCAAATTCAGCTTCCCGCAATTTTTTCGAACTAATCACGGTATTGAATTTACATATTTCATTAAATGGTGTCATTGTGCCAACCTTATATCCGGATACAAATCCCTGATTTCTTTTAAGCAGGCATATTTCCATATTCTCAGCACCATATTCTACCGGAACTTTAATGGATACATTCAACTTATAATTATCATCTCTTCCCCTGATTCTGGCAAATCCTACATTTCTGCCCTTTACTCCTCTTTTGTAAGAATAAATGTAAAAAACTCGTTTTGTATTAATCATGGCCTCACTCCTTCTTTAAAATTATATGAAGCCAAAACAATTTTTATGAGTAATTATTTAAAATATTGTGAAATCGTATTCCATATATCGTCTGACTCTAATCCTAATTTCCAATATCCTGCCCCGGCAATTTCGTACTTGTTCATTAACTCAAGTCTTGCCTTTACTGAAGTCTCATCTTCGAGCCAAATCATGTATGTACTGTTTCCTTTTTCATAAACAACATAATTTTGTCCTGTTTCTTCATTATAACTAGGTGTAGCCCCTGCTTCTGTATACGCTTCTTTTGCCGCATCCATTGAAACAGCCTTTGTTGACAAAACATAATTACCATTTGCAGCATCTTCGATTAATTTTCCATTTCCATCTGATTCGTCCTCAGGAGTTTCCGTCCATATTCTTGTATAAAATGGCATTCCATTAATTACTCTTGAAGCATCTCCCACTTCATCAATTGTATTTTTTAAACCTTCTTCCGTAAATGTCAATGATGATACTGATCCTGCCTCATTACTTGAAGTTGTATGTTCGTCATAATTCATTACAACAACATAATCTGCTAATCTTCCCTGCTGATTTCTGTCATAAAATTCTGTCCATGCAGACGGCTGATAATTGTCTATTGATAAAACTATACCTTTCTTTCTGCATTCAATTGACAATTCTCTCAAGAACTGTAAATATCCGGCTCCCTCAGAAACATTTATATATTCAAAATCTACATTAATTCCATCTAAATCATATAATGATGCATATTTCATTATATTAGAAACCATCTTTTGTCTTGCTTTTGTATTATTTACAACTGTTTTTATATAATAATCTCCATTGCCATCTGTTTCAAAATCACTTACAAGTCCCCATACATCAAGTCCAGCACTATGTGCCTTCTTTACATAATCCGCTGAGCCTATTGATGACACTTCTCCCTTTGAATCACTTACGCTAAACCATGTTGGTGAAATAACATTAAGACCTTTAGCGTTTTTTATCATGTCACTTAACCCTGAATTACTTGATGAATACATAACCTGATGCCATGCAAGGCTTATCTTTTTATCTAAGACATTATGCGTATATGTATCATAATCATTTTTATATGAAACTTTTGTTGTTTTTCCTACTTTAACTCTCTTATTTAAAATATAACCTATAACTCCATCGTCTGTAGCAACTTTATCCCATTCATCACCTTTATCTAAAATTGTGAGTTTTGTATCAGCCTTTACGTCACTAACAATATCAGCCATATAATCTGCATCTGTTCTAATCTGAGTATTTTTCTTTACAGTGCCATTTTTATCCTCACGGCTTTTTGTATTAACTACAACAACTGCAGGCTTATCCCCATTTGCTTTTGCATATTTATAATCAAAATCAATGTATTTGCTTATATATTTTAAATTTACATAACATATCTCACCATCCATAACTGATGATGTAAAATCAAGATTTTCTTTTGTACCGCCTGTAACTTCATTGCTGCCTACAGGGCTTGTATATATTGTAGTTGCATTAGTATACATAACTGTATTTTCCGTACTATCATAGTAAAATCTGTCATCAATATATTTTTTCACTCCACTTATATCCATATAAGTATCGCCATCTTTTTCAAATGCATATTTATTTACATATTCATTATCACAGACAACTGCTGCCATTTCATTTCCATCTGCAGATGTCGCTGTAACCTCATTTCCATCATCATCTGTATAATGAAGCATCATATAATCATTCAAAGTAACATATTCTTTACTTGTTTCCGGTCCAAAACATCCTGTCATTGTTATTGCCATGGCTGAGATTGTAGCCATTGTCATTATATACTTTATGCTCTTTCTCACTTGTTCTTCCTCCTCTGTGAATATCTTCCTAAATTGAACACTACTATAGGCTTACCAATTTATTATGCATATTTTTGATATTCACATCATTTTATTAGCATTTTTTTTGCAAATATTTAACTACTACATCATAACATATATATAACATAATTTCATCTTTATATATCTTAAGATTTAATAACTTTTGTTTAATTTCAGACTATATTTTGGTATAATTAAATCAATTAGTATGAGCGGAAAATACATATTTATTTGTATGAAAAATTTCAAATTTATCCAGCTGTTCAAAGCTGTGAGAGGAGGGATTTATATGGCAAAAACTTTTAAATCTGGTGTAACTTTATTAATCCTTACATTTTTTTGTTCTATATTTATTTTTGGAAATAGTGCAATTTTAAAAAATGTAAATGCGGCAGCAAAAATCAATCAAAGTAGCTCTTCCACTCAGATAGCTTCCGTCAAATATAAAATAAAGGATGGAACTATTACCATTTATGGAAAAGGTAAAATGCCTAACTCAATGACATTTAAAAAGAACAGACAAATACATACCGTTATTATAAGAAATGGCGTTACATCTGTTTCTAAATACGCATTTTATAATTGTAAAAATCTGCAAAAAGTTAAGCTTCCAAACACTTTGAAAGTCATAAATTGTTACGCTTTTTACGGAACAAAAATAAAAAAGATTATAGTACCAAACACTGTTAGCACTATTGGACAATGTGCATTTTCTTCTTGTGATTCATTGTCTAAATTATCAGTTCCCGGAAATTATAATGTTAAGACACTCCCGGGGGATGATGCATACGATTCCATAAGCGGAGATACTATAATTGAAACAGTTAAGTTTTCATCGTCTCTTAAGTTAGATGTAGTTTCAACAGTAAAAACAAACAATCTTGTAGTTTACAAAAAAGACCCTGCATATAAATCTATAAATGGTATAATTTATTCTAAAAATGGTTTGAACATAGTTCGTGTTCCTTCTGAAAGAACTGAACTAATTATTGAAGATGGTTGTCAGGAATTTAACCTTCAGTCTATTCTTTATGCCCAGACAGATTCGTCTTCCGATGCTTACGCATGCTGTACTAATCTTACAAAACTAGTGATTCCCGGAAGCGTTACAACCATAGAAAAAGATAAATATTTTGCTAAGGCCTCTGTTTCTCAGACCTCTGTAACTGACATTGCAATTGGATCAGACTCACTTGATTCCTTAAGCATTTCTACTCTTTACAGTTCATTAGCCCGCATAGATATTTATCATCTTTCACTGGCTCTTGGCAATAAACTGAGATTTGAAAATGGTATGTTTATTACAAACGACAATGTTGTTATCGGTTATAACGGCAGACTTTCGACTGTTGAAATTCCCGAGGGAGTAACAGAAATTGCTCCTAACGCATTTAATTCATATGTAACAGACTCAAGATACTCTTTTAAAAAAGTTATACTTCCATCTACTCTTTTAAAAATTGGAGATGATGCCTTTAATGGTTGCATATATCTTTCGGAAATTAATTTTCCTGACAAATTATATTATATAGGAAATCGTGCTTTTAGATTATGTAATTTTAAAAGCATAACACTTCCTGAAACTGTTCTTACATGGGGTGACTATGTATTTGCTGATAACGCTATTGAAACTATAAACTTTCCTTTAAACCTTAAGACAATTCCAAATCATATGTTTAGTCGCAATAGTATTTCTGATTTAACTTTAGGCGATAATATTGAAATAATTGGTGAAGGTGCATTTGAAAATAATCCACTCACAAATGTGTCTTTTGGACATGGTATTAAAACTATTGGCAACTCATCTTTTGCTTATACTATATTAAAGAATATAACCCTTCCATATTCCGTGACAAATATTGAAAGTTTTGCATTTAGCAATTGTTCTGATTTTAAAAATATTACAATTAACGGTAACAAACTTTCTATTTCGGATACAGCTTTTGATGGCTGTAATAATTTGAGAATATGTTATTCTGCCGGAATTAAATCTGCAAAAACAAATGCCTATATTTCTTTATTAAGTCAGTTTAAAAACAAGAAAAAATTTTCAGGCACAATCCATTGGAATCAGGTTACCGGAGCATCAGGATATCAGATAAGATATGCTACAAATAAAAACTTCAAAAAATACAAGGCTATGGATGTTGGCAGAAAAAACACTTCAGCAAAAGTTGTATTAAACGGAAGAATTAATACGGATTCAAACAATCCGTCAAAACAATATTTATATGTAAAAATCAGACCTTTTAAAATTGTTAAAGGTAAACGTGTTTATGGAAAATGGTGTATGTGTTCTCTATAAAATAAATTAGCAAAAAACTAAGAGCCCGTTATTATAATAATTGTTCAAATACATTATCTGACAAATATTATTATATATAACCGGCTCTTTTATTTGTTTAAGGGAAATTCCGTATACTCCGTATTATAAAAGGTCAAACTATTAATACTTTAAATAATAATTGTGATATATATTAACATTTCATAAAACTTATTAATAGTAAGTCGTTGCATATCGGCATTCCAATAGTTGCAAAGAAGTGTTCTTACCCATATTATAACATATACTCCTTCTCTCAATCATTATACACATATTGTATAAAATACGCAACATTAATTTAGAACGATTTGTTAAAAAATACAATCCGCAGGCGTCAAAGTTGAGGCTTTTGACCCCAACATCTTATTTATCATATATATCATATATTTTTCATTTTTTTGACATATTGTGTTCTTTTTTGACGTATAATATAAATATAAATAAGAATATTTTGTCAAATATCCTTATTTTATATTGAAACTTTTCCATATTTGCAATATATTACATATTAAAATATGGATGAAAACTTTACATATTTTTTTATAGTGGATATAATAAACTATACGAATCTAAACTGTTAGTGAGGTGATTTTATGAAAATTGAAAAAATCAATGATAAGCAGATTCGTTGCACAATAAGCCGTGCTGATTTAGAAGACAGACATATTAAATTCAGTGAATTGGCTTTTGGGGCAGGGAAAACAAAGGAACTTTTTCAAGATATGATGCGTCAGGCCAATGAGGATTTTGGATTTGAAGTAAACGACAAACCTCTTATGGTTGAAGCAATTCCGGTTTCTCCTGAAAATATCGTTTTATTGATTACAAAAGTTGAAGATGGAGATGACCGCGGAAGCAGTTTAGCTAAATTATTTTCTTCTAATAAAGAGGAAGATGCTTTTGATCCATTTGACGATATTAATCCGGAAGAATTAGACAACATTGTTTCATCTGTAAAGGACGAAGTATCGGATAATTCCGGTGATTCTGACTTGCTTTACAATATTTCAATATATGATAATTTAAGCGATGTGATTACTGTAACAAAGTTAATCATGCCTTATTTTAAAGGAGATAGTTCTGTATATAAATCTCCATATAACAATAAATATTATTTATCTATATGCTTAGAATCAACTGAGCCTTCAGTATTAAATAAAATTTTAGGATTTATCACAGAACACGGTCAAATTGAAAGTGCAACGTATGCAAAAGATTTATTTTATCTTGAACATTTTGAAGAAATACTTGATGACAAAGCTGTAGAGAAATTATCAGCTTTATAAAATAAGACTCCTACATTTGTTCTCATAACTGTGGAGTTCTATGATATCAAATAAAGTGCATTTGGCGCCGTCGGTTCAAATATTCGGTGCATAGACCGGCTGAAACTTTAGGTTTCAAAGCCGGTCTGTGTGCTGAATATTTAGAACTGCTACGAGCGACAAGCAGTGCGAGCGTTCTTTATTGATATCATAGAACTTCACAAGAATAAGATACAAATGTGGGAGTTTTTTTGGTTCTTTGTCAAGCATGGAGAAATCCAAAGTTTAGAACCTTTTTTACCTTGTTGCTTCATACATTAATATTGATGTTGCAATTGCCGCATTTAGTGATTCTACTTTTCCTGCCATAGGGATTTTAATTAGTTTGTCTGCTTTATTTGCTACTTCATCACTTAATCCATTTGCTTCGTTTCCAATTAATAAAGCACAATCCTTTGTAAGTGTTCCTGAATTATATAATTCACCCTTTAAATGTGCTGCAAAACATGTTATACCATCTTCTCTTAATATATCTACTGCTTTAGGCAAATCAGCTACTATTGCAAATGGAACTCTATAAATTGACCCCATCGTAGAACGTATAACTTTTGGATTATAAATATCTGCAGTTGAACTACTCATAATTATTCCTGTAATTCCGGCAGCTTCGCCTGTTCTTACTATTGTACCGAGATTCCCGGGATCCTGAATTCTATCAAGTACAACAATACAGCTTTTTTCTTTATTTCTTGATTTTATTATATCTTCAATAGAATATGTTTTTTGTCTTACAACAGCTAATATTCCCTGTGGCGTTACTGTATCTGATATTTTTTTGAATACACTGTCGCTAACAAGTTGAACATCTTCTTTTAAATTATTTTTCTTAAAATAATCTGATATTTCTTCTTTTCTTTTTTCATAAAAGCTTTCAGAAGCATAAGCCTTAATAAAATCTTCTTTTGGTATTTCCTGAAACATTTTAATTCCTTCTACAATAAATGTTCCTGAAGTTTTTCTGGCTTTGCTCTTATCCTTTAAATGAATTAAATTCTTTATCTGTTCATTTGTATTTGATGTGATTATCATTTTTTAACCCTCTTTAAATACTCTTAATAATTTCTCATTATCACCAATTACAATTATTGATTCCTGATCTCCAAAAGGTTTATCCGCATCTATATTATTTTTATAAACACCATTTACCTTCTCTGCTATTACATTGAATCCAAATTTCTTTCTTGGATTTAATTCTATTAAACTTTTACCAATCCATTCTTTTGGAACCTTAGTTTCAATTATGCTAAATTCATCTGACAAATCAGCAATATCCTGAAAATGCCCTCCACTTGCCATTCCATTTGCAAGCCTTTTTCCAGTTTCACTTTCCGGTAAAATAACATGATCCGCACCAATTTTCATCAGTACATCTGCCTGTAATTTGTCCATCGCTGAAGCAACAATGTATGGAATCCCTAAAGATTTGCATATTGTAGTAACAATTATGCTTGCCTCAAAATTATTTCCAAGGGCAACTACTACCGCATCTACATTATTGATTCCCAGATTTTCTACAACATTTTCCTCTGTAACATCGGCTCTTATGGCATATGTCACATCTTCTGCAATTCCATCTACTCTTTCCTGACGTCTATCAATTGCAAAAACTTTTCCACCTTTTTTTGAATAAGTTACTGCAAATGTTTTTCCTAATTTTCCAATTCCAAAAACCGCTACGTCCTTCATTTTATGCTCCTTCTAATTCATTTGTTTAAAACTGTATACAAAATTTTTTAATATAAAATAATTTCTGCATACTTTATTTCATTTAAATTTCATCCGTTTATTACTGAATATTACATTTTAAAAATATAATCACATTACTTGTTTGAATTTTATCCAATCATTACTCTCTTTTCAGGATAATTCGTTATCTTTCTATCTTTTCTTGCCCTGCCTGCCATTGCCATGGCAATCGTTATAGGTCCTACTCTTCCAAAGAACATAAGTACTATTATAATAAGTTTTCCTATAGCTGTAAGACTTGCTGTAAAATCCATACTAAGTCCAACTGTTCCAAGGGCTGAAACAGCCTCAAATGTAATTACCTTCAAAGGTGCATCTTCCGTAAAACTTAACGCCATAATTGCTACTGCAAGTATGCTAAGTACTATTGTTCCGATTGCTACTGCACTTCTGACATTTTGTTTATTTATTCTTCTTCTGCAAACCTCTATATCCTCCTTGCCTTTTATAGTTGACCAGGTTAGTAGAAAAATAAGTGCCAATGTAGTTGTTTTAATTCCACCTGCTGTTCCAAAAGGGGAACCGCCAACAATCATCAAACCACACATTATCATAAATGTTCCATCTCTAAATCCTGCCTGCGGCACAGTAATAAATCCTGCTGTTCTAAGCGTTACCGCTTCAAATAAAGCCGCTAAGCATTTATTTCCAAATGTCATATTCCCAAGCGTGTCCGGATTATTATATTCAAATAAAAGAATAAATAAAAATCCTCCTCCAACTAAAATAGCTGTCGTAATCAATACAAGCTTTGTATGCAATTTCATTCTTTCTATAAATTTATTTGGGCTCAATTTTTTGTTACGGATTTCACTTATTATGCCACCGATATCAAGCCATACAATAAATCCAATACCACCACATATGATTAACATCACAGTTGTAAAATTGACAAGCACATTTCCATGATACTTAACAAGACTGTCATTTCCAATTATATCTATTCCCGCATTACAAAACGCAGATACCGAATGAAATACGCTGTAACAGATTCCTTTTACGATTCCATATTCAGGAATAAACTGTATGGAATAAAGTATCGCTCCTATTCCTTCTATTTTTAGAGTGATTCCAAATATTTTTCTCAATATTTTTAAGACACCCTGTGCCGAATCAAGATTATACGATTCCTGTATCATTTTTCTTTCTTTCAAAGAAATTTTCTTTCCTATTATAATTAGAAATCCAATTGTAAAACTAATAATCCCAAGCCCGCCAAGCTGTATTAATATAAGTATTATTACTTTTCCAAATATGCTCCAGTATGCATATGTAGGCACAACTACCAGACCTGTCACACAAAGCGATGTCGTTGCCGTAAACAATGCCGTAATAAAATCTGTTCCATTTCCACTTGCAGAGGAAACGGGCAACATTAACAATATAGTTCCTACTAAAAGAGCAACTAAAAAGCCGTTAAGAATTATTAAATTTGTATTAAATGTAGCTTTTATAGCTTTATCAACTTTCATTTTTACTCCCAAATAAATATCTGATAATTTTATTATTTATCAATTATTCTAATATCTTTGTTACAATTGCTGCTTTACAATTTTGTTGCAACTGTTACTACAATATCTTTATTGCAAATGTTACTCTAATATCTTTGTTACAAATACTACTCTAATACTTTTGTTACAAATTTTTCTCCATACATAGCCTTTAATTTTTCAACTAATGTATCATTTGAATCTACTCTATACATAGCAGGCAACATTTTACTCTGTTTTTCCTTCACAAGATATATTATAACCTTATCTTTTCCCTTATTTTCAGAAAGTAATTCAAACAGCTCTGCTTCCTTATTTGTATAATCATCTTTATCTGCAAATGCAATCCAAAGACTTGTACCATATTCATCAAATGCTTTTATATCATTTGCAATAACTTTACCTGCTGCATTTTCTTCTAAGCTTGCCTGTCCGTTAACAAATATCTGATTATCCTCAGCAATCAGTGTTTTATATTTTTCATATTGTCTTGGAAATACAATTACTTCAACAGAACCTAACAAATCTTCTAATGTTAAGAATGCCATAGGCTGCCCCTGTCTTGTATATTTTTTTGTAATTCCGGTAATTATTCCACCTATTGTTACTCTTGCCTTGTCTTCGACTTTTGTATTTTCCTCATCTTCTCCTACTTCAGCAAAATCAGTGGAAATATTTGTAATATGCTTACGCCATCTTGCTTCTTCTTTCTGTAAAGGATGTCCACTAACATAGATTCCTAAAACTTCTTTTTCAAATTCAAGCATCTGGTCACTTGAATACTCACCAACATCAGGCATTTTAATTTCAAAATCTGCTTTATCTTCTTCGCTTACAAAATCAAATAAACTCATTTGACCTGCCATGGTGTTTTTTCTTTCCTGTGCCTCTGAATCCATGATTTGAACATAAACCATCATCATTTGTTTTCTTGTCGCTCCAAGCGAATCCAAAGCCCCTGCCTTAATAAAGTTTTCAACAGCTCTCTTATTAACTCCAAGCGGACTTGTTCTTGAGATAAAATCTTCTAATGATTTATATTTTCCTGCTGCATTTCTTTCCATTACAATCGCATCAATAATATTTTTTCCTACACTTTTAATTGCAGTCAAACCATATCGTATGCAATTTTCAGATACAGAAAATCCGCTTTCTCCTTCATTTATATCCGGAGGAAGTATTTTTATTCCCATTGAGCGGCATGAATAAATATATTCAGATACTTTTTCTGCATTATCCATGACAGATGTAAGCATAGCTGCCATAAATTCTGCCGGATAATAGTATTTCAAATATGCTGTCTGATAGGCAACAACTGCATATGCCGCCGCATGAGACTTGTTGAAAGCATATTTGGCGAAATCAATCATATCATCATAAATTTTATTTGCAGTCTTTTCATCTATTCCATTTGCTATGCAGCCCGGTACATTTTCTTCTTTATTTCCATAAACAAAGTTCTGTCTTTCCTGCTGCATAACGTAATCTTTTTTCTTTGACATGGCTCTTCTAACCAAGTCGCTTCGTCCTAATGTATATCCTGCCAAATCCCTAACTATCTGCATAACCTGTTCCTGATATACAATACAGCCGTAAGTTGGCTCTAATATATGCTCAAGTTGCGGGCAGTCGTAAGTAATTGCTTCCGGATTATTTTTTCCCTCAAGATATTTAGGAATGAAATCCATAGGACCCGGACGATATAGTGATATTCCGGCTATTATATCTTCAAGATTCTGAGGTTTTAATTCCTTCATGAACCCTTTCATACCGCCACTTTCCAACTGGAAAATTCCTTCTGTATTTCCTGTTCCTATAGAAGCCAATACTTTTTTATCATCATAATCTATGCTATGCATATCCAATTTTATATTATGGTCTTTTTCAACAAATCTAACCGCATTCTGAATTACAGTTAAGTTTCTTAATCCTAAAAAGTCCATTTTTAAAAGTCCCAATTCTTCTAATGTTGTCATTATATACTGGGTTGTAATTGAACCGTCACTTGCTCTTGAAAGCGGAACATACTCTTCAACAGGTTTTGCACAAATTACTACACCTGCCGCATGCATTGAAGCATGACGTGGAAGCCCTTCAAGTCTTCGTGACATATCAACAAGATATTTAATCTGTTCATCACTCTCATATAAATCCTTAAACTCTTTACTTTCCTTCAAAGCTCCATCAAGAGTAATGTTCAATTCCTTAGGAATTGTCTTTGCAATTGCATCCACCTGTGCATATGGCATATCAAGTACCCTACCTACATCCCTAAGCACACCTCTGGCTTTTAAAGTTCCAAATGTAACAATCTGAGCGACATGGTCTTTGCCATATTTTCTTCCTACATAATCAATAACTTCCTGCCTTCTTTCGATACAAAAATCAATATCAATATCGGGCATGGACACACGCTCAGGATTTAAAAATCTTTCAAAAAGTAAGTTATATCTAATAGGGTCAATATCCGTAATTTCAAGGCAATACGAAACTATACTTCCTGCTGCCGAACCTCGTCCCGGACCTACTGCAATTCCATTTGTCTTTGCATAATTTATAAAATCCCATACGATAAGGAAGTATTCCACGTATCCCATGGTTTCAATTGTGCTAAGTTCGTAATCTAAGCGTTCTTTCAATTGTCCTAAAGACATCGGGCAATCATAATCAAGCTTTGTATCGACATATCTCTTCTGCAATCCATTATTGCACAATTCTCTCAAATATGTTGCCGGAGTGTAACCTTCAGGCACTTCATAATTAGGAAGTTTTGTAACACCAAATTCAAATGTAACATTACATCTGTCTGCAATCTTCTGCGTATTTTCTAATGCTTCAGGCGCAAATTTAAATAACTCAGCCATCTCTTCGGGACTTTTTAAATAGTATTGTCCCCCTTCGTATCTCATACGATTTTCATCTGACTGCTTTTTACCTGTCTGGATACACAATAAGATGTCATGTGCCTCTACGTCAGTATCATAAGTATAATGTACGTCATTTGTGCAAACTAATTCAATGCCTGTCTCCTGACTCATACGCATAAGTTGTTGATTAACCATACGCTGTTCAGGTATTCCATGGTCCTGCATTTCAAGAAAGTAGTTATCTTCTCCAAAAATATCCCGATATTTAAGAGCTGCCTTCTTACCCTCTTCATACATTCCTCTTGCAAGATACCTTTGTACTTCACCTGCAAGGCAGGCACTTAGGCATATTATTCCTTCATGAAATTCCTGCAATACCTCATAATCTACTCGTGGTTTATAATAAAATCCATCGACAAATCCTTTTGATACGATTTTTGACAAATTACTATATCCTTTATTATTTTCGGCAAGCAAAACCAAATGATAGTAACGGTCTTCGCTCTCCCCTGCTTCTTTAGTAAATCTTGAACCCGGTGCAACATAAACCTCACATCCGATAATCGGCTTAATTCCATTGGCATTTGCAGCGCGATAAAAGTCTATCGCCCCATACATAACACCATGGTCAGTAATCGCAAGGCTATTCATTCCAAGTTCCTTTGCCCTTGCCGTAATTTCTTTAATTTTACTCGAGCCGTCTAACAAACTAAACTCTGTATGCACATGTAAATGAGCAAAATTCATATGTTAATCTCCTATAAAAAATGTGTTATTGCCTAGCCATTTAATTGTTGGCTGGTCATCGGAAATATCTTTAGAAAATGAACTTCATTCATTTTATTTCCTTATCTCTTTGTAATAATAATCAAAATATCTAAGCAATGAATTTGTCATTAAAAATACTGACACTGTCATCATTGCCAATGCAACATTTTTCGGTATATCTATCCATATAACTAAAACTAATACCATAAAGTCAAGAAATGCTGTGCTTACTTTTCCAAACATTTTCGCACCCTCAACTTTTCCGCTTTTTTTAATATATATAAGTCCTAAAATTCCCTGTCCCAATTGCTGGACTATAAATATAACCAACACAATCGCCATAAATCTGTATCTGAAAATCAAACTTATAACAACAATTCCCTGAGTAAGTTTATCTGCTATAGGATCAAGAATTTTTCCCCAATCAGTTATCATGTCAAATCTTCTTGCCACTTTTCCATCAAAGAAATCTGTGAGCGCTGACAATAATAAAATTCCTGCTGATATTGCATAATCTTTCATTCCATCTGCGTGAATATATACCATTAAATATACCGGTATTAAAATCAGTCTAAAATATCCCATTAAATTTGGGATTGAAAAATATTCTCTCTTCCAGTCCTTTTTCATAATATCTATCTCCATTTCATTATTCAGGTTTTATCCATAAGTATTTAACAAATGCACATAGTATATGTTATTATAACACAAAAAAGAGCCTGAGGTATATCTCAAGCTATTTTTACTATAATTAATTTTAAAAAAAGACGTCATCCTTACAATTTTCATTGTAAGAACAACGTCTTTTATTTCTATTTCCGTTTACAGTTTATTAATTTCTTACCACTTAAGATCAATGATTAATCCTGTTGGATTTGTGTAATGTAATAATGTGCTGTGGTCATTTACATCATCATAGCAGAAGCCATATGCAAGTCTGTCAAATGAATGATTGTGGAAGAATCCTGAATAGAAGTTTGAATTGCTATTCTTATAGTAAGCACTTTCATTATCATAATTTTCAGGTTCTGTTGCAACACCTCTGTTAAATGCTGCGCAAAGCTGTGCTTCGATAACTAATTCTGTTGAGTTACCTCTTGCCATGTTGCCTTTTCCTTCTAATACATCCTGAGTTGTTGGCTTGTAAATTGTGTATGTTCCACCAACACCGTCTTTTGTAAATACCATTGTATCTCCATGTACACGTCCTCTGAATGTTCCGGCATCACATGAGAATACTAAATCCTGTGTAGAATATTTTGACCAGAATTTATTGATATAGTTATCAAAATAATTTGAATACTGCTTTCCTTCGTTGAATGTAAGTTTACATGGTGCCATAATTCTCTTGTCTGTAAGTAATGTCTGGAATGCTGCAGGTACTTCATTTTTAAATGCTGCAAACATTTCTGCTCTTGTTCCTAAATCACCTACTGTCTTATCGTAAACATCTGCATCACCAGGGAAGTTGTTCCATCCGCCTTCACCAATTAATCTTGTAGCCATTGGGAAGCTATAGAAATCTACTCTTGATGTGTTGCCCCAGTATTCTTTGTTTGTAATTGTAAATTCAATAAATTCAAATAATACATCTGCATTAGGGTCTGATGCATTGTTAAGGTCAGGTCCTGCAAATCCCATATTTCCATCTGCACCCTGGTTAATTGTAACATAAACAGGTGAACCATAGCTTAAGTACATTCTTCCTGATTCAATGTCAGGCATATAAACATAATCTTTCTGAGCTAATGTGTTGCAGATATTTGCACACATTCTGTCTCCCTTTTTAACTGTATTCATTGATAAGCTTACAGGGATTAAATTTCCATTTGTATCAACATAACATAATTCATGTGTTTTTGGATTCTTTCCAAGTATGCACCAATAAACCTGATCATCTGAATACTGACCTTTTGTCTTATTGTTCATCTGGAAATACATTCTGTCTTCGTTTGCTTTTAAGTCTGCTCTTGTTTCAGGAATTGCTTCACTGTATGTTGGTTTTTCAGCCGGTGCTGTTGTAACAATTTCAGTTAAACCGTTAACTGTTACTGTTACGCTTACTTTTGCTGATTCTTTTCCATCTTTATATGTAGCAACTGAAACTGTGTGTGTTCCTGCTACAATATTTTTAAACTTGTATGAGCCACATCCTACTTTCTTTGCAACTCTTGTATCATCTACATATACATTGTATGAGTTAATTGTTCCATATCCCCATACTACTGTAATCTGATTATTTACAGGTGATGAAGCAACCAAACCAAATGGTGCAGGAAGACTTGAGTCAACCCCAATTGCTTCTGTTGTCTGTGGTACCTTTGTTGTTTCTGGTGCTTTTGTTGTCTGTGGTACCTTTGTTGTTTCTGGCGCTTTTGTTGTTGGGGCAACTGCTGACTGTGCAACATTTACTGTCATTGTAGTCTGTGCTGATTCATTTCCGTTCTTTGTTGTAGTAATTGCTACTGTATGACTTCCTGCTGCATATCCTTCATATACATAATATCCGCAACCTACAGCTGATGCTACTCTCTTACCATCAATGTAAACATTGTATGAGTCAATATTTCCTCTTCCCCATACTACACTGATTTTTCCTGCTTCAGGATTTCCTACTACTAATCCAAATGGTGCTTCAATATTTGATGTAGGTGCCTTTGTTGTCTGTGGCGCCTTTGTTGTAGTTTCAGGTGCCTTTGTTGTCTGTGGCGCTTTTGTTGTTGTTTCAGGTGCCTTTGTTGTTGGGGCAACAGAACCTGTAACATTTACGCTAGCTGTTGCAGCTGCTGATTCTTTATTACCACTTACTGTAGTAACTTTTACTGTATGAGTGCCTGCTGCATATCCTTTATAAACATAATATCCACATCCCAACTTGCTTCCTACTAATGCATTGTCAATGTAAACATTATATGAGTCAACGTTTCCTCTTCCCCATACTACACTGATTTCTCCATTTGCAGGACTTGCAACTACTAAACCAAATGGTGCTTCAATACTTGTATCTGTTACAGGAGCTGATCCTGTTGTGTATGTCATCATTGATGAATCATACTGAAGTCCACCTTTGTTATATGTAAATGAGCAATCGATTTTATCACCTTTTTTAACATTGTTGATATCGTATTCGAAACATGAACCCTTAGCGTTCATTCCAACATTAACCTGCTCTCCATCGTTAACTTTGTAATGAATAATTACATAAGCTGCCGGATTTGTTGGTGTAAATGTGATTCTGCAAAGACTGTCTGATACGTCCGTTGCTGTTACAGAATAGTCTTCTGCGCTTCCAATAGTTGATGCTGCTGCTTTTGCATTTGTACCTTTTGAAAATGAAACTGAAGATACGAGCATAGCAATAGCTAAGACTGCAACCATAATTCTTTTGAATCCTGGTGCAAAACGGTTCAATGTTCTCATAAAACCCTCCTAAAAATATTTTTATTTTTTTGTGATATCGCTTCTCAATCGCGATAAGTACTTTTTCTTATATACTATTTTTACCTTTTTATTTTACTAAAAAAAAGGGTTCAAATTTTATTATGGTAACATTATTTTTTAATTTCTTTTCTATTTTTGGCATTTATTGTATTTTGTTGTTTTCAATTTTGTTTTTTATTGAATTTTTCGCGTAATTTTTTATTGGATTTTACTAAATAATTTCTCTAAACAAAAATATTTTTATTCACTTTCGCCTATGATTTATGTTACTTATTAATTTTATGCACAATATACATTGGTCATATTTAGATTTTACTTTGACTGTTTATAATTTCTTATATATGTAAATACTATCAATAAAATATTTAAACTAATGTTCTCCTATTAATTACATAAATTTTGCTAATTAATTTGCAATTTCTTTTTAATTAAATCAGATTTTTTGGAGGTTTATATGTACGCAATTATAGATATTGGTTCAAATACAATACGAATGGTTTTATATAAAGTAATAGACAATGAGATTCAACAAATGCTTAATTCTAAAATTCCTGCCGGGCTTGCCGGTTATATTGACAATAACAATATGCTTTCGAAAAAAGGTATTTTAAAAGCCATTGAAGCTTTAAGCAAATTTGAAACCATTTTGGAAAGTGTGGATGTAAAAGAAGTTCACGCATTTGCAACCGCTTCATTACGAAATATCAGTAACTCAGAAGAAGTTTTAGCTGAAATAAAAAAACATTGTAGTTTTGATATTGAAATCATTTCCGGCAAAGAAGAAGCTTTGTACGACTACTATGGTACAATGAAAAGCATTTCATCCGGAAACGGCTTATTAGTTGATGTAGGTGGAGGAAGTACTGAACTTGTTTATTTTGAAAACGGCACATTATTGTCTACATGTTCAATACCTGTTGGTTCATTAAATATGTACACAAATTACGTTGAAGATATTATTCCTACTAAATCAGAAATCAAAAATATCAATAATCATGTAAGTGAAATACTTAATACACTACCTCTTTCGTCTGAAACCATTAACTCGACTGTTTTATTCGGAGTAGGTGGTTCTGCACGTGCCTGTTGTAAATTAAGCGATGAACTTTTTAATGAGAATTCAGGATATACAGGCTTTGAATGCAAACGTTTAAATAAAATTTTGAAATTGGCAAAGAAAGACAAGTCTAAATTGGTATCCGCAATCATTAAGGCAACTCCCGGACGTATCCACACTATAATTCCCGGAATTGCAATAATCAATTCAGTTGCAAAACATTATGGATGCACTAATTTTACCGTTAGCCCATATGGTGTACGCGAAGGCTATCTTCTAAATATACTAGAAAGTAAAAATTTGTAAGTAATTACACTTTTACGTGTGGGCTGTGTATCAATTTGCAAAAAATGCTTACGAGCCTACCACCTGCAGCAGTCCCAAAACCATAAGATAACCATTAATTAAGGAGATTTGAATGAAAGAGAAATTACAAAATTATACACAAAACAGAGAATTGTCATGGCTTAGATTTGACCAACGTGTTTTATCCGAGGCTACAGACGAAACAGTACCTTTATTAGAACGTCTTAAATTTATATCAATCTTTACAAGTAATCTTGATGAATTTTTTATGATTCGTGTTGGTACTCTTCATGATTTGAGTCTGATTAAGAGCAATCATAAAGATAATAAAACAGGAATGACTCCCGCTGAACAGCTTGAAGCCATTTTTCGTGCTGTAAAACCATTAATTAATTTCAGAGATGAAATTTATGAAAATGTTACTGAGCAGTTAAAAACCTATGGTGTTCACGGTCTGAGAATGAATGAAATTGAGAAAAAGGAATTAAAATATCTTAAGAACTATTTTTTGACACAGATTAATCCTATACTTTCACCTCAAATAATCGACCCACACCATCCATTTCCATTTTTAGTTAATAAAAATATATATGTGGGTGCTACATTAACTAATGCGGATGAAAAAAAGGGAAATGAACTATTTGGTATAATTCCAATTCCAACTGCCCTTCCGGAAGTAATTTTCCTGCCCGGTGCAGATGTAAGGTATGTTTTTACAAGCGATGTGGTTTCTTATTTTGCTGATACAATATTCAGTTCATATAAAATTATAGAAAGTACTGTATTTTCAGTAACAAGAAATGCTGATATTGCGTCAGGAGATGAAGCATTTGATGTAGATGAAGATTTCCGTGATGCAATGCAACAATTGTTAAATTCAAGAAAAAGACTTGCTCCGGTAAGGCTTGAATTAAAGAATAAAATCAGTGGTAATTTTCTTCGCTTTTTATGTGAAAAATTGGAATTGACCAAAGTTCAGGTCTTCATTACTTCTTCACCTTTAACAATGTCCTACGCATTTGGTTTAGAAGACAAAATATCAGGTAGTGTGAAAAGTGAATTAGTATATCCACCATTTGAGCCACAACCAAGTAATGATATCCGATTAAATGAAAGCATAATAAAACAACTGCAGAAAAAAGATTTATTACTTTCCTATCCATATGAAAGTATGAATCCGTTTTTGAAATTACTTAAAGAGGCTGCGTATGACAGCTCCGTTATTTCAATAAAGATATCAATATACCGCCTTGCAAAAAATGCCAAAATTGTAGACTATTTATGTGCAGCTGCAGAAAATGATAAAGATGTAACTGTACTTATAGAATTACGAGCCAGATTTGATGAGCAAAATAACATTGACTGGTCACAACGTTTAGAACAGGCAGGCTGCCGTATAATTTATGGATTTGAAGGTTATAAGGTTCATTCAAAGGTTTGCCTTATTACAAGAAGAGAGCGTGGGAAAATTTCCTATATTACCCAGATAGGCACCGGAAATTACAACGAAAAGACATCAAAACAATATACTGATTTTTCACTTATGACCTCTGACATGGAAATAGGAACTGACGCAAATGAATTTTTCAAAAACATGGCAATTGGGAATCTTGAAGGAAACTATTCCACCTTACTTGTTGCCCCTAATTCAATGAAGTCAGAAATTATTAAACTTATTGATAGAGAAATTGCTAAAGGAACAAAAGGACGTATTTTTCTTAAATTCAATTCAATATCTGACCTGACTCTTATTAATAAATTAGCTGAGGCTTCTCTTGCCGGTGTTAATATTCAGATGATTGTTCGTGGTATTTGCTGCATTCTTCCTCAGGTTGAAGGAAAAACTGATAATATCTTTATAAAGAGTATTGTTGGAAGATACTTAGAACACTCCCGAATATATTTATTTGGCTCCGGAAATGATGAAATTATGTATATTTCATCAGCCGATTTTATGACAAGAAATATGGATAAACGTGTAGAAGTAGGATGTCCTATTAAAGATAAAACTGTAAAAGAAAAAATAATGCATTTTATTGAAGTTCAACAGGCTGATAACACAAAAGCCCGTATTATGCGTAGTGACGGCACATACCGTTCCATAATTACAAGCAATGAGTCAATCGATAATCATACCGTATTAATGAACGAAGCAAAAAGAAATGCAGGAAATGCAAACTCCGAAAGTAAATCTTTTAACCCGAAAGATTTTATAGCTGAAATCAAAAGAAAATTTGGATAAGACTTTTACATTCTTCTATAAAAAGCATCCGGTTTTATATACTTATTTACTGATTACAGTAATGCATATAAAAACCGGATGCTTTTTTCTCATATGCTACCTCCTTATTATTTTAATTTGTTGTTTATCTCCTTTTTTTACATTTTGGTATTTTTTTACATATATCTTATCAATCTTCTTTGCCTTTGATACATTTATGTTTTTTATAGGATTTCCTTCCAAAGAAAGAGAATGAATTTTTGCATTTGTTAAATCAATCTTTTCTATTTTACTAAACGATAAGCATAAATCATTTATTGATGGCGTTTTACTCATTCGCACTTTATCAATTCCCGTAGCTATTACTATCACTTTCTTAAATTTGTCACATTTAGATATATCTAATTTTTTTATTCTTTTGCATTCATATAAATGTATTTTTTTAATTTTTCCAATTTTAATATTTTTTAAATATTTTGAGTAACATACTTCAAGGCTTTTTAAATTCTTTAACTTTGATACATCTATCTCTTTTATTCCTTTTCCTATTTCCTGCATGGAAATATTTTTAAGCTTCTTATTTTTTCCATACACGATTCCATTACAATTAAATCCTATTGCCTTAAATCTTTCTAAACTATGTACTTTTGAAAGGTCAATAACACTATCGGTATATACAGAATTAAATTTTATCTGTTTTATTTTATCTCCAAATTTTATTTGATCTAAATTATTAATATAGTTCAATTGTACTTTTTCCAAATTTGGGAAGCGATTTAATTCATATTTTGCTTTATATTTTTCTCCTGATATAAACAATTCTTTAACTTTATATAATTCATATAATTTTTCAAAATTTAATAAGCCATATTTTTCTATTTGTTCATCGTTATGTTCAACAGTCTCCGCACAGATTCTTATTTTCTCTACATTTTTAAATATTTCCAGTCCTCTACAGTCAATAACAGAATATTTGAAATTACTATTATCCAATCCATCCATATAAGTATATGTATCATCAGGATCTATCCATAATTCTGTTACTGCATCAATTTCATTTTGGCTCAATTGATTGTCATTATTGGAATCAAAGGATTCGCTGACTAATTCTCTTACATATTCGCTAGGAAAATTTTCCGCATTTATTTCAACGCCTTTTTCTTCCTTAACCGTCTGTTGTTTAGTATCATTTGAGTATCCACAAATTCCCACAGACATAAGCATAAACATTGTGAATACAATCATTTTCTTTACATGCATAACACCCTCTCCTTTATATATTTTTTTATCTTGATTTTATTATATTAAGAGATTTATTTCAACGCTTTATAATTACTCTTTCCCCAACGACAATTAAGAGCGATTCCTTGACATTATAGTAATGTTCAAAAAAAGCTCTCTGTGCAATGCACAGGAGCTTTTTATATGTAGACATCTATTTATTTGTGCTGTCTGCATCAATTACAGACTGAATCTGCTTCATAAGGGCATCATAGTTGTCCTTGTTATCAATTCCGCCGAGCATTGGTTCGCCTACAATATTGCCATTTCTGTCAACAAGTATAGTTGTTGGAAAGGCCATGATTTCTGAGGCATATTTACCGGCAACACTAGAGGAGTCAATTGACAGATTACGATATTTGACACCCTGGCTTTCAAGAACAGAGGCAGCCTCTTTGATAGCTGTTTTATTGCCATCGAAGGTCTCAGTGTTGATGCCAACAACTTCTCCGCCCATTGATTTGATAGCATCATTTAATTCGTTAAGCTTGGATAATTCAGCGACACATGGTTTGCAGCCGGTAAACCATAAATTGACGACTGTTACTGCATTACCGGAAAACAGGCTGTCATCAACCTTATTGCCATCAAAATCCTCACCGGAAAAATCACTGAATACAGATGAGGCTTTAGAGCTATCCTTCTTGTTATCGTCTGATGATGTATTTTTGTTTTCAAGCTCTGCTATCTGTTCCTCGATTTTTCGTATGGTTTCAATATCCTCATTAAGTGTTTTAAGCTCATCGTCTGTGAATGAATTCTTGTTTGATTCTACGGTACCGGCAAGATAATCAGCATAATTTCCGTTTGGATCGGCGTCACTTTTGTTCATCATGCCAAATGCCTTGTTCCACACATCAGCGTGATCTGCAAAAAGCTGATTTTCCTGCTGATATAAATCATCAAGCCTGGAATCTGATTTGCTGGATGCTTCTGAGCCGGCTTCAGTCTGAGTGTTCTTAGAATCTGTTGTGGAAGCTTGCTTTAAGCCACATGCTGTAAGTGATAATGCTATGCAGAGTGTAAAAATAGAAATAAATAATAATTTGTTTTTCATGAGTAATTTCTCCTTTAAAATAATAGTAAAATGTTTAATAGCTATCTGTTGTCATTTTTTTGACATGATTTTCCCATAAACCGGTAGCAGATGGCGTCCTTCGGACAGGCCTTTATGCAGGCACCGCAGCGTATGCACTCGGGGTGATTCGGTGTCTTACACACATCCACATCCATCTTACATGCCTTTGAGCATTGACCGCATTCGACACATTTGCTGCTATCAACGGTGATTTTGAGCAGGCTGACCTTATTAAATAATGAGTAGATTGCTCCAAGCGGACAAATCCATTTACAGAAGGGTCTGTAAAATAAGATACTTAGTACAATCACTGCAATTAAAATCATACACTTGAAAGAAAAAAGCTTTCCCAGCGCAGAACGGATAGCAGCATTTCCAATAGATAACGGTATAGCACCCTCTAAAACACCCTGAGGACAGATATATTTGCAGAAGAACGGGTCTCCCATTCCTATAGAGTTCGTTACAAGCATCGGAAGAAGTATAACGAAAACAATAAGAATGACATATTTTAGGTACCTAAGAGGCTTTAGTTTGGCTGTGGATAATTTCTTTCCGGGGATTTTATGAAGTAAATCCTGAAACCATCCAAATGGGCACAAAAAACCACATATAAATCTACCGAGAGTTACACCGAGTAAAATAAAAAATCCGGTTATGTAGTATGAAAACTTAAATTTTGATGATCCGACAACTGCCTGAAATGCCCCTATTGGACAGGCTCCTGTCGCGGCAGGGCAGGAGTAGCAGTTTAATCCGGGTACGCATACTGTTTTTGCATTGCCCTGATATATTTTACCCTTAAATAAATTTGGAATATGAATATTGGTCAGCAGCGTTGCTGCGGCCTGTATCCAGCCACGTATTTTTGCCAGTTTTCTTGATAGTAATTTCTTTTCCTTATCCAATTCCGACACACTCCAGACATAGTTTTATTGCTTTACCAAGCACTGTAGCCGCCTCACCTCTGACTGCACCATAGCTTATCATGGATACACCAAGGATAAGCAGAATGATTTGACATGTTTTTTGGTATTTCAACATAATGTTGCTCCTTTTTTGTTGTATTGTTGACCAGCTGACTTTGGTATTATACAATATAGGTTGTAAAATTATTGTTAAGAAGCAGGAGAACATTTTGAGATTATTAATTGTTGAGGATGAGAAACAAATATGTGATATGGTTGCAAAGAGTCTGTATGCTGCCGGTTATGAGGTGGATACCTGTTATGATGGGAAAGAGGCTCTTGAATGTATACTGTCGGAGAATTATGATCTGATAGTTTTGGATTTGAATCTGCCGGGGATGGATGGCATGGAGCTTCTTAAGGAGCTTAGAAAATACAATGATGAAACTAAGGTTTTGATATTATCTGCAAGAGGTCAGATTGCTGATAAGGTAGAGGGACTGGATGCAGGAGCAAATGATTATATGGAAAAACCATTCCATCTGCAGGAGCTTGAGGCACGTATCAGAAGCCTGACAAGAAGGAAATTTGTACAGAATGATATATGTCTTAAATGCGGAGAAATAAAGTTTGATACGATTAAACGTGAGGCATATGCAAAGGAAGAGCCGGTTCCACTAACAAGAAAAGAGAATGGTATTTTGGAATATTTACTTATCAATATAGGCAGACCGGTGAGTCAGGAGGAGCTGATAGAGCATGTGTGGGATGCCACGGCAGACAGCTTTAGCGGAGCAATCAGGGTACATATGTCTTCACTTAGAAAAAAGCTTAAGGCGAAGCTGGGATATGATCCCATTCAGAACAAGGTAGGTGAAGGCTATAAAATACGGGAGGAGTCTGACAGATGAAAAGAATGTCGCTACAGTGGAGACTTACGTGCATTACTACATTGTGTATTGCTATTATATGTGGCTGCCTGACTATGTTTGTCTATAAAAATGGTGTGCATTACATCGATTCTCTGCAGGATGCGGTAGAGTCACAGGGGGATGAAAAAGGGAACAAATCAGATGAAATATATATCAGCATACCGGACGATAAGTGGGATGAGTTTGCGGATGAATTTTCGATTCAGGTGTACAATAATAAGGCCGGCTATAAAAGAAACAGTCTGATAATCACGGTTTTGCTGGCGCTTTTGGGAGGTGTCGTCACTTATTTTATAAGTGGGCATACACTCAGACCAATCAGGGAGTTTTCAGATAAAATTGAAGAGGTACAGGCTCAGAATCTGTCTGATTCAAGAATAGAGGAAAACAATGTTAAGGAACTGAACCAGCTGGGTATTTCTTATAATAAGATGCTTGAGCGTCTGTCGGAAGCATTTGAGATACAGAGACAGTTTACTGCAAATGCAGCACATGAGCTGCGTACTCCATTAGCGTTAATGCAGGTACAGCTTGATTTATATAATTCTGCCTCTCACCCGGGAAATGATGCAGACACTTTGCAGACCATAAAAATGGTTACGGAACAAAATGAAAAATTAAACAGGATGGTAAAGACTCTTCTTGACATGAGTGAGCTTCAGACGGTGGGAAGGGATGATAAAATTATATTGGATGCTATTGTTGAAGAGGTTTTGGCAGACCTTGAGCCTCTTGCCGTGGAAAAGAATATAAAGCTGATTGGAAAATGTGAGGATGCCACTATGATAGGCAGTGATATCCTTATTTATAGGCTTGTATACAATCTGGTTGAGAATGCCATCAAATATAATCATCCGCTCGGACAGGTTACAGTAACCGCATATCAGAGAAACAAGCATGTTTATCTGTCTGTAGAAGATACGGGAAGCGGAATACCAAAGGAGCTTAGGGAGAGAGTGTTCGAGCCATTCTTCCGTGTGGATAAATCCAGAAGCCGGGAACTGGGTGGCGTAGGACTAGGCCTTGCTTTTGTCCGTGAAATCGTTAGAGTACATGATGGCAGTATTTGTATCAAATCAGGCAAGACTGGGGGAACGATTTTCGAGGTGACTTTTGCACAGCACTACACTTGACAAAGAGTTATAATTTTCAAATAAAAAGATGCTGTCGCGTTTAACGAGTCGAGGGTGCGGACATTTTCTTGGACTATCTGAGTCTGTGAAATAAAGTCTGTAAATAGACATTCTATGATAAGTGATGGAGCTGTAAGTTCATGAAATGAGCTTGCAGCTCTTGTTTATATAACTAGCATATAAAAATACCCATGTCAA